>CAMYJX010000062.1:7215-31084 GCA_947258825.1 uncultured Pseudomonadales bacterium
GTTCCGCGCCGGCCATCAGCCCATAGAGATCGGTGTGATCCTTCAGCGGCCGCGCGCCCTGCTCTCGGGGAACCTCCACGCCAGCGGTCCGGGCAAGGCTCTCTACTGCCTCCACGAACTCCATGCGGTCGAATTCCATCAGAAAGGTGAGCGCCGTGCCGCTGGCTCCGCATCCGAAGCAATGATAGAACTGCTTATCCGGACTCACGGAAAACGATGGGGTTTTTTCGTTGTGGAACGGGCAGAGCGCCTGGTAATTCTTGCCCGCCTTTTTCAATGTCAGCCGGGTATCTACGATATCGACGATGTCGATTCGACCGAGAAGATCGTTGATGAAAGATTGCGGTATGCGGCCGGCCATAGCCGACCGACTCTAACACACGCGCTCAGCGACCGTACTGATCTTCAAGCCGAACGATGTCATCTTCGCCAAGGTAGGCGCCCACCTGCACTTCAATGAGCTCCAGCGTCAGCTTGCCGGGATTCTCCAGGCGGTGCACCACCCCCAGGGGAATGTAGGTGCTCTCGTTCTCCGAAAGCGTGAAGACCTCCTCGCCACGGGTAACCTCGGCGGTGCCACGGACAACGATCCAGTGCTCCGATCGGTGATGATGTTTCTGCAGCGACAGCCGTTCCCCGGGCTTCACCGTAATGCGCTTGACCTGATAGCGCTCGCCCTGCTGCACGCCTTCATAGCTGCCCCAGGGCCGATACACTTCGCGATGCAGCAGATACTCGCCCCGTTGGCATTGCTTGAGGCGATCGACAATCTGGCGCACGTCCTGAACCCGGCCTTTATCCGCCACCAGCACGGCATCCGCCGTTTCGACCACAACCAGATTCTGCACGCCCAGGATGCCCACCAGACGATCCTGGGCCAGCACGTAGGAATCCGCGGTATCTACCGCCAGCACGTCACCGCTGAGGTGGTTGCCGTCTTCGTTCTGATCCGAGGACGCCCAGATGGCGAGCCAGGAGCCTACGTCGCTCCAGTCAAAGCCCCCAGGCACTACCATTGCGCGGTCCGTCTTCTCCATCACCGCGTAGTCCACGGACAATGACGGACTGTCCAGAAAGTCGGAGCCCGGGCGGAAGAAGTCCAGATCCGGGACCCCCGACTGGTAGGCCTGCACCACCTTGCGCTGCATCTCCGGCTGCAGCCGCTGCAACTCGTCCAGATAGGCCCTGGCACCGAAGACAAACATGCCGCTGTTCCAGAGGAAATCTCCGGAGGCCAGATACCGGGCAGCCTTGGCCTGATCGGGTTTCTCGACGAACGACTTGACCGTCACCGCAGCCTCGGCGGCCGCCGCGCCAGGCGCTTCGATATACCCGTAACCCGTCTCGGGACTGGTCGGCTCGATGCCGAAGGTCACCATCCCGCCGGCCTCCGCTGCCGTTACGGCGAGACCAACCGCGTGCAGGAAAGCATCCGTGTCCCGGATGAGATGATCGGAGGGCAGGACCAGGAGCAGACCGTCCCCAAATGCTTCACAGACCTCCAGCGCAGCCAGGGCGATGGCAGGCGCCGTGTTGCGGCCTTCAGGTTCGAGAATGATGCGTTGCCAGTCCTGATCGATCTGCCTCGCCTGTTCTGCGACCAGAAAGCGGTGCTCCTCGTTGCAGACGACGATGGGCGCGTGCTCGGAAACCCGCTTTGCCCGCCTCAACGTGCTTTGCAGCAGAGACTCGTCGCCGAACAGGGCATGAAACTGCTTCGGAAACAGCTCTCTCGAGAGTGGCCATAGACGGCTGCCCGTGCCGCCCGCCAGAACAACGGGCACAAGAGGTTTCATCGCAACCGCGCCTTACAAAAGTTGAACGTCAATTAAAACCATAGCAGATGCGGCCGCAATAGCAGTGACGAAACTGTAGCGGAATTGTGGCCGATTCCGGACCACCGTGAGGCTGGAAGGAAGGGGCTGCTCAGCTGGTAAGCCTGGCCTTGACCAGCCCCGAAAGCGCGCCCATATCTGCGCGGCCCTGGACCTTGGGTTTCAATGCGCCCATGACCCTGCCCATATCCTTCATCTCCGTCGCGCCGGTGCTGGCGACGACTTCGTCTACCAGGGCGGCCAGCGCCTCCGCGCTCAACGGCTCGGGCATGAACTCGCGGATCACGCCAATCTCGAAGCGCTCCTTTTCCGCGAGGTCTTCTCGTCCGGCCGCTTCGAACTGGCTCAGAGAATCGTGGCGCTGCTTGAGCATGCGATTGAGGATTCCCAGCACATCCTCGTCGGTGAGGTCGCGACGCTCGTCCACCTCGATGCGTTTGATCTCGGAATTCACCATGCGCAGCGCGGCGACCCGATTCTTGTCACGGGCTTTCATGGCGACCTTGGTCATTTCGCTAATCTTCAGCTTGAGGTCAGACATGATCGTTACGAACCCTGTAGCGGTTCTCTTTGCGGGCTGTGGGCCTGGATCTGGGACCCGGACCTGCGTGCCGGGTTCCGGCTCCAGGCCGTTGCAGAGCAGACGCCCTTCAGGCGAGACGTCTAGAAATTTTTCTCGAACCGACGGGATTCACGCTGCAGTTTCTTCGCGTGACGCTTAACCGCGGCAGCAGCTTTGCGTTTCCGCACCGACGTGGGCTTCTCGTAGAACTCCCGCCGGCGAACTTCCGACAGCACGCCCGCTTTCTCGCAGGAGCGCTTGAAGCGTCTCAGGGCAACGTCAAAGGGCTCGTTTTCTTTCACTCGTACGCTGGGCATGGGCTGCAGTCAATCCTTACTGTGGATCGTTTCACGGGGCGCAAATTCTACTGGCATCTCAAGGGCTTTGCAAAAGCCTGCAGCAGGGTAACATAAGCCCATGCTGGTACTGGGCATCGAAACTTCCTGCGACGAAACGGGCGTGGCCCTCTTCGACTCAGATCTGGGGCTGCTCGCCGATGAGCTGTACAGCCAGGTAGCCCTGCACGCCCAGTACGGGGGTGTGGTGCCGGAACTGGCGTCCCGCGATCACATTCGCAAGCTGATTCCGCTGTGCCAGGAAACGCTTCGTAAAGCCGGCAAGTCTCTAGACGACCTGAGCGCCGTCGCCTACACCGCGGGGCCGGGCCTGATGGGCGCGCTTCTGGTGGGCGCTACCTTCGGGCGCAGCCTGGCCTGGGGTCTGGGCATTCCGGCCGTTGCCGTCCATCACATGGAAGCACACCTGCTGGCGCCGCTCATCGACCAGACCCAGCCGCCCCTGCCATTCATCGCCCTGCTGGTCTCAGGTGGGCACACCCAACTGGTGGAAGTGGCCGGGCTGGGTGACTACAGGCTGCTGGGAGAATCCCTGGACGATGCGGCGGGAGAAGCGTTCGACAAAGCGGCGAAGATGCTCGATCTCGGGTATCCCGGTGGCCCGAACCTTGCCCGCTGCGCCGAATCCGGTGACCCTCAACGATTCAGATTTCCCCGCCCGATGACCGACAGGCCCGGCCTGGATTTCAGCTTCAGCGGCCTCAAAACCTTCACCCTCAACACGGTGAAAGCCAGTGAGCCTCTGACCGACGAGGACCGGGCGGACATTGCGCGCGCATTTGAGGAAGCCGTGGTGGATACCCTGATCATCAAGTGCCGTCGCGCCGTGGAACAGACCAAGGTTCCCCACCTGGTGGTGGCCGGCGGGGTGAGCGCCAACGTCCGCCTTCGCGAAAGGCTGGAGGCTAATCTGGACGCGAGCATCTACTACGCGGCGCCTCGGCTGTGCACGGACAACGGCGCCATGATCGCCTATGCTGGCTGCCAGAGGCTGCTGCTTGGAGAGCGAGCGCCTCTGGCCATTGACACCCGTGCCCGTTGGCCAATTACCGAGCTGGGCATACCGGGAGGAAGCTGACATCGATACCGTATTCGTGCGCGGCCTGACCATTAACGTCATCATCGGCATTCACCCCTGGGAGCGGGAGAACCTTCAACCCGTAAAAATCAGCTTCGCCATGGCCACGGATACCCGCAACGCGGGTCGGGAAGACAGCATCGAGCACGCCCTCGACTACGCCGTTGCAGCGGACCGGGTAACCGCGCTGGCGCGGGAAGGCAAGTTCCAGCTCGTAGAGACCCTGGCCGAGCACATTGCCGCCCTGCTGCTCCGGGAGTTCGCAATCCAGCGGGTGAGGGTCGAGGTAGAGAAGACCGAGGCCGTCGAAGCGGCCGATAGCGTGGGCGTAAGCATCGAGCGGCGCCGCATCCCGGAGTCGACGGGCTAGACCTCCTGCGCCCGCCGGATGAGCTCTATCCGGGCCCCGTCAATGGCCTCTCCCAGGGCCCTGCCCGCAAGGCCCTGATCCTGGAAGGCTGAAGCCGTCACCGCGTTGAGTTCCCCGGTCAGATGCCGCAGCGGCCGGAGATCGACATCGGCGCACGCCTCCACGATCCGCAGGGCAGGTTCCGGATCCCGACCAGCGCTGAACGCCCCAAGCGCCTGCAGCGCTGCCAGCACCTGTTCGGGCCGGGCGCGCTGCCAAATGGCAAGGCCTCGGCCGAACCGGCCAATGAGGCCGGAGAGCCGCTGATAGCGCCGGGGCGCCCGCAACCGTCTACTGAGCGCTTCCATCTGCTGGTCGCCCAGAAGCCAGCCCAGGCTGCCAAAGCGCAGCTCCGGGCCGCCGAGAGCGGATGGAAAGTGGACAGCAAGCCCTTCCAGCTCGGCCAGCCAGGGCGACAAGGCGCCGGCCTGGGAAAGCACTTCGAAAAACCGCACCGGGGAAGCGCAGGACAGCGCCTTTCTGAGCTCCTGCCACACCCGTTCGGCAGACAGCTGAGCCAGCTGATTCTCCGCGGCCATCAGGCGCATGAGCTCAATGGTTTCGGGCGCAACCTCGAATTCCGGCAGCTGAGCCGCAAATCGGGCAACGCGGAAGACCCGCAGCGGATCTTCCTCGAATGCCGGAGAGACGTGGCGCAGACGGTGCTGCTTAAGATCGGCCGTTCCGCCAAAGGCATCGATGATCGACCCGTCCGGAGCCCTGGCCATAGCGTTTATGGTCAGATCCCGGCGCAGAAGATCTTCCTCCAGCGTCACCTCAGGACCCGCGTGACAGACGAAGCCCGTGTGGCCGGGGCCGGTCTTACGCTCTGTGCGGGCCAGGGCATACTCTTCCTGAGTCTCCGGGTGCAGAAACACCGGGAAATCGCGCCCGACCTGCCGATAGCCGAGCGCTTTCATGGCCTCCGGAGTGGCGCCAACCACCACCCAATCGCGCTCCCTGACAGCCCGGCCAAGCAGCTCATCGCGTACCGCACCACCGACGAGATAAATGTCCATGACGGCAAAGATGCCAGCGAGATGAGTTTCCCGCAAACGCCCTCAGGCGGCGTCCGAATCTGCCTGGGGGGGACAGTGGGAGGTGGACACGAGCGTGTCATTCCACAGGGATTCGAGATGCACCGGAAAACCCCACAGTCGGTGCAGGTGCTTGAGCACCTCATCGGTGGAGCCGGCAAGCGGCCGCCGCTCAAACTGAAAATGCCGCAGCGTGAGGCTCCGGTCGCCCCGCAGGTCGACCTTCACGGCCTGAATGTTGGGTTCCCGATCGCCAAGGTTGTATTGGCCGGCAAGCAGCTCGCGGACCCGTCGATAACCTTCGACGTCGTGTATGGCGGCCACCTCGATCTCTTTGTCCTCGTCATCATCCACGACGCCGAACAGATGCAGATCGCGCATCACCTTGGGCGACAGAAACTGCAGTATGAAGCTCTCGTCTTTGAAGTTTCGCATGGCTTCGGGCAGCACTTTCTGCCAGTCGTCGCCAGCGATGTCCGGAAACCAGGCGCGATCCTCATCCGTGGGATGCTCGCAGATCCGCTTCAGATCCGAGTACATGGCAAAGCCGAGCGCGTAGGGGTTTATCCCCCGATATCCTGGATGATCAAAATCCGGTTGAAACAGAACCGAAGTGTGGGAAGCCAGAAACTCCATGATGCTGCCATCGGTAAGCAACCCTTCATCGTAAAGCCGGTTCATCAGGGTGTAGTGCCAGAACGTGGCCCACCCTTCGTTCATCACCTGGGTCTGGCGCTGGGGGTAGAAGTACTGGGCCAACTTGCGCACGATGCGCACGATCTCCCGCTGCCAGGGTTCCAGCAAAGGCGCGTTCTTCTCGATGAAATAGAGCAGATTCTCCTGAGGCTCGCGGGGGAATCCCGGCTCTTCCGCTTCGTCCACTTTCCTGGCGTTTGGCAGCGTCCGCCACAGATCATTGAGATTGCGCTGAACGTACTCCGCGCGCTCCTGCTGGCGACGCTGCTCCTCATCGGCGGAAATCGGGTAAGGACGCTTGTAGCGATCCACGCCGTAGTTCATCAGCGCGTGGCAGGCATCCAGAATGGATTCCACCTCCTCCACGCCGTGCTGCTCCTCGCAACGGCTGATGTAATTTCTGGAGAACACCAGATAGTCGATGATCGCGCTGGCGTCGGTCCAGGTGCGGAAAAGATAGTTACCTTTGAAAAAGGAGTTGTGCCCGTAGCAGGCGTGGGCTATTACCAGCGCCTGCATGGTCATCGAGTTTTCTTCCATGAGGTAGGAAACGCACGGGTTGGCGTTGATCACGATCTCATACGCCAGCCCCATGAGCCCCCGCTGGTACTGCTTCTCAACCTCCACGAAGTGCTTCCCATAGGACCAGTGGTGGTAGCCCACCGGCATTCCCACCGAGGCATAGGCGTCCATCATCTGATCGGATCGAATGATCTCGATCTGGTTGGGATAGGTGTCCAGACCGTACTTTTCTGCCAGCGCGCCGATTTCCTGATCACAGCGCTCGATGAGCTCGAAGCTCCAGTCGCTTCCCTCGAACATGGGCTTCTGCTTCACGCCGCGTCCCTCCGCTGGAAGAGGCCGTGAAAAACCGGGAAGATGTCCGCAGGGCTTTGGATGTTGCGCAGCGCGAAGGTTTCCGGGTGCGCCTCCGCCACAGCCTGATACTCCCGCCAGAGCGCCTGATGATCGCGCTTGGTGATCTCGATGTACGCAAAATGCTGCACCGCCGGTAGCAGCTGCTCCTGCAGAAGCTTCGCGCAAATGGGAGAGTCATCGCTCCAGTTGTCACCGTCTGACGCCTGCGCCCCGTAGATGTTCCAGGCGTCGAGCGAATATCGCTCCTCGATGATCTCCTGCATCAGCTTCAAGGCGCTGGAAACCACCGTGCCGCCGGTTTCCCGGGAGTAGAAAAAGTCATGCTCGCTGACTTCCTTTGCCGTGGTGTGGTGGCGGATGAAAACGATCTGTCCATCAGGCAGAACATGACCGCTTGTGACGTGGGTACGGGGCGCTTCTGATGCAGCTTGTAGCGCAGGTCCGTGGTATCGAGAAAAGGTATTCGCTTCAGGCGGGCGCGAAGCTGCTCAGCTTCTTCCCGCAGCCGGTAGGTATTGAATTCATCGCCAGCCTCATGCGCATCGGTCAGACGCTGCTCCAGCTCGCGAAGCGTTCGCCGCGTGCGGCCGCCGAGCGCAATGCGTCGAGCCTTGGCGGATTGAAGTGAACGCAGCACGGAGAGCTTGGTCGGCACGCCGTCCGTGGTGTATCCGGCGCGCTCGTACTTGAAGCTGGCATTTCCCTTCAGATGCCTCTTGGTCAGGTTCGGCAGGGCCAGATCGTCGAACAGAAACTCCAGAAACTCTTCGCGCGTCAGCTGAAAGACGAAATCATCATCGCCTTCACCGGAATCGGAAGCCTCGCCTTCTCCGCTCCCGCCGCCCGATCCGCCTTGCGGACGCGCAATGCGGTCGCCCGCAACGAACTCTTTGTTCCCGGGATGGACCACGGAGCGCCGACCGCCCTCGCCATGCTGGAAAACCGGTTCGGACAGATCCTTGGAGGGAATGTGCACATCTTCACCGCGTTCCATATCGGTGATGCTGCGCTCGTTGACGGCATCGGCAACAGCACGTTTGATGTGCCCCTTGTACCGATCGAGAAATCGTTGGCGGTTGACGGCGTTCTTGTTCTTGCCGTTCAACCGCCGGTCGATGATATAGTTCATACCCCCATTACCCCCGGGTTTTCTGGTGCTCCGACTACTGTGATTTGCGGACTCGGATGTACCATTCCGCCAACAGCCTGACCTGCTTCTCCGTGTAGCCCCGCTCCACCATTCGCGCGACGAAGTCGTTGTGCTTACGCTGCTCGTCGCTGGACGATTTGGCGTTGAACGAGATCACAGGAAGAAGATCCTCGGTATTGGAGAACATCTTCTTCTCGATGACAGCACGCAGCTTTTCGTAGCTCTGCCAGGAGGGGTTACGGCCGTCGTTATTGGCCCGAGCCCGCAGAACGAAGTTGACTATCTCGTGACGGAAGTCTTTGGGGTTGCTGATGCCTGCCGGCTTCTCGATCTTCTCGAGCTCTTCGTTCAGAGAGGCCCGATTCAGGATGTCGCCGGTTTCCGGGTCTCGATATTCCTGATCCTGGATCCAGAAATCCGCGTAGGTGACATAGCGGTCAAAGATGTTCTGCCCATACTCGGAATAAGACTCCAGATAGGCCGTCTGTATTTCCTTGCCGATGAAATCAACGTACTTCGGAGCGAGGTATTCCTTTATGAACCGCAGGTAGCGATCGTGGGTTTCCTGCGGGTACTGCTCCCGCTCGATCTGCTGTTCGAGCACGTACATCAGATGCACCGGATTCGCGGCAACCTCGGACGCGTCAAAGTTGAAGACCTTCGAAAGGATCTTGAACGCGAACCGGGTGGAAAGGCCGTCCATGCCTTCATCAACACCCGCCGTATCGTGATATTCCTGAATCGATTTCGCCTTCGGATCGGTATCTTTCAGGTTTTCACCGTCGTAAACGCGCATCTTCGAAAAGACGCTGGAATTTTCTGGCTCTTTGATGCGAGACAGGACAGAAAACTGTGCCAGCATGCGCAGCGTATCAGGCGCGCAGGGTGACTTCGACAGGGAACTCTCCCTGATGAGCTTGTCGTAGATCTTGATTTCCTCACCAACCCGAAGGCAGTAGGGGACCTTTACGATGTAGACGCGGTCGATGAACGCCTCATTGTTCTTGTTATTCCGGAACGTCTGCCACTCGGACTCATTGGAATGCGCGAGCACGACCCCGTCGAAGGGCATGGCGCCAATGGCTTCCGTTCCGTTGTAGTTACCTTCCTGAGTTGCCGTGAGCAGCGGATGCAGCACCTTGATGGGCGCTTTGAACATCTCAACGAATTCCATCATGCCCTGGTTGGCTTTGCACAGGGCGCCGGAGTAGGAGTACGCATCGGGATCGCTCTGCTCGAAGTCTTCGAGCTTGCGGATATCGACCTTGCCCACCAGCGCCGAGATGTCCTGGTTGTTCTCGTCACCGGGCTCGGTCTTTGCGAGCGCGACCTGATCGAGGATAGAAGGATACTTCTTCACCACCTTGAACTGGGTGATATCACCACCGAACTCCTTGAGGCGCTTCGCAGCCCAGGGAGACATGACACCCCGCAGATACCGAGGTGCTATGCCATATTCCTCCTCGAGTATCTTGCCGTCTTCCGCTGGATCGAAAAGCCCCAGCGGGGATTCGTTGACCGGCGAGCCTTGCAGAGCGTAGAAGGGCATCCGCTGCATGAGAGACTTGAGCTTTTCCGCCAGGGAGCTCTTACCGCCACCTACCGGGCCCAACAGATAGAGAATCTGTTTCCGCTCTTCCAGACCTTGAGCGGCATGACGGAAGAAGGAAACAATCTGCTCTATTGCTTCTTCCATGCCGTAAAATTCTTCGAACGCAGGATAGCGCTTGATCACCTTGTTCGAAAACATCCTCGACAACCTGGGATCGTTTGCCGTATCGATGAATTCCGGCTCGCCTACAGCAAGAAGCAAACGCTCTGCCGCGGTGGAGTAAGTCCGGGGATCCGATTTACAGAGATCGAGGTATTCGTAAAGTGACAGCTCTTCTTCCTGAGCCGCATCGAAGCGTTCCTGGAAGTGCTCAAAAACACCCATATTCAGCCTCCTATGCTGATCCCCCTTCGTGAGCTGAAGGGGCGCGGAGACGCCTGCCGCCGATCGGTAGGCTTCTACCGCTCCTACCAGTTAGAGTAGACCGGGTCACGGAAGTTGCCAGGATTTGCGGGGAACTTTTCTCAGCGAGCGGGAACGCTGGTAAATTCGGACGTTTCGAGGCACAGGGCGGTGAGGTTACGGCCCCATACGCAGCCCGTATCCAGCGCGATAATGTCTTCAAGGCCCGTGTGGCCTTCCAGCGAGGCCCAGTGACCAAACACCACCTTCGCGCCCAGGGGCTCCCGGGCGCGCAGCTCGTACCAGGGCAGCCAGCCCGCCGGCGCGTCATCAAGGGTTCCTTTATGTGAAAAGTCGAGGCAACCCGACTCGTCCACCAGACGCATCCGCGTGAAGTAATTTGTTATCGAGCGCCAACGATCCATCCCCTGAAGATCGTCTCGCCAGCAGCCAGGCCGGTTGCCATACATGGTGGCAAAGTACTCCGTGTGCTTCTCACCACGCAGAACCGATTCCACCTCGGCGGCCAGAGCGGTTGCCACGTCCAGGCTCCATATGTGGGGAATGCCGGCATGGGTCATGACGTATCCGAGCGCATCGTCCTTCACCAGCAGCGGCCGGTGCCGCAGCCAATGCGCAATCTCCTGCACATCGGACGCTTCCAGCACGTCGGTGAAAGTATCTTTGCGATTGGGCGTGTGACCGCCGAAGACTATAGCAAGCAGGTGCAGATCGTGATTGCCAAGCACCGTAAGGGCCGAGTCGCCCAGCGAGCGAACGAACCGGACGACGTCCAACGAGCGAGGACCGCGATTGATCAGATCTCCGACCAGCCAGAGTCGATCCTTACCAGGATCGAAGCGCAGCTGTTCCAGCAGCGCGTTCAGCTCATCGTAGCAACCCTGGATATCTCCGATGGCGTAGGTAGCCACGTCCGCTCAGTGGATCATGCTGGGAATACGGAGTGAAAACGCGGGGATCGGCACGTCGAACAGGGTTCCATCGTCGCGTTTGAACTCGTAGCTCCCATGCATGGCGCCTACCGGCGTCTCTATAACTGCCGCGCTGGTATAGCGAAACGCCTGTCCTGGAGGGATATGGGGTTGTTGCCCCACAACGCCCGGCCCTTCTACCTCCTGGACGTCGCCCTGGCCATCAGTAATCCACCAGTGCCGGTTGAGCAGCTGCCCGGGTTCCTCGCCTTGATTGCGGATGGTGATGGTATAGGCAAACACGTACCGGTCCTGGTCGGGGCTGGATTCCCGCTCCACATACCGGGTTTCGATGTCGATCTCGATTCCACTCATGACTCAACTCGCTGCAATCGCTTCGCTCGGCTGGCAACCTTCAGGCATTTTCTCCATCACCGCTGAGACCCGGGCCGGACAGCGTGTTTGATAGCGCCACGAACTGGTCGACGCTCACCTCGTCGGCACGCGCACCTGGGTCCACTCCGGCTTCGTCGAAGTCTACCCCGAGGGATTGTAGAGCATTGCTGAGACGCTTTCGCCTCTGTGAGAACGCATTGCGGATCACCCGCTCGAACGCCTCTTCACTGACAAGCGGCATTTTTTCGACTCGCGGGACGAGACGTACTACCGAAGACCAGACCCTGGGCGGCGGATCGAAACTTTCCGGTGCCACGTCAAAGAGCTGCTCAACCTCGCAGTGATATTGAACCAGCACGCTGAGCCGTCCCCAGGCTTTGCTGCGAGGCGCCGCGGACAGCCGACTCGCAACCTCACGCTGGAGCATGAAATGCATGTCTCTGATGGAGCCGAGATGCGCCAGCATCCGTACCAGAAGCGGCGTTGAAATGTTGTAGGGCAGGTTGCCAACGACGCGCCACCCCTGCGCGCCGAACAACTCCGACAGATCCACACGCAGGATATCCGCCGCAATCACCTCCACACCGGCAAACCGAGCCCTGAGCAGGGGAACAAGGTCGCGGTCCAGCTCCACAGCAACGTACCGCCGCGACAGCCCATCCAGATAGGCAGTCAACGCCCCGTTGCCAGGACCGATTTCCAGCAGCAGATCGTCCGCCCCCGGATGAACCGCATCAACGATAGCCTGCAGCACGGCCTCGTCGCGGAGAAAATGCTGACCGAAACGCTTGCGGGCCTTGCCCGGAGCGTTCTGCCGCTGCTTACCCATGTGATTTCTGGAGCCGCTCAACGCAAAGCGCCGGCAAGCGCTACGGCCTGCTCCAGGCTTCCGCTGTGAACCCGTCCCGTTCCGGCCCGATCCAGCCCGGTGCCGTGATCCACGGAGGTGCGTATGAAGGGGAGCCCGAGCGTGACGTTGACCGCCCGGCCGAACCCCGAGTGCTTCAGGACCGGCAGGCCCTGATCGTGAAACATCACCAGCACAGCATCCGCATCGGCGAGCACATCCGGCGTAAACAGCGTATCCGCCGGCAACGGTCCGGTGATGGAGAATCCCCTGCGCCGGAAGGCTTCACAGACCGGCGCGATGACGTCGATCTCCTCGCGACCCAGGTGTCCCGACTCGCCGGCATGGGGATTTAGCCCGCTGACCAGCACCCGGGCATCGGGAATGCCGAAACGTTCGCTGAGGCCTTCCAGCAGCAATCCCAGCCTGCGCTCCAGCAGGGCAATGGTGATGGCATCGGGCACCGCCCGCAGGGGCAGATGGGTGGTTGCGAGCGCTACTCTCAACGTGCCGGCTACCAGCAGCATGAGCACATCGTCGACGCCGGACCGCTGACAGAGATATTCCGTGTGCCCGCTGAAGGGGATACCGGCGTCGTTGATCAGCGACTTCTGTACCGGCCCGGTGACAAGGGCGCGAAACGCACCCTCGAGGCATCCGTCGACGGCAACCTCAAGGGTACGCATCACGTAGCCGGCATTGGCGACATCGAGTTGACCCGCGACGGCTGGCGCCTTGAGCGGCACATGAAGAACCGTCAGATGACCACCAGATCTTGTTGGCGCCCCCGGATCCGAGGAGATCTTCAGCGGCAGATCCAGCTGTCGCGCTCGGTCTTCCAGCAGCCCCGCATCACCAATCGCAAGCCAGTCGGCGCTTCGGTCCTGCTGAGCGAGCATCACCAGAAGATCCGGTCCAATCCCGGCGGGCTCGCCGGGGGTTATGGCTAGCACCCGAACGCCAGGCAGGTTTGCTCAGCACCGGGACCCACTAGATTCGCACCTCGACGAAGGCCTCGTCCCTCAGCTCCCGCTGCCATTTCTGCAGCTCCTCGTCGAAGCGCCGCTGATGCAGAATCTGCATGGCCATGTTGCGGCGGGCTTCTTCGCTGATATCCTGCTGGCGGCGTTCCAATACTTCTATGATGTGCCAGCCATACTCGGATCTGAAGGGTTTGCTCATTCCTCCGGTTGCGGTCTGAGCCATGACCTGCCGGAAAGACTCCACAAACTGCTCGCCGGAGGACCAGCCGAGATCGCCCCCATTAAGGGCGCTGCCCGGATCTTCGGAGTATTCCCGCGCCAGCAGGCCGAAGTCTTCGCCAGATTCCAGCTTAGCGTAGATGTCCCAGATCAGCGCTTCCGTCTCAGCTTCGGTACGGATCTCCGAGGCCTGCACAAGAATGTGTCGCGCCAGCGCCTGCTGCTCCCGCTGCATGCTGGCGCCACGCTTTTCGAGCAGCTGGACAATATGGATACCGCCTCGGGTAACGATGGGATCTGCGGTTTCCCCAATCTCCAGCACAAGCACCTGCTCCGAGAAGATGCTGGGAAGCTCACCCGCTTTCCGCCATCCCAGATCACCCCCCTCCAGAGCCGTCGGGCTGGCTGAATTTGCGATCGCCATCTGCCGGAAATCCGCGCCGGCCCGGAGCTCCTCGACAATCTCAGAGGCCTTCACGCTGGCAACTTCGACGACCGCCTCGTCCGATGAATCCTCGATCGCTAGCAGAATGTGGCCTACTTTATACTCGTCAGAGAGCATCTGCTGGTAATAGGGCGAGCCCAGAAGGTCGTCCACATCCTTGTCGCTGATGGCAATGCGCCTGCTAACGAGGTTGCGCTGCAGGCGGGTGATGATCATCTCCCGGCGGATCTGGTCGCGGAATTCCACGTAGCTCAGCCCGTCCTGCTCCAGCGCCTGCCGGAACTGCTCGAGGCTCATGCCATTCTGCTGGGCGAACCCGATGACCGCCTGAGTGAGCGTCTCGTCATCAATCTGCACGCCGCGACGCTCCGCCTCCTGCAGTTCCAGGCTTTCCAGGATCAGCCGCTCCATGATCTGGCTCACCAGCACGTTATTCGGCGGTGCCTCCACATTGGACGCGGCAATCTGCTTCTGCACGGAATCGAGGCGCGTCAGCAGCTCGGAAGCCAGCACCACGTCCTCGTCGACGATGGCCACAATGGCATCCAGCTCTTTGTATTCCGCCTGGGTGGCAGCGCCGAGCACCATCAGCAGGCCGACGAGAAACAATTTCCGGGGCCGAAGTATCTTTCTAAAATGCATCGTAATCTTCCGTTCTGTAACCTCTGATGCCCTTCTGCAGGACGCTCTCCACCTTATCACCGATGCCGGCCAGACCTTTGAATACGATCTGCAGAAACAGGCCATCGTCCGCTTCCACGTCTTCGATGGTGCTGCCGCTGGGGCTATCGATGAAACGCCTCGCGAACAGGCGAACCTGAAAGCAGCAGTTGTTGTACTCGAGACCCAGAAATCCTTCAATGGTTCGATTATTGATCAGATCGTAATTCCACCTGCCGAGCACCGAATAGTGTTTGGACATGGGCCAGTAGAACGAGACATCCGTCTGATCGACGTCTTGATCACCGAGATACCGATAGCCCAGATTGACTATGTGCTGGTTGTCGCGGCGATACTGAATCGCAGCGCCACCTTCCACAACCTGACGGTCGTTCGGATCCCAGATCACCGTGCCCCCCAACCGCCAGGCGCCCCCGAGCGAAGCCGAGAGCTCACTAGCCACGGCGGAAGTGGATTCACGGTCCTCCTCCGAAGGTGCACCGCCAATGGTTACCTCACGATCCTCGAAGTAGACGATTTGCCCGACGCTGGCGCGCAGATACTCCCTGCCGCTCAACGGGTTGGCAAATCGCATCGTCAGGCCCGCTGAGAGCTGGTTCGCATCGCCAATGCGATCCAGACCCGAAAACCGATTGTCACGAAAGAGCTGGCTGTAGCTGAATGTCAGCTCCGCGGCATCGAAATTAGGGAGCTCAGACTGGTCCTTGTACTGCTGATACAGATAGAACAACTCGGGTTCCAGAGTCTGCACGACGGAGGTATCAAAGAGCGTCATATCCCGCTCGAAAATCAGCCCCGCACGGGCACTGCCCAAACCGATGGTGCGCTCCGGACTCTCATCGAGCACATCGGGCATGTCCCGCAAATCGTAGAGGGTATGCCGATAACCACCGGTCAGCGTCAGAAATCCCCAGGGCCGGGACAATGGGACCCGCAGTCGCGGCTCCAGGTGGACACGATTGCCCACCGCCCGTGCAATGCCCGTCAGATCGGTGTTGTCCCTGTCGAAAGATACGGCCTGGGTCCCCAGCGACCACTCCAGCGGACCCACCAGCCGGCCGGTGTAGGTAAGGTCCAGCTGCGGCAGACGCTGATAGGGATCTACGGTCACATCGTCCAGCCGGTCGAAGCGCTGCACCCAAAGTCGGGAATCCAGACCGCCCGACGTATATTCGACCTGCCCGAGGCGTTCCAACGCGATCTGGCTGGAGACGTCCAAATAGCTGTCCAGATCACGGAAGTAATCGCGGTCACTCACCGCTGTGTAATCCACCAGGGTACTGAAGGGCCCGGCGTCTCCGCTGTGGTCCAGGGCAATCAGCCAGCGATCTGCCGGCTCAAACTCGCCGGTGACTCGGCCCTGCGCTTTCCGCTCGTCGAAGTCGCTGCGGGTGAGCTTGCCGTCATATCGATCGTCATTGGGCAGGAAGGCACCGGAGAATACCGATTCCTGCCAGCCGGAGAGATAGCGAAACTCGCTTTCCAACCCCCAACCCCGCTTGCTGACGTAGCGGGGCACCAGCGTCGCGTCATAGTTCGGCGCCAGATTCAGATAGTAGGGCAAGCCGATCTCGGTGCCATCCTCACTGGAATAGCCGATGGTGGGAAACAGGAATCCTGAGAGCCGCTCGTCGGTAACCGGTATGCTGATGCGCGGCGCGTAAAAAACCGGGACGTCCTTGACGCGCAGCACGGCATTTCGGGCGACGGCCCAGTTTTCACCTTCGGTGATCTGCACCGAGGTCGACGTCACGCGCCAGCTGTTGTTGCCGGGTTCGCAGCGGGTATAGGAGCCAGCGACCATTTTGAGGTTGCCCTGCTCATCCTGATTCAGGGAATCGGCTTCTCCCCGCATGCCACCTTCGAGCAGGAGGAATTCCACCTCTTCGAGGCTGGCGGCCCGAGTGTCCAGATTGACCTGCCCCCGCGTACCTTGAGCCGCAACCCCCGGCTCCAGCACTCGAACCTGACCCGTGAGTTGCGCGTCGCGGGTGGCGCGGTCCAGCCGGACCTCTTCTGCTGAGATGCTGCGGTTACCCTGCTCCAGGTGCACCTGCCCATTGAGCACCACATCTCCGTCGATCCAGTAAGCGGCGCTCTCCGCGTCCGCCACGATAGGGAGGGTGTCGCTGTCAACCGATTCGGGGTACGGAAAATCAAGGGTCCGGTACCGGCCTTCGCAATAGCGGGGCAAGGTTGCCGCCTGCCGAGCCGACATCTGATCACGCGGTATCCAGTAACCCCACGCCAGGCCGCGAGGGCTCGGGTTCGGGAGTAGCTCCAACCTGCCGCCTCCTCCACCCATCGACGTATCCGCGTCCTCCGATCCTTCCGAGCCAACGGCGGGATAGGTCAGGGAGAGCCCGGTCAGGCCGAGCCCGATCAGGCCAATGCCGACAATGAGCCGCACAGGGCTGCTCCTTTTAGACCCAAGACGCATAGCCGGCATGATAGAAGATTTCCTCCCGAGGGAATAAGTCGAACGCCGGCGTCGCAGGAACCTGGAGTTCGGGGAGGCCGAGAGCCCACCCCTGAGTGAGGTTACAATGTAGCCATGGATGAAGCCTTGCGCCAGTGGACCCGCGCGAAGACGGCCGCAATGGGCTGGACGGACCCGCTGACATGGGACCCATTGCCCGTTGAAGCCAGCCACAGACTGTTTTACCGGGTAGCTCCTGGAGTACCCAGGCAGGGGTCCGACAATACCAGCCTGGTGGTCATGCTCTCTCCACCCGACCTCGAGAACAATGACCAGTTTGCCCTTCTGGCCCGGGTTTTCACGGCAGGCGGCGTCGGAGTCCCGAGGCTGATTGCCCAGGAGCCCGATGCCGGCTGGTTTCTCATGTCCGACCTGGGCAGCAACCACCTGGCGGATGTCTACGAAACCCACTCGCAGGACAGTGTCCTGCCCAAAGTGATCGAGACCTTGACGTGCATTCAGCAGATCACCAACCCCGCGATACCCGCCTATACCCCCCAGCGCTTTCGCGATGAGCTGGAGATCTACTCACGGTGGTTCGTAGAGAATCTGCTCGACCGGACCTTTCCCCAGACGCGTCTGGAGGAGTGCTTCGAACACCTGGTCGCGAACACCCAGTCCCAACCCCAATGCTGCGTGCATCGGGATTTTCATTGTCGCAACCTGATGCTGACCGCGAATGGCGACATCGGCGTGGTGGACTTTCAGGATGCGCTGATGGGTCCGGCCGCCTACGATCTCGCCTCGCTGCTGCGGGACTGCTACTACCGGTTCACGGAGGCCGACGTCACCCGCTGGCGTGAGTTCTACCTGAGCCGGACGACGCTTGCCGTGGACCGGGGTCGGTTCCCTGAACAGTTGGATCTCACCGCGATCCAGCGCCAGCTGAAGGCCGTGGGTATTTTTGCCCGCCTGCACATTCGAGACCACAAATCGAGCCATTTGGTGCACATCGTCCCGGTGCTGGATCAGCTCCGGGACCTGTGTCGTACCTACCCGCCTATGCGTGAGCTCACCGTCTTCCTGGGTGAGATCCGTTCCGATGCAGCGAGCCGTCTGGAAGAATTGTTATGCGCGCCATGATTCTCGCCGCCGGTCGCGGCGAGCGTTTGCGCCCACTCACCAACCGGATACCCAAGCCCCTGGCGCCGGTCGGGGGCAAACCGCTCATCCTGCATCAGCTGCACTGGCTGGCAGAGGCAGGATTCCACGATGTGGTCATCAACCTGCATCATCTGGGCGGGCAGATCGAGGAACTGCTCGGCGACGGCGGCGACCTGGGCCTGCGTATCCACTACAGCCGTGAGAGCGAGCTGCTGGACACCGCCGGGGGCATCGTTAAGGCCCTGCCACTGCTGGGTGACGGCTTATTCCTGCTGGTGAACGGCGACATCTACACAACGTTCCCGCTTTCGAGGCTGCCGTCAGAGCTTCCGGACGGCGTCGATATGCATCTGCTGCTGACGCCAACACCCGGGTTTCGCGACCGGGGTGATTTCGAGTTCACCGACGGCCGCATCCTGGGCCGCGGCGAAAGCCACGTCTACTGCGGGATCTGCATCATCCGCGCGAGCCTGTTTGCAGGCCGGGCGGTCAAGCCCTTCTCCCTGCGCGACGACCTGTTCGAGGCCTTGCGGGATGGCCGGCTGAGCGCCCAGGTCTGGGACGGTTACTGGACAGACATAGGCACTCCGGACCAGCTGGAAGCCGTAAACGCCTACCTGGCTTCCTGAGCTTTCCGGAACGTGACCTGAACCCGGGAACCAGGCAGCTCCGGCACTTATGCTCAGCCCATGGCTGGAATCCTGTCTCTGCAAAGACCCTGGCTGGGCAAAGCGCTGGGGATAGCCGCTGCGCTCATTCTTGGACCCGCAGCACCCGTTTCTCTGCTCTGGTGGATGGCCGCTGGCCTGCTGCTGGGGCAACTGCTGGATAGCTTCAGCGGGGGCCTTTCCGGCAAGGCCGAAAAAACCGCTGCCGAAGCGGCACCCAGCCTTCAGTTTGCCTTCACCACCATGGGCTGGCTGGCCAAGGTTGGCGGATCCGTGTTGCCCGCACACATCCTCTGCGCGGAGGAGCGCATGACGCGCTACGGCCTCAAAGGGAGCCAGCGCAACCAGGCGATCGCCTGGTTCAAACGCGGGAAAGAGATCGCCGCCACTTCGCCTTCCATCGCAGCCAGCACGGCGCTGATCGAGCTGGCCGCCCGCTGCCGTGTAGAGTCCGCGGCCAAGCCGGTGGTGCTCGACGCGGTTCTCGAGTGCCTCTATCAGATTACCCTGGTGGACGACACGCCCCAGCGTCGCGACGCGCTGGTCCTCATCGGGGACATGCTCAACGTATCTGCAGGCTCTGTGCGCGCCGGACTCGAGGAGCTAGCCATGGACATCGAGCTGCAGAAAGCATATGCAACGCTGGGTGTCAGCGCCGAGGCTGAAGACCAGGACATAAAAACCGCATATCGCAGGCAGGTCTCGCGATGTCATCCCGATCGTCTGCCGCAAACGGCGGAGCTGCACGAGCTGAAAGCGGCGGAGCAACGTATGCACGATCTCCGCGAGGCGCTGGAAAGCATCGAAAACGCCCGGGCGGCCTGATCACTTCAAGTGGGCATGAACCGGCACTAAAAACGAAACGCGGCGCCGTTCAGCCGGCAGCCTGACGCTGCAGCCATCCCCTCAGCCTTCGCAGCACGCGATCGTCATCACGGCCGCTATGCCCCGGCGGCAACCGAAGCAACTGCACCCCGGCACCCAATGCCTGATCCTCAGGCCAGCCGAGGGGAGATTCCTGGACCAGCAGCGAAGGCGTCTGCATGACCGAGAGCGCGTCGCGCGAGGCGCGCCCGAACGTTCTCGGCGGCGGCAGGTTCAGTATCACGAACCCATCTGAGTTCAAGCGTGAAGCCAGCGGCAACACCAGATGTCCGGCGCCGCCTTCCACCACGACGGCGACCAGGCCATTGCTGCCGTTGTCCCGCGCGCAATCCAGCAGCCCCTGAAGCTGAGCAAGCCGGACAGCGCCCGCGGCGGATAGAGCGCCCGCGGCGGCTAGAGAGCCCGCGGCGGATAGAGCGCCCGCGGCGGAAAGAGAGCCCGCGGCGGAAAGAGAGCCCGCGGCGGATGAGGAGCCCGCAGCGGCTAGAGAATGCGAGTCGTCGGCCGAGAGGGAGCCGACATCGAGCCGGGCAAAGAAAGTGTGCCAACCGTGCCGGGCCAGACCTTTGCGCAACTTGCCGCTGCGCGTATGCCCTTCCGGGGCGCCCGACTCGTCAGTGAGGAAAAGCAGGCTGCCTCGGGGCGTCGCACCGAGAGCTGGCCGACTGACCACCAGAAACCGTTCAGTGCCCACTTCCACCCAGTGAGTGGTCTCTTCCAGCATCCCGGCGATGTCCTGCTCCTGAACTTCCCGGCTGGCGATCCAGGCTGGTCTCAGCCCCACCGAAGCGGGTTCGGAGGGCTCCGCTTCCTGGCCCATGGCGACGGCCGCCCAGAGCGCGCCGGCGGCAACAGCAGCAGAAAGTAGAAAACCCGATCGAACCATATTGAAAGTATAGGCAGCATCAGGCGCCGCTACCCGCCAAACTCTCCGGGGAACTTCTGACCCAATCGGGCTAGAATCCCCCGCCTATGGAACCTTGGATAGCACCATCAATTCTTGCCGCGGATTTTTCCCGCCTGGGCGAAGAGATCCGCAGCGTGCTCGCAGCGGGCGCCGATCTGATCCACTTCGACGTGATGGACAATCACTACGTTCCTAACCTCACCATCGGCCCCCTGGTGCTCGAATCGCTGCGCAAAGCGGGTATAGGGTGCGCGATGGACGTCCACCTGATGGTGAAACCCGTAGACCGCCTCGTTGGCGACTTCCTCGATGCCGGTGCCGATTTCATCAGCGTACATCCGGAGGCCACCGAGCATCTGCACCGCACCCTGGGCCTGATAAAGGAGGGCGGGGCAAAGGCCGGCATCGTCTTCAACCCGGCAACGCCACTTGCAGTGCTGCCTGAAGTCATCGACATGGTCGACCTGGTACTGGTGATGTCCGTGAACCCCGGCTTCGGCGGTCAGGCTTTCATCGGCAGCAGCATCGAAAAGCTGAAAGCGGCGCGGAAAATCATCGACGCTTCAGGCAGGGAAGTGCGGCTGGAGATAGACGGCGGGATTAAGGCCAGCAACATCGGCTCCGTGGCCAGCGCGGGGGCGGATACCTTCGTCGCCGGTTCGGCAATCTTCGGCAGCGAGGACTACAGCGCGACCATCTCCGCCATGCGGGCGGCCATCGGCTGACCTAATGAACCGGCGCTACAGGGGCTATCTTTTCGATCTCGACGGCACCCTGGTGGACACCGCCCCGGACATCAACAGGGCGATGAACTTCGCCCTGACCACGGCCGAGCTGCAACCGGTGAGCGAAGCGCTGACACGCCACTGGGTCGGCCATGGTTCCCGGGTGCTGATGCAACAGGCGCTGGATCATCAGGCGCAGCCCCACGACGGCCTCGACGCGCTGCTGGCCGACTTCATCGCTTACTACGAAACCCACATTGCCGACCACAGCCGACCCTACCCGGCGGTGGAGGAGGCCCTGCTGGCGCTGAAAAGCGCGGGTGCCGGGCTGGCAGTGGTAACCAATAAGCTTACCCGGCTGTCGGTGCCTCTGCTCTCCGCGCTGCATCTGACGCCTCTGTTCGACTGCATCGTCTGCGGAGACACGACCGAACGGCCCAAACCCGCTGCCGACCCCGCGCTGCATGCCTGTCAGGTGCTGTCTCTGCCTGTTGACGCGGTGCTTTTCGTCGGCGACTCGGAAACTGACGTGGGCTGTGCTCGCGCTGCTGGGTGCGATGTGGTCTGCGTGCCCGACGGCTACAACCACGGCGTGCTACCGGCAGACCTGGGGGCAGACGCCATCATTGATTCATTCATGGACCTCGTTTAGTCTCCGCCGCTCACCAGCATCCGGGCACAGCGCAGGGCGTCTGGTCACAACATCCATCCTGCTGATCAACCACCAGCTCTGTCGCAACGGCAAAGCGAGCGGATCAGACCGTAACGAACCAAGGCATTGATACCCGGCCGAGAAATCAGAATGAACGCAGAACTGTTCGCCCAGCTGGCAGCCGAAGGCTACAACCGGATACCCGTGGTCTACGAAGCCCTCGCCGATCTGGACACTCCGCTCTCCACCTACCTCAAGCTGGCCGCAGGCCCTTACTCCTACCTCCTCGAATCGGCGTACGGCGGCGAGAAGTGGGGACGGTATTCCATCATCGGCCTCCCATGCCGGACCGTCATCAAGGTCAACGCTCACAGAGTCGTGGTGGAAACCGACGGAGCAGTCGAGGAATCTCTGGAGACAGACGATCCGCTGGCATTCGTGGAGACCTTCGCACAGCGCTACCGTGTCCCGGAATTGGCTGAACTGCCCCGCTTCTACGGGGGCTTGGTGGGCTATTTCGGATACGACTGCGTACGCTATGTCGAGAAGCGCCTGGCACAGGGAGCGCCGCCCGATCCCCTCGGCACGCCGGACATCCTGCTGATGGTTTCCGAAGATCTGGTGGTCTTTGACAATCTTAAAGGGCGCATGCAGATCATCAGCCTGGTGGATCCAGCGGAACCCGACGTTTACCCGCGTACTCTGGAGCGCCTGCAGGATCGCAGCAAGGCGCTGGCCAAGGCAGCGCCACCAATTCCGGAATCAAGCACAAACCAAGAGGTTCTAGAGAGCGATTTCGAATCGGAATTCGGCGAGGAACCCTTCCGACAGGCTGTCGAAACGATCCGCGAGTACATACGCGCCGGCGACGTCATGCAGGTCGTGCTGGCGCAGCGCATGTCCATTCCCTTCAACGCCGAGCCCATCACCCTGTATCGGGCGCTACGCAGCCTGAACCCTTCTCCGTATATGTACTTCATGGATCTGGAGGATTTTCAGATCGTCAGCTCCTCGCCGGAAATTCTTGCCCGCCTTGAGGATGGGCAGATCATCAACCGACCCCTGGCGGGGACTCGACGCCGCGGGCACAGCGCCGAAGAGGACAAGGCTCTGGAGGAGGAGCTGCTGGCGGATCCCAAGGAGATCGCCGAGCACCTGATGCTTATCGACCTGGGGCGCAATGACGTGGGCCGGGTATCCGAGACCGGCTCGGTAGAGGTCACCGAGCAATTCGTGATCGAGCGCTACTCTCACGTCATGCACATCTCCAGCAACGTGGTGGGACGCCTCGAGTCCGGAAAGACCGCCATGGACGTGCTGAGGGCGACGCTTCCGGTTGGCACCCTTTCAGGGGCGCCAAAAATCCGCGCCATGGAAATTATCGACCAGCTCGAACCCGTCAAGCGCGGCATCTACGGCGGCGCGGTGGGTTACCTGGCATGGAACGGCAACATGGATACCGCCATCGCGATTCGTACCGCGGTGATCAAGGATGGCGTTCTCTACATTGAAGCCGGCGGCGGCGTCGTAGCGGATTCCATTCCCAGGCTCGAGTGGAAGGAGAGCATGAACAAAGGGCGCGCCATATTTACCGCCGCGGCAATGGCAGAAGCGCGCCTGAAGAGCCCGGAATAGCCGATGAGCCGCGTCGAATCGGAGCAGAGTGAAGGTCGCCTGCAGGCGCTGGTGCAAAGCAACGGCTTCCAGCACAACTGGCCATCGTCATCCTGCTCAATGCCGCCGTCATCGGTTTGGATACATCCGCTGCCTTGCGGGATCGGTGGCACGAATTCTTCGAGCTGGCGACGCTCGTTCGCCTCGTCCGGCTGCTCCGCGTGCTGCGCCTCGTGTCCAGCTTTCCAGAGCTCCGGCTGATCGTGGCCACGCTGATGCGATCCATTCCCAGCATGGGGCACGTGCTGATTCTGATGTCCATCATCTTCTATGTGTTCGGGGTCGCCGGTTATCACCTGTTTCACGAGGTGGACCC
>CAMYJX010000063.1:0-5644 GCA_947258825.1 uncultured Pseudomonadales bacterium
TTGGCGTATTGGTGTTGAGGCTGCGCAACAGAAATCTGCAGGCCGTGTAGCGACGCCGAGCCGAACTAGTTGACCCGCAGGGGCAAGCTCGGTCGGTGAGGGCAGCGCGGAGCGCCGGAGCGAGGCCAGCAGATTTCTGTTGCGCAGCCTCAACACCAATACGCCAACTACTTACCATACAACTTGATTTTCCCCCCACGACCCGATGAACTGCGCCTATGGCCATATCCGCTTTGAAAGCGCACCTGCGGACGAACTTCCACCCGCCAGCGGCTGCCGGAATCGATGCGGTATTCGAACTGGCGATCGCCGACGAGTCGCTGGTCTTCCGGGTTCGAAGCAGAAAGCTGGAATTCGAGCTGCAGCCAGGCACCAGGCCAGATGCCACTTTCCGGTTCGAAGACGTGGACACGGCCTGGGCGCTGCTGTCCGGGCGGGCGGATGCTTTCGAGGCGTTCATGCAGGGCCATTTCAGGTCCGATGGCTACCTGACGTGGGCATTCGCGCTGATGGCGATGTTTCGAGCTGAAAGCCGGCCGGCCTCACCGGGCGAGTGATGGCCTGGCTCAAGTCCACAACGGGCTCTAACGGCTTTGAACCTCATGCACAAAGGCGTCGATAAGCCAGCGTGAAATCGCCGTGGCCGGGGGAACGTTGGGCAGGTCGTCGCAGGCAAACCATCGGGCATCGGAGATCTCCTCTTCCTGGCATACGATCTCGCCACCCGCGTAGTCGGCATGAAAGCCCAGCATCAGAGAGTTGGGAAACGGCCAGCTCTGACTGCCAAGGTAGCGCAGATTACCCACTTTCAGTCCTACTTCCTCTTCTACCTCTCGATGTACCGTCTGCTCGATCGACTCTCCCGGTTCCACGAAGCCGGCCAGCGTACTGTACATGCCTGTGGGCCAGTTGGCGTTGCGCGCCAGCAGCATTTCATCGCCACGCGTAACCAGAACGATGATGCTGGGCGCCAGCCTTGGATAGCTCACCAGCCCGCAGGACGGGCAGCGCTTCGCCCGATCTTCGGGATGATCTTGCATCCTTTCAGCACATCTACCACAGTACTGATGACTGTTGTGCCACTCGACGACCTGCTGAGCCCTGCCCGCCAGATAAAAAACAGAGGGTTCGACCCGGCCCAGCCAGGAAAACAGGCCGGTAGCGGCATATCCCTCCGGCACCGGCCCCTCAGCTTCGGCAGCGAAGCAGTGACGATCTCGAAACCGGCCCAGATAGTGGGAGGACACCAGCTCCACATCCAGCCACCGAAGCTCATCTCCCGTGACCGGGCGAGGGATACCCTGCTCCGAAACGCAGACCAGCTGCCCGTCGAGAACCAGAAAATACCAGCTTTCGTCGTGATCCAGATCTTCCGGCTTGCTGACGCCGGGTGCAAAGTCGTCCGGATCTACAGGCCACATAGCCAACCTTTCCGTCTCTGAGAGTCGCAAAACCTTAGCACAGACCGGGTTCCGTCGCGGCCTCCCGACTCCAAATCACGCTGCCGGACAGGCTCCAGCAGATGGTTGAAGGTCTTTCTTGATATCACCATTACCGGCGGCTATGTTCATCAGTACGCGTTGCCTCCGAGGCCGGGGAAGATGCGTTAAGGACAGGATAACCATAAGAAGCTGCAGGAGGCCTACGCTGTAAAGCGGGGGAGCTATGGGGGCGATCTCATTCACATCGTTTGTCGACAACTTTCTCGGCAACGCGCCGCGCTGGTACAAAAACACCATTCTGAGTTTTCTGATCGCAAACCCGATCCTGTTATTCGCCATTGGCCCGTTCGCCACCGGATGGGTGCTGGTACTCGAGTTCATATTTACCCTGGCCATGGCCCTGCGCTGCTACCCGCTGCAGCCCGGCGGCCTCCTGGCTCTGGAAGCAACGGTCATCGGCATGACCTCCACGGACACCATTCGCGCCGAAGTGTTCAGCAATTTCCCAGTCATTCTGCTGCTGATGTTCATGGTAGCCGGCATCTACTTCATGAAGGAGCTGCTGCTGTTCGTGTTTACCAAGATTGTCCTTGGCATTCGCTCGAAAATGCTGCTTTCCCTTCTCTTCTGCTCGGTGTCCGCTTTGCTTTCCGCGTTTCTCGATGCCCTGACGGTTACCGCCGTCATCATAAGCGTCACCGTGGGCTTCTACACCGTCTACCACAAGGTAGCTTCTGGTAAGCATTTCTCCGATGACCATGAGCACGGTCACGACGACAGCATCGGCGAGCTGCATCGCGAGGATCTGGATCAGTTCAGAGCGTTTTTGCGCAGCCTGCTGATGCATGGCGCTGTGGGTACGGCGCTGGGCGGCGTCTGCACCACCGTCGGCGAGCCGCAGAACCTGCTAATCGCCGGAAAGCTGGGCTGGAACTTCGTGGAGTTTTTCCAGGCGATGGCGATCGTGACCATGCCCGTGCTCGTAGTGGGGCTGAGCACCTGCGTGGCGCTCGAGGCCTTGAAGACCCTTGGCTACGGGGCGCAGTTGCCATCGCCGGTGCGGGACATTCTCAGCCAGTTCGACGCTGAGGAGGCTGCCAAGCGGAGCGGCGCCGACAAAGCCAGGCTGGTCATTCAGGCAACAGCCGCGCTCATTCTGGTTGTAGCGCTGGCCATGCACTGGGCTGAAGTGGGGCTGATCGGCCTCATGGTCATTGTCATTCAGACCGCGCTCAACGGGATAATCGAAGAGCACCAGCTGGGACGCGCTTTCGAAGAAGCCCTGCCCTTCACCGCGCTGCTGATCGTCTTTTTCTGCATCGTCGCCGTGATACACGATCAGCATCTGTTCAGCCCCATGATCGATTACGTCCTGTCCCTGGAGCTTTCTGTACAGCCCGGCATGTTCTACATCGCCAACGGCGTTCTCTCGGCAATCAGCGACAACGTGTTCGTCGCTACCGTTTACATCAACGAGGTGAAGATCGCGTTCGATGAGGGACAGATCAGCAGGGACCACTTCGACAAGCTGGCCATCGCCATCAATACCGGCACAAACATTCCCAGCGTCGCCACGCCCAACGGTCAGGCGGCGTTTCTGTTTCTGCTCACCTCATCCATCGCCCCCCTGGTAAGGCTGTCCTATGGGCGCATGGTGGTAATGGCGCTGCCGTACACGGTGACCATGGGAATCACCGGCTGGTTCGGAGTCAACTACTTTCTGTAGCCGGATACCGGATGCCTACTGCCGGAATCATGGTCTTCGAAGGCGCGCCTCAGCGACGCCAGACGCTGCCGTTCTCTGCCTTGCCGTCCAGGAAATCCAGCATCTGCTCGTGCGCGAGCAGTTCATCCTGAGATGCCGGGATCACGGCCAGAGGCGGTCTGTCCGCCGCTATGACAACTTTGGCGTCCTGGTCGCGTTCTGAGCCGCGGCTGCTGCCCTGACCTGCACCAAACAGCATCGTCTGCCCGCCGGTCATAGCCAGATAAACGTCCGCCAGAATCTCCGCATCGAGCAGAGCGCCATGCAGAGAGCGCGCCGAGTTATCCACCTCGTAACGACGACAAAGCGCGTCCAGGTTGTTCTTCTGACCCGGATGCTTGTGCCGAGCCAGAACCAGCGAATCCGTCACCTGACAGATGCCGCCGAGGGTCAAACGCGGGCCCTTCAGCCTGGAAAGCTCGTAATCGAGGAACGCCACATCAAAAGGCGCGTTGTGGATGACAAGCTCTGCATCTCTGACGAAATCAAGGAAGTCTTCGGCGATTTCGCTGAAAACAGGCTTGTCCGCAAGAAACTCCTTGCTGATGCCGTGTACCTCGAAGGCGCCATCGTCAATTTCACGCTGCGGATTCACATACCTGTGAAAATGACGACCCGTCAGCTTACGATCAATCAGCTCGACGCCACCGATTTCGATGATCCGGTGACCCAGGCTGACCTCGAGCCCAGTGGTTTCCGTATCAAGCACCACCTGTCGCATCAGCCTGAATGCATCGCGTCTATGGCCAGGTTGGCTGCCTCATCCACCCTTTCGTTCTCTGGATGCCCGCTATGCCCCTTGACCCAGTGCCACTCGACGTCGTGCACGGTTGCAAGCTCGTCCAGCCGTTCCCAGAGGTCACGGTTCTTCACGGGCTTTTTTGCGGACGTGCGCCAGCCGTTACGCTTCCAGTTCGGCAACCACTGCATGATGCCCAACCGCAGGTACTGAGAGTCTGTGGTGAGGCCCACCTTCGAAGGCTTTTTTAGCTGGGCGAGACCTTCGATGGCGGCCAGCAGCTCCATGCGATTATTGGTCGTCTGAGGTTCTGCGCCGCTCACCAGCTTTTCCGTATCGTTGTGTTTCAGCAACGCTGCCCAGCCGCCCGGACCCGGATTCCCCCGACAAGCGCCATCGGTAAAGATCTCAACGCGTCCGTTCAACGGCTTTCCAATCCGGGAACTGCAGAATCCGTCCGCTTCCGGCCGGCCTCGCGGCCGAAGCGTTGGGGTAGGTCGCCGGGCTGAGCTTGCCTGGGCCGAGGCGGGCCGATGACCACTTCGGCCTCACCGCCATGGCCTGTTTGACCGCCGCGAGCATATAGACGCCCCCCCCGGGCGGTTGATGACGCCTCAGCAGGCGGGGTTTGTCGCCATCCGCTCTGGGCTTGCCCGCCCGGTTGAATGGCAAATTATATGACAAATACTTGACCCTGCCCTGCACTTCAAAACCCAGGACGCTCAACCAGTCGAGCAATCGCCCGGCCCGGACGCAGTGAATACCGCTGAAGTCGTCTTCCACAACGCCAGCGTAGAGCCGCCTGAGGCCCACCAGGCTGATCGGGTTGAATGCGCAGACGACGAGGCGCCCCCCGGGGTGAAGCACCCGTGCGGCCTCTCTCAGCGCGCTGCGGGGGTCCGCAGTATTCTCCAGCCCGTGGTGCAGCACCATGGCGTCAAGACAGTTGTTGGGCAGAGGAAGCGTGGATAGATCACAGCTCAGGGCCACCAGATCGTCAGGGTACTCAACGAACGCCTCCGTCAGCGCAAAAAAACGATGCCGAATCATGCACCCGCGCACGGTATCACCAGCCAGTTGGTGGCATCCTGCCCAGAGAAGCGTGTCGCCGTGAAACCGTCTTGCCATTTCACCGAGCATCACCGACTCTTCATGCAGCAGACGCTCACCGGCAGGACCAGAGAACCATGAGGACAATCGCCGTGATGCGTTGTTTGCCAAGGAACCACACTTACCGCAAAGTAGGCGGGCTATTGTTACCACACGCCCCCATGACCGCAACCGTTCAGAAATGGCTGGGTACTGCCTTGGCCGTCGTTTCGCTCACGATGCTCACGTCGTGTCAACTGCAACGCGGGCAGCACTCGGCGAACGATGAAGTCACGCTCGCTCAGCCGGACCCGCTGGCTGTCTCCGTCCTCCAGCCGGAGCCCGTACCGACACCCCTTGCGCCGCCGGAGATAGAGCCTGAACTGGCCCTGTTACCCGAGCAGAACTTCTGGCACGAGTTGCGCCAGGGTTTCTCCCTCGATCACTCCCTGGACCAGGCCCGGGTGCAGCAGGAGCTGCGCTGGCTGAAGCGTCATCCACGCTATCTGGCCCGTATGCAGCAGCGTATCCAGAGATACCTGCCTTACATCTACGTCGAGGTCATGCGGCGTGACATGCCAGCCGAGCTGGCATTGCTGCCAATCGTCG
>CAMYJX010000063.1:5702-47262 GCA_947258825.1 uncultured Pseudomonadales bacterium
AGCTCTGACCTACCTGCAGTACCTGGAAAACCGATTCGACGACTGGTATCTGGCCCTTGCCGGGTACAACGCCGGCGAAGGCAACGTCAAGCGGGCTCTGAAACGTGGCAAAGGCGAACGGGATTTCTTCCGTCTTCGCTTGCCTAAAGAAACAAGCGCCTACGTCCCGCGTCTTCTGGCGCTGGCGGCAGTGGTCGCAAACCCGGACAGCTACGGGCTGTCGCTGCCGGAAGTTACACCCGAGGTTCAGTTCGCTACCGTGGACACGGAAGGTCAGTTCGATCTTATAAAGGCCGCCGAGGTCTTGGAGGTAGAGCTGGATGATCTGTATCGCTGGAATCCAGCGCTGAACCAGTGGTCAACACCGCCGGAAGGCCCGCATCGACTGCATGTCCCATTGGCCATGGCGGACGACGCGCAAGCAAGGCTCAGCGGAGTGCCGGAACAGGAACGGGTGAACTGGCTGCGCATCAAGATCAGGAACGGCGACACCCTGAGCCAGATTGCGCGACGGTACAACACGGATATGGCAACGCTTCGCAAGGCCAACAACCTGAGAGGCTCGAGCATACGAGCCGGAAAAGCCCTGTTGATTCCCAAGTCGAGCCAGGCAATGAGCAACTACCCCATTGCCAGCCATCAGAAGCGCGGCGACTATCAGGTCAGGCCTGGCGACTCCCTGTGGAGCATCGCTAACGCACACCAGGTGTCCGTAGCCGCCCTGGTACGAACCAATCATATCGGGCCCAAAGAAGTGCTGAGCGTCGGGCAACGGCTTGATATCCCCGGGGCCGCGCCCGCATCCCGGGCTTCCCGGGACATGATCCGCAAAGTTCGTTACGGCGTGCGTCGCGGCGATTCTCTGGCAAGGATCGCATCCAAGTTCAACGTGGCCATCAGCGACATTGCCCGCTGGAACGAGTTGAGCGTCGACAGATACCTGCAGCCGGGACAGTCGCTGCTTCTGTACGTCAACGTGGCCGCTGCCGAGTAACCCCCCAGCCCGGCGGGAGATTGCTTTTCAACGCTGGTGCCACGCTGGTCCCACGCTGATGCCACGCTGATGCCACGCTGATGCCAGCTGATGGCACCGGTTGCCGGCGCCCCGCTGCGGCCTCAGTTCGGTCGCGATATGGAGGCTTCCGCCTCGATGGTCTGATAGAAACCCTCGAAGTCCGTTCGGGAAGCACGATCCGCAAGAAATGTCTGCACGCTCGAAATTTCCGACTCTGAAATCGCAGCTACGTCGATGTCTTCAACACGAGTAACCGTCACTACCGCTGGCGCGCCGCTCGCCTGCTGCACTTCACCCACAGACTTGCCGCCTTCCGGAGGGCGCCGGAGAGAAAAGGCAGACTGAAGAATCTCAGCAGGCACTTCTGTTGAGTTACGCCTGACCATTTCGTGTCTCTGCCACTTCAGCCCGTACTCGTCGGCCACGGCTGCGACGCTTTCACCTGCATGGATGCGTGCCAGCGCGGACTCATGAGCTTCGTCGGCCATGAGCCTTGACCGCTCGGCAACGATCTCTGCACGAATGTTCTCTTTCACCTCATCAAAGGGTATGGGCACAGGCTGGTGACGCTCGTTGACGCGCAGCACCACCGCACTGCTTGGCGCATATTCCACTGCGGCGCTGTTGAAGCCACTCTCCAGAACCTCCTCGCTGAATGCCGCCTCACGAAGCTGTGAATTCTCGAACAGCCCATCGCCCGCATCCCGGGTCACGCCGGTGACGGCCTGAACTTCGAGCCCCATCGCGTCAGTGATACCCAGCAGGCTGTTGGGCTCCTCAAAAGCAAGATTGTCCAGCTCCCGGACCCTTTCGATGAAGAGCGTCTCGGCCTGGCCCCGCTTCAGCCGCATCTCTATCTCGGCACGCTGTTCCTCCAGAGTCGGATACTCGCGCACGCGAACTTCTTCCAGGCGAATCAGGTGGTAGCCGAAGTCGGTAAGAACCGGATCGGAAACTTCCCCGACCTGCATTGCGAACAGAGCCGCATCGAAGCCCGGGTCGAAGATGCCGCGCCCAACGAATCCGAGGTCGCCACCCGCCTTCGCCGATACCGGATCTTCCGAGAACTCGGCCGCGAGCTCGGCGAAAGCATCTCCAGCTTGAATGCGTTCTCTTAACTCGGCCAGCTTTGCCTGAGCTTCCTCCGCCGTCCGGTCGTCAGAAACCTGCAACAGGATATGGCTGCTGCGGCGCTCCTCGGAGGCAGGGGCAAGGGCGCGATCAGTTTCATAGGCGCTTACCACATCCTCTTCGCTGACGGTAACCTCAGCATCGCTGAGAAGTTCCTGCCAAGACAGCGTAACGTACGCCAGATCAACACTTTCCTCCGTCATGTAGTCGAGCTGGTTCTCCTCATAGCGCAGGGCGACATCTTCCTCACTCACTTCGACCTCATCTGCAAACGCCTCCGAATCGAAACCCAGAAACGCCAGGTCTCTGCGCTGATTCAGAAGACGAGCCTGCTCTCGCAGCTCTCGGTCGGTAAGAATCGAGGTTTGGCTGATCCCGTCCTGCAGATGTTGAAGCGCCAGCATTTCCCGGGTTTCATCCAGAAATTCCTGGGGTGAATATCCCAGGGAACGCACAGTGGCGACGTAGGCGTCCTCAGAGAAGGACCCATCCACTTGAAACGAGGGGTTTCGAACCACGGCAGCATCTACCTGCGCTCGACTTGCACCCACTCCGAGATCTTCCGCGGCCTGGTTCATCAAGGACCGGCCTATGAGCTGCTCGAGGACCGCCGACTGCAAGCGCACAGGATCAATCAGGTTGGGGTCGAACTCGCCGCCGAGCTGCGCGGCAATTCGACGGCGTTCACGCTCGGCAGCTGAAATCAGCATGTTCTGTGTAATGTCCTGGCCGTTGACGCTTGCTACGCCAGGGTCTCCGGAAGAGAAGAGGTTGAAGGTACCGAAACCGAACACAGCGAGCACGAACACGATGATTCCCACGAGCACTTTGAAAGCAGTGCTCTGAGTCTGATCGCGCATTTTCTGCAGCATCGAAGGCTCCTACAGTAAGGCGGAAAGAGTAAGGTTGACGTTCTCTAAAAAAAAAAGGCGCACGGATGCGCCTTTTTTCATAGATTGAAGCGACCCTGGATCAGTTCAACGCGTCCTTCAGCCCCTTACCGGGCTTGAATGCGGGAACCTTGGCAGCGGAAATCTGTATCGGCGCTCCCGTCTGCGGGTTGCGACCGGTCCGTGCTGCGCGCTCGCGAACGGTAAAGGTACCGAAACCAACCAGAGAAACCGGATCGGCAGATTTCAGCGACGCGGTAATGGCATCGAGTGCGGCGTCCAAGGCTCTTCCTGCGGATGCTTTGGAAATATCAGCCTCTTCAGCGATTTGATCGATGAGTTCAGTTTTGTTCACATTTGACCCCTCAATGGTATCAACGACATTCAACAGCCGCCGATAGCGGAAAATCAGATTATTATCGAGTACGACGCGCGCTTTATACCAACACCACCCTATGCCTGCAAGGCGGTTGCAACCCCACCGGCCAGGTAATTCCTGGGCACTTAGCCAAAGACACGCGTTTGCAAGGATCTTGCAGCGCGGGGCAGCGCGGGGCAGCGCGTGCGCAGCGCGTGCGCAGCGACGCAAACTGGCCTGCTCGTATCTTCAGTGGGCGTTGATTGGCAGCTCGCTGTCACCAGCGCTTGGGCTGTCCGGCCGACGGTCTCTTTCTTCCAGATCAGCATCGGCATCCGCTTCTCTAGGTTCCGGCATACGTTCGAGAGCGATCTCGAGAACCTCGTCCATCCATTTCACCGGATGAATCTGCAGGTTCTCCTTGATGTTGTCGGGAATCTCCTTCAGATCGCGCTCGTTTTCTTCCGGAATGATCACCGTCTTTATGCCACCTCGAGCGGCTGCGAGAAGCTTTTCTTTAAGCCCCCCGATGGGCAGCACCTGCCCGCGCAAGGTGATCTCGCCAGTCATTGCCACATCGGCGCGAACGGGAATGGCCGTCAATACCGACACGACGGCCGTGCACATTCCAATACCTGCGCTTGGCCCATCTTTCGGAGTAGCGCCTTCCGGAACGTGAACGTGAAGATCATACTTTTCGTGAAAGTCTTTGGAGATACCCAGCACCCGTGCCCGACTGCGCACAAAGGTCAAAGCCGCCTGAATCGATTCCTGCATTACGTCGCCGAGAGATCCCGTCCGGGTCTGGCGACCTTTGCCGGGGACGGCTACCGCTTCGATGTTGAGCAGCTCACCACCTACCTGCGTCCAGGCCAGCCCCGTGACCATGCCGATCTGATTGTTCTCCTCCGCGAGCCCGTAGCTGAACTTCCGCACGCCTATGTAGTGCTCGATGCTCTCCTCATCTACGACAACGGCGTTCCGCGCATTTTCGCTGCTCAACAGCGCCTTTTCTTTGACCGTCTTGCGGGCCAGCTTCGCGATCTGTCGCTCCAGGCCACGAACGCCCGCCTCACGAGTGTAATAGCGAATGAGATGCATGATCGCATCGTCTTCGACGACGAGCTCCTTCCTGCTCAACCCGTTTGCCGATATCTGCTTAGGCACCAGATACCGTTTCGCAATGTTCAGCTTCTCGTTTTCCGTATATCCCGGCAGCCGGATCACTTCCATCCGGTCGAGCAGAGGCGCCGGAATGTTCATTGAGTTGGAAGTGCAGATGAAGAACACGTCAGACAGGTCGTAGTCGACCTCCAGGTAGTGATCGTTGAAGCTGTTGTTCTGCTCCGGATCAAGAACTTCAAGCAGCGCGCTTGCAGGATCTCCGCGAACATCCATTCCCATTTTGTCCACTTCATCCAGAAGGAACAGCGGGTTCCGCACGCCTGCCTTGGACATCTTCTGTATGATTTTTCCGGGCATGGAACCGATGTAGGTTCGGCGATGGCCTCTTATCTCTGCCTCGTCCCGAACGCCCCCGAGCGCCATGCGAATGAATTTCCTGTTTGTCGCGCGCGCGATGCTCTCGCCCAGAGAGGTCTTTCCAACGCCCGGAGGGCCAACCAGACACAGGACAGGACCTTTCAGCTTCTTTACCCGCGCCTGCACGGCCAGGTACTCGACGATGCGATCCTTGACCTCTTCAAGGCCGTAGTGGTCCTGGTCCAGAATCTTCTGGGCTGTCGCCAGATCTCTTCGAACACGACTGCGCTTCTTCCATGGAACGCTGAGCATCCAGTCCAGATAGCTGCGCACTACCGTCGCCTCAGCTGACATTGGCGACATCAGCTTGAGCTTGCCGAACTCCGTCTCTGCCTTTTCCCGAGCTTCCTTCGACATGCCGCTGCTGTCGATCCGCGCCTGAATGTCTTCCAGCTCGCTGGGGGCTTCGTCGATATCACCCAGCTCTTTCTGGATGGCCTTCATCTGCTCGTTCAGATAGTACTCGCGCTGACTCTTCTCCATCTGCTTTTTGACACGACCACGAATGCGCTTTTCCATCTGGTGGAGGTCGATCTCAGAATCCATGAGCCCGAGAATGGCATCGATGCGGCTGCGTATTTCGAAGGCTTCCAGCACCTTCTGCTTGTCTTCGATCTTCAGAGACATCTGCGCGGCGATGGTGTCTACCAGGCGCGCCGGGTCATCGATGCTTGCCAGCGAAGAGAGAACCTCCTGAGGCACCTTCTTGCTGACTTTCACATATTGCTCGAACTGCTCCATGATGGAGCGGACCAGCGCCTCGGCTTCTCGTCCCTCGGTTTCCGGCTCGTCGACGCTCTCCACCGCTGCCGAGGTGTATTCACTGGTCGCCTCCAGAGCGAGAATTTTCGCACGGCGGCCTCCTTCAACGAGCACCTTGACCGTGCCGTCCGGTAACTTCAGAAGCTGCAATACGGTAGCAACGGTTCCCACCGCGAACAGATCCTTCTGCGCGGGAACGTCGATTTCAGCGTCTTTCTTAGCAACGAGCAGAATGTGTTTGTCGGCTTCCATCGCCGCGTCCAGAGCTCTTATGGAGCTTTCCGTACCCACGAAAAGGGGATGGACGCCATGGGGATAAACGACCATGTCGCGTAAAGGGAGAACAGGAACCAGAGATTGCGTGGCTGAAGACACTATATATTTCGCCTCGATTTTGGAGCCCGATACCGTTTAGCCGGGTCCTCTATAGGAAGGATTCTGGATTGAAATGCTAACAGCGCTCGCGAAGTACAGATGGTCTTCGTTGTTCAGGGCATTGTCCCGCTAATGTAACACCTGCATCGCAACCGGCGTATAGCGAACGGGGCAGACGCCTCGACCACCGGCAGAAACGCCTGGAGGCCCCGATTCAAGATTACGGGCCTCTGGTAACGTCAATCCTTTGGCGCGCCCTGAGCGCCAGCCTGGGCCTTGTCGACGTTTTCGTAAATGAGCATGGGTTCGCTCTCGCCCAAAATGACGCTTTCGTCGATCACAACCTTGCTGACTGAATCCAGAGACGGCAGCTGGTACATGGTGTCGAGCAGGACAGATTCTAGAATCGACCGCAGGCCACGCGCCCCGGTTTTCCGCTCCATGGCCTTTCTGGCCACGGCTCGCAGCGCATCGTCGCGGAAGTCGACTTCGACATCTTCCATGTCGAACAGCTTCGTATATTGCTTGGTCAGCGAATTCTTGGGCTCTGTCAGAATCTGCATGAGCGCGTCGATGTCCAACTCTTCAAGCGTTGCCACAACGGGCAGCCGGCCGACGAATTCAGGGATCAAGCCGTAACGGATGAGATCCTCGGGCTCGACGTTGCGAAGGGTTTCGCCAATGCTCTTGCGATCTTCCTCGCCTTTCACCTCTGCTGCAAAACCAATCCCCGACTTTTCGGAGCGGTCGCGGATCACCTTGTCCAGGCCAGCAAACGCGCCGCCACAGATGAACAGAATATTTGAGGTATCTACCTGCAGAAATTCCTGCTGGGGGTGCTTGCGGCCGCCTTGTGGCGGTACCGAAGCGACCGTGCCCTCGATGAGCTTCAGCAAGGCCTGCTGGACGCCTTCACCGGAAACGTCACGGGTTATGGAAGGGTTGTCGGACTTCCGGGATATCTTGTCGATCTCGTCGATGTAAACAATACCCACCTGAGCCCGATCGACATCGTAGTCACACTTCTGCAGCAACTTCTGGATGATGTTCTCTACATCTTCCCCCACATACCCGGCTTCGGTCAGGGTCGTGGCGTCAGCAATGGTGAAGGGCACATCCAGCAGTCGCGCCAGCGTCTCCGCAAGAAGGGTCTTCCCACTGCCCGTCGGCCCTACCAGGAGTATGTTCGACTTCGAAAGCTCGACGTCGTCCTTCTTGCCTTTGTAGTTCAGACGCTTGTAGTGGTTGTAGACGGCGACTGATAGAACCTTCTTGGCGTGCTCCTGACCGATGACATACTGGTCGAGGATTTCGTTGATCTCGTGTGGGACAGGAAGCTGATCGCTTTCTTTGCTCTGCCCGCCTTCGGCAACTTCCTCGCGGATGATGTCATTGCAAAGCTCAACGCACTCGTCGCAGATGAACACGGAGGGGCCTGCTATCAGCTTACGAACTTCATGCTGACTCTTGCCGCAGAAAGAACAGTAGAGCAGTTTTCCGGAATCGTCGCTCTTACCGTTGTCATCTGCCATAAGTACCTCGAATTTAAGCCCAACCGTTACCTTGCGTGGTTGGGAAAGATATTTCAAGCCCCTACTTTGAGGCCCATTTTAAGCATCAGTGCCGGAAATTGTAGGTTTGTCCGACAACCGCCGAATTTGCTCAGATTCCCGTCCCCGGGCATACGCCGTTCAGACGGCCTTTGCGAGGGGGGTTCGAGGCTCCTGAACCATGTCGACCAGGCCATATTCCGCCGCTTCTGCCGGGCTCATCCAGAAGTCGCGATCTGTGTCTTCTGAGATACGTTCCACAGATTGGCCCGTATGGTCCGCCAGCACCTTGTTCAGCCGCTCGCGCATGAGCAGAATTTCCTTGGCCTGGATCTCAATATCCGCGGCTACCCCGCGGGAACCACCCGAAGGCTGGTGAATCATCATCCGGGAATTGGGCAGCGCGTAGCGCTTGCCTTTGGTACCGGCGGCCAGAAGAAAGGCCCCCATGCTTGCCGCCTGACCAATGCACATGGTGCTGACGTCGCAGCGAACAAACTGCATGGTGTCGTACACGGACATACCGGCCGTAACAGAGCCTCCCGGCGAGTTAATGTACAGATTGATATCTTTGTCCGGGTTCTCCGACTCCAGAAACAGCAGCTGAGCCACAACTAGGTTGGCAATGTGGTCTTCGACAGGGCCCACGAGGAAAATGATCCGCTCCTTCAACAGTCGCGAGTAGATGTCATACGCCCGCTCGCCCCGAGCAGTCTGCTCGATGACCATGGGAACCATGCCAAGGTTGGTAATGGGTTGATGAGAGGGGTCGAAAATATCGCTCATGAAACTCTCCGTCAGGAATTCTGCTCTGATTTTTGCGTATCTGTATCTGCTTCGCCAGCAGCGTCCGATGTCTGCGCTTCCGGTTCGATCGCTTTACCGGAAATGACGTCCTGGTAAGTGCTGGCAACGGTTTCCACGGCTGCTTTCTCCAGCACGTAATCCACCACCTGTTCTTCCAGCACAGACATCTCCACCTGCTGCAGTTGCTCTTGATTACTGTAGTACCAGTTCACCACCTGTTGCGGCTCGGCATAACCTTCTGCAAGAGTCTGAATACGTTCCCGGACCTTTTCCGGATCCACCTGAAGGCTCTGGGAAGAGACAATCTCGTTGACGACCAGCCCTACTTTGACGCGTCGCTCCGCCTGCTCCTGAAACAGCTCGCCTGGTAATTCCGGCTGAGAGCCCTGGGCACCGTACATCTGGAACTGCTGCAGCATCTGCTGACGTAAAACATCGATCTCACGGTCGACCATGGCTGAGGGCAAGGCGACCTCGTGCAGATCGCTGAGCCGGTCCATAACCTGGCTTTTGAGCTGGTTGCGCGTGGCAGACTCCATTTCACGCTGCATGTTCTCACGAACATCGGCTCGAAACGCTTCCAGGCCGCCCTCTTCGACACCAAAGCCTTTGAAAAATTCATCGTCAAGCTCCGGCAGCCGAGACTCTGCAACTTTCTTTATTTTCACCGAAAACGTGACCGTTTTCCCTCGCAGCTCCTCGGCGCGGTAGTCATCGGGAAAGGTCGCGTCGAACTGTCCTTCCTGACCCGCAGTCATGCCGGAAACGTTCTTGTCGAAATCATCGATCATCTGTCCCGCGCCCAGGACAAAGGTCGTATCCTCCGCAACCCCGCCTTCAAAAACTTCACCGTCCAGACGCCCCTCGAAATCCAGGGTCACCTGATCCCCTTCCTGAGCCGGGCGGTCCAGGTCTTCCCAGGTTTTCCGCTGATCGCGCAGCTGCTCAATCATGGTCTCGAGATCTTGCTCGGTGATCTCGGCTTCGGGTTGCTTGATGTTCGCTCGGGAGAGATCGGCTAATTCTACGGTGGGGAAGACTTCGAAAGTAGCCGTGAACTCGAAATCGATGCCGGGATCCATCTTCACCACTTCCAGGCTGGGCTGGCCCGCCGGGGATAGATCCTCCTGCTGTACCGCCTCGAAAAAGCTGGACTGCATCAACTCGCTGGCAACCTCGGCTCGAACTGCAGGACCGTAGCGGCGACGAACCTCCTTCATCGGAACCTTACCTGGCCGAAAACCCGGAAGCCGCACCTTTCCCGCGGCCTCACCAAGACGATCGGAGATCTGAGCCTCAAAGGTCTCCGAAGGTACGGAGATGGTCAGGCGGCGCTCCAGACCGGAGGTGGTTTCGATTGAAATCTGCATGTTGCTAATTTTCGACGTTCAGATGATGAGTGAAATGGGGTGGACGATGGGGCTCGAACCCACGACCGCCGGGATCACAACCCGGAGCTCTACCAACTGAGCTACGCCCACCAGTGACTGAAATTGGATCGACCCGATCCGGAGCGAACCTTTTCGATGTGTTGAACCCTGCCTGCTGAAACCCGCCGAGCGGATATGATAACCGTTATGCCCTAGCGCCCGATACGTGGCCTTTCCGTAAGCCCGGCTGGTACCCCCAGCTGGTACGCCCGGAAGGACTCGAACCTTCAACCGTCGGCTTAGAAGGCCGATGCTCTATCCAGTTGAGCTACGGGCGCATTGGGCCGGCGGGACATCGGCGCCAGATACCTTTACCAGCCTGTGCGATTAAAGGCCGGGGTTCCGCTTCGTTGGTACCTGCCGCTCGCTTCGAGAAGTGGTCGGGGTAGAGAGATTCGAACTCCCGACATCCTGCTCCCAAAGCAGGCGCGCTACCAGACTGCGCTATACCCCGACGGGTCGCTGAAAAACCGCGCGATGATACTGAGGCCATCGGGGGGCGTCAAACCGCGCCGGCGCCGCACGGGCGCCGCGGCGGCGCGGGGGACAAGCCCATGCTGGCACCTTAGGGCCTCGCTGGCGCCGACGAACCGAGCCAGCAACCCTCCCAAAAGCCCGCCAGCATGTAGAATGCGCTCCTCGACCGGGGGAAAGCGATGGCCGCACGGATTCTCAATGGCAACTCCATATCCAAAGACTTGCGTCAGGAGATCGGCCAGCTCGTCCAGCAACGGACTTCGAAAGGTTTGCGCACCCCAGGGCTCGCGGTACTTCTGGTCGGCAACGATCCCGCTTCCGAAATTTATGTGAAGCACAAACGCAGAGACTGCGAGGAGGTGGGGTACCACTCAAACGTACAGCACCTTTCCGCAAACATTACTCAGGAGGAACTCGAAGAAAGGGTTGTCGATCTGAATCGGGATGCCCGAATCGACGGCATTCTGGTGCAGTTGCCGCTGCCTTCTCACATTGATGCCGCCAGAGTCATCGACCGGATCGATCCGGCGAAAGACGTGGACGGCCATCATCCTTACAACATCGGCCGACTGGCGTTGCGCCGACCCGCCCTTCGCTCCTGCACCCCCAAGGGCGTCATGCTCCTCCTGGAGCATACGGACGTTCCCATACGCGGTCTGGATGCGACCGTCATCGGCGCGTCGAATCACGTCGGACGGCCCATGGGTCTGGAGCTTCTGCTGGCGGGATGCACGGTGACGACGGCCCACAAGTTTTCCCGGGACACGCGGGGCGCCGTCGGGTCCGCTGACATAGTCGTGTCGGCGGTGGGCAAGCCGGGGCTGGTCCCCGGGGATTGGATCAAACCCGGGGCAATCGTCATCGACGTAGGCATTACCCGCGATGCCAACGGCAAGCTGCGCGGAGATATCGCCTTCGACGAAGCGGTCGAGCGGGCAAGCTGGATAACGCCGGTGCCCGGCGGGGTCGGCCCCATGACGCGGGTTGCCATGCTGCAGAATACCCTGACCGCTGCGGAAGCGCTCGACGCCAGCCGAGCTCCGGGAACAGGAAACCCATGAGGAGGCACGGTGACCCGGCTTTTTGTCTCTGACCTGCACCTGGAGACTCCCGAGAGCCTCCAGTTTCAAGCGTTCTCTCGAATGCTCGACCGGGAAAGCAGGCGAGTAGATGAGATCTTTCTTCTGGGGGACTTGTGCGAAGTCTGGATCGGCGACGACGATGATGGACCGCTGGCGCGCAGCCTGACCAAGGTTCTTGCAGCGGCCTCGACGAGAATCCCCGTTTACGCGATGGCCGGCAATCGTGATTTCCTGTTCGGCACGGCGTTCGAGACCACCACGGGTTGCCGGCTGCTACCTGACCCTTTCCGGCTGGAGAACGGGACGCTTCTCAGCCACGGCGACGCTTTCTGCACCGAAGACAAGGACTACCAGGAATTGCGGGCCCTGCTGCGCTCGCCGGCCTGGCAGCAGGGCATCCTCGAGCGCTCGCTGCAGGAGCGCCGGGAGATGGCGGCCGCCATGCGCGCCCAAAGCAAGGCAAGCAACGCCAACAAGCCGGAAAACATCATGGACGTTTCTCGGGGGTGCACCTTCACCCGTGGGGTCGCCGCTACGTGCTCGGCGCCTGGGCGCGCTGCGGTTGGGCGATCAAGGAAGCGTCATCGGGTGAGCTGAGTCTGCGCTGCTTCCCGCTGGCAAGCCGCTGTGAAATCTGAACTGATCGTCGGGCTCTGCAATCAGTCGGGCCTCCGCTGCCAGCAGCACAGCCAGCCGCCCGTCGACAGGCTCCTGCGCGTAGAGCTCCGCAAGCTCGAGGTAGTGCTTGAAGTGGCGAGCTTCAGATGCCAGCAAAGCCTCGTAAAACTCCGCTAGATCAGGCGGAAGAACGGCAATCAGCCCGGAAAATCGCTCGCAGGATCGCGCTTCGACGATGGCGCCAACGAGCAGCGTATCCACTAATCGGCCGGGTTCTCCGGAACGAACCAGAGCCCGCAAACCCGCGGCATAACGACTGGGAGAAAGGTGAACGTAGCGGACGTCGTGGCGATCCATGGCGGCCAGCACCTGCTCGAAGTGACGCAGCTCCTCCCTGGCGAGACGTGAGAGCCGGTGCAAGAGCGCCGGACGGTCGACGTAGCGATAAAGCAGGCTGAGCGCGGTTCCGGCGGCCTTTTTCTCGCAGTTGGCGTGATCGATGAGCAGCTCCGGGAGTCTTTTTGCTGCCTCTGCGAACCAGGCCACAGGCGTGGGGCAACCCAGGAAATCACGGATCGTGGCCAGCTGACCCGGCAGGGTTTTCCCCCGGTCGCCGGACCGGGTAGCGGCGGATGCCTTATCGCCGTTCATCGGGTCATTCCGGCCAGGCTCGCAGCGTGCTCAATGAGCCAGCGTACGGAAGCTGCGCTCGTAGTGGGCCACGGAACGCTGGTAGAACTCACGATCGATTCGCTCTAGCAGCGCTCGCGGAACATTCTCCGCATCCAGCCCCTGCTTCTGATGGGCGTGCAGGCCCAGCCCTACTTCAGCAAGATCTGCAGGCCGCCTCTGCAATCGCCGCAGCACCTCATAGGCCAGATTAAAGGCATCGTAAGCATCCGCTTCAAAAACATTCAGCGCATTGGCACGGGAACGCAGCGCCGGTTCATCGATCAGTTGCAGGAAATCCCGGACGGTCCCCTCTCGAATGGCCAGAAGACGCTGCCATACCAGCTGTCGCTGGCCTTCCTCGAAACCGTTCCATTGCACGATTTCATGAGCGAAGCGCTTGCAGCCCCGACATACCAGGTCGCCATAGGTCGTTGAGCAGATGCCCACGCACGGGCTTCGTTTGAGCATGCGGTCCATTTTTCAGCGAGTCAGATTCAGCGCGCGTTAGAAAATGCCAGATGGAACCTGAGCCTGCTGAGCTGCACGCGCAGATGCCGCAGATCTCGACCGTCCCAGTCTGTTCCAGGATTGTACAGCAGACGGTTAATCTCAGCGATCACCGGCTCGGTCTGCTCCCTCGACAACCCGCCCTGCTCCGCGACCCTGGTCAGGAACACGCCCGGGCTCTCGGCCGGTGCCCGCTGCCACCCATATCCCGCCAGCGCCTCGCAGAACCGGCCGAACAGTTTTTCCACCGGATGTCGCCGAAGCGGTCGGCGACGCCAGAAAAGCGACAAAGCAACCAGGCCGACGGTCGCCCCGCCACCGATCAGAATCGCCGCCCCCACACGGGCGGAAGTCACCTCACCGAGCAGATTCTTCAGCACGCCGCTCTGCAGCTGGCCGTCATAGCCAACCACCCAGAGGTTCCAGCGGTGTTCCAGCGAGTCCGCCCAAAAAAGCAAGTCGCTTACCATGACCCAGCCGCCGAACCGGGCACTGGTGAAAGCCGACAGGCTCGCCCTGTCTTCTGCCGACAACGCGGCACTCAGACCTTCTTCTATCCTTGCAGGGGCAACGGCAAATGTAGGATCCACCCGCTGCCAACCGGTTCCCGGCAACCAGTACTCGACCCAGGCGTGCGCATCGTACTGACGGACGATGACGTGGCCGGAGATGGGATTGACCTCTCCACCCTGATAACCCCCCACCATGCGGGCAGGAACGCCCACCGAACGCAGCATGAAGACCAGGGCCCCGGCATAGTGGGTGCAGAAACCACGACGGGTATTGAACCAGAACTCGTCGATGCTGTTCTCTCGTGGCAGCTGCGGGGGGCTGAGGGTATAAAAGAAATCCTGGTCCCGGATCCGCGCCAGAACGGACCCGACAAACCCTTCTACGCTGCCCGAGGTTGCGAACTGCTGAGCGGCAAACGCACGAATTCGCGGGTTGTCCGCCCTCGGCAGCCACGTTTCCCGCTGCCGCAGGGAATCGGACAGTTCGGGGTCCATGTTCCAACCGGAAAAAGACCTTGCCTGGTAGCGGAACACCGAAAGCACCGGATCTCTGGATTGCAGAAGATAATCCCTCGTGAGGTAAGCGGCGGGTGAACGCGACTGCGGCGTCTCCAGCGCGAACAGCCACTCTCGCTGAGTGGGCTCGAGCAGAACTTCGTAGCTGATCGCATCGGCGTCCTCCGGCGGAAGGGGCTCAGCGGACCAGTCGGGGAGACTGCGCCCAACGGTCCAGGTCCCGGCTACGAAGCTCGAATAGACCAGACCGCGCCAGTAGAGATCGCGGCCGGCGGGTACGGATCCGTCGAAAACCACACGAAAAGCAAGCTCATCAGAGCGCGTCAGCTGAGCGACATCGCCTGGCGTCATGCGATCACTGAGACCGGTTTTCGACGCGCCGGGAAGCGGGACCGTCCAAAGCGGCGCGATTCGAGGAAAGAACAGGAACAGCACGATGGTGAACGGCAGCGCCTGCAGCACAAGGCTGCCTGCGAGGCGCAGCGAACCCAGCGGTCGCACCCGACTGATGAGCTGGTTCATGCCGACCATGGCGGCAGTCACCACGATGGCGGCGCCCAGCTGATAGGCGGCGATCGCGATGCTCTGCTCGAACAGAAACTGGGTGGCAATGATGAAGTAACCCAGAAAGATCACCAGATAGGCGTCTCGCCGACTCTTCATTTCGATCAGCTTCAGAGCAAAGGCCAGGATGAGCAGCGAGGCGGCGGCCTCGAGGCTGAACGAGCCGACGCCGGACAAGGCGACTCCGGCGACGGATGCCACCACCAGCAGCAGCTTCACCCAGCGTTTGGGGTAATCCCATCGGCCCTGATAAACGCCAGTCCGCCAGTAACCGCAGAACAATCCCACGGCAATGATGCCCGGCGACAGCTGCTGCAGAAAAGGCAGAATAACCACCGCCTGCGCGACCATGAGCAGCGCGAGGCTGTTGCGCGGAATCTGGTAGTCGATGCCGCTTTCCGCCCGGCTCGGGGCGGCAGTCTGAAGCTGTGTTTCAGGAGACGCCATACAGTGCCAACGACCGCAACACCCGTTCAAGGTGGGCTTCGCCCACGCCGGGGCTGATTTCCTGGGCTCCCGGACGCAGCCCGAATTCAAGCTCACGGCGCGAAGCGGTCAACGCCATACCCGTCAATCTGCTCAGACGCTCCTCGACGTCACCGGCCACACTTTCCATGTCCAGCCAGAGCCTCGGCTCCACGTAGCTCGCGTAGCGCTTTACCATCAGCTCGCCGCCCCTGGCATAGGAGCGCCAGATGATGTGCTTCACCGGATCTCCGCGTTGGTAGCCTTTGATGTCGGTGAAGTCCTCGCTGCCCTGAGGATCAATGAGCTCTCCTTCATCCCGACGGCCTGAGACGGTCGCAGGAAACTCCTGGAACAGCGGAAGCGGATACACCAGCGCCCTTGCATCCAGGTCCACCCAGGTCCAGGCGCGGAGGAGACCCAGCGGGTAGTAAGTCTCCACCAGCAGGCGGCCAGGATCCAGATAACCACGCGCGTGCGCTTTGACGTACAGGCGCACGGTATCCGCTTCCTGCTCGTAGAGCTCCGCCCACTGAACGATGCCGTCGGGCCATCCAAGCTGAATGCCCTCTCTGCCCCGACCCTGAGGCCTGACCATGCGCAGCGTGAACTCGATGTCTTCGCCGACGAAACCCGCCCGGGCCCCTGCCAGCTCGAGCCGAAGGCCGGAGAGATTACGGAAGGTGTAGAGGATGGTGACCAGAAATGTGCTTCCCAGCAGGAAGGCAACGCCGTAGACCAGGCTCGCCTGATAGTTGATGGCAGCCAGCACCAGCAAAGCGATGAGCCCGCCGAATGCAAATCCAGTGCGGGTCGGAAAGATGAAGATATTTCTCTGGGAAAGCGTGATCTGAGGGCTTGGCGGTATTCTTCGGTCGAGCCAGCGGCCGAAACGCTGGCCAAGAAAGCTGGATTCCGAATCTGCAGCAGTGGCGTCCACGGCCCGCTCAGCCTACGACATCGACACCGGAAAGCAGTTTCTGCGCGAGCGCGCCACCACCGTGACCGGCGTAGTCGGCAGCTTCCCGAAGCCGATGTTCCACCACGCTGGGCAGCACCGCCTGCACGTCCTCGGGCACGACGTGACTTCGATCGTGCAGCAAAGCCCAGGCTCGGGCTGCATGAAGCAACGCCAGCGCTCCTCGCGGTGAAAGGCCGAAAGCGAACTCGGCGCCGTGACGGCTGTGCGCAACGAGGCGCTGAATGTACTCGATGAGCGGATCGGACACCCGGATGTCGTCTACCGCATTCTGCAGCGACTGCAGGCCGTCGGCATCCAGCTGAGGCGCCAGGCTACCGAGCTCGCGGCGCTTGTCTCCCCCTCTGAGCAGCTCGCGTTCGGCGTCCGGTTCCGGGTAGCCGAGCTCGATACGCATGAGAAAGCGATCCAGCTGCGATTCCGGCAGCGGAAAGGTACCGGTCTGAGTCACCGGATTCTGCGTCGCAATGACGAAGAAAGGATCCGGCAGCGCTCTGGTAAGCCCATCGGCCGTGACCTGGCCCTCTTCCATGGCTTCCAGCAGCGCGCTCTGGCTCTTGGGCGTCGCGCGATTGATCTCGTCCGCCAATACCACCTGGGCAAACAGCGGCCCCTCGATAAACCGGAAATCTCCGCTGTCGCGATTGAAAACCGATACGCCGATGATGTCGGATGGCAGCACGTCGCTGGTGAACTGGATGCGGTTGTAGGTCAGCCCGAGCACCTTGGCAAGCGCGTGGGACAGAAGGGTTTTGCCCATGCCGGGCAGGTCTTCGATAAGCAGATGACCACGGGCTAGGAGACAGGCCAGAGCGAGCTTGATCTGCCCCTCTTTGCCAAGCAGAACGCCGTTCAGCGCGCCGAGCAGAGCCTGGACCTGATCTTTCACGTCACGCGTGGTTGTGGAGCTCGATGACCGTGGAATCGTTGCTGATTTCGGCGTCACGGCGTTTTTTCATCTCGTCACTTCTATGTAACGATAGACGCTCCAGGTAACCATCGTCTATGTCCCCGGTCACGTATTTCCCATCGAACACCGAACAATCGAAATTCACGATGCCCACGTTTCCTTCCCGCGCGCTCATGATCAGATCATCAATCTGCTGATAAATCAGCATATCGGCCCCGATTAGCTCGCCGACCTGGGCTTCGGTGCGATTGTGGGCAACGAACTCGTCAGGGGTCGGCATGTCGATGCCGTAAACGTTCGGATAGCGCACTGCAGGGGCAGCGGATGCCATATAAACCTTCCGAGCGCCGGCTTCCCGGGCCATCTGGATGATCTGCTTGATGGTCGTGCCCCGGACGATGGAATCGTCTACCAGCAACACGTTCTTGCCCTTGAACTCCAGCTCGATGACGTTGAGCTTCTGCCTGACCGAGTGCTGTCGCTGGCTCTGGCCCGGCATGATGAAAGTCCGGCCGATGTAGCGGTTCTTGATGAACCCTTCGCGGTATTTCACGTTCAGCTGGTGAGAAAGTGGCAGCGCGGCGGTTCTACCCGTATCGGGGATGGGTATCACCACATCGATGTCGTGCTTACTGTCCGGAAATCGTTCGAGAATCCGCTCGGCCAGATGCTCACCCATCCGCAGGCGGGACTTGTAGACCGATACCTGGTCGATAATGGAATCGGGGCGCGACAGGTAGACGTACTCGAAGATGCAGGGCGACAGCTGCGTACGTTCCGCACAGACCCGGGTATGCAGCTGACCGTCATTCGTCACATAGATGCATTCGCCCGGAGCGACATCCCGGACAAGCTCGAACCCCAGAATATCCAGCGCCACGCTTTCCGAGGCGATCATGTACTCATCGCCGTTTTCGCCGGCGCGCTTACCGAAAACCAGAGGCCGGATGCCGAAAGGATCTCTGAACGCGACGATACCCACGCCTATGATCATGGAGACAGCCGCGTAAGCTCCCCTGCAGCGCTCATGCACGCCCCGCACAGCAGCAAAAATATCCTCAGGCTCTGGCGAGTGCGCGCGCAGTTGTTGCAACTCGTGGGCGAACACGTTCAGCAGAACTTCGGAGTCGCTGTCGGTGTTGACGTGACGGAGATCTCCGCGAAACAGGTCCGCCTGCAGGCTGTCGGCATTGGTAAGGTTGCCGTTGTGCGCCAGGGTAATTCCATAGGGTGAATTAACGTACATCGGCTGGGCCTCGGCGGAGCTGGAGGATCCGGCCGTGGGATAGCGGACGTGACCGATTCCGAAGTTACCCACCAGCCGCACCATGTGCTGCTGGTGGAAGACGTCGCGTACCAGCCCGTTACCTTTTCGCAGATGCAGCTTCCTGCCATCCGAGGTCACCATGCCCGCCGCGTCCTGGCCGCGATGCTGCAAAACGGTGAGCGCGTCGTAAATCTGCTGGTTGACAGGATTCTGGCTGACGATGCCGACGATGCCACACATGCCTAAAGGTCCCTCTTGAGATCGATCTCGGAAACCCACTCGGTGGCCTTGCCAAGCAGGTTCAGAACTTCATCCTCGAAAGCCAGAAGATCTGCTATCAGTACCGAGGCCTGCCACCAGTCCGCCCCTTCCGCGAACGGTCGAAGCGCTATGAGCCCAATGATACAGGCAAGCGCACCCCGTGCGCTGCCAAAAAGAAAGCCCAGAAAACGATCGGTGCCGGACAGTCCCGTGCTCTGTACGGCTCTGGATACCAACCACTGGAGCAGACTGCCCCCGATCAGGACCACGACGAATACCAGGATGAATCCCAGAACCAGACGAATCGAGTGATCGTCCAGCACGGCGCCGAGGCGGTCTGCCAGGACCGGGGCGAAATACAGGGAGAGAAGAAATGCTGCAAGCCAGGATGCAAGGGACAGCACCTCTTTGAGCAACCCGCGAAGCAGCCCAATGGCTGCTGAGAGCAATGCGACCAGGAGAATGATGATGTCCGCAGTTGGCAAGGCTGGATCTCAGTTTGCGAAAGCCACCAGACGCGCCTCCACCTGGTACCGTGCCGAGAGCTCGCTCAGCAGGGTCTGCGCCTGTTGCCGATTCAGAAGCGGCCCAACGGCCACTCTGTTGCGGACTGAACCGTCGGACTTCGCCGTGGAGATGAAGGCCTCGTAGCCGTCCTGCCGCAATCGTGTCCGAAAATCCCGGGCATTCTCCGGCTCGCCGAAGCTCGCCACCTGCACCGCCCAGACATCTGCTTCTTCGGTCGGCGGCAGGAGCACCGGCTCGCCGAACCGGGTATCGCTGTCCGTTTGAAACCCGTCTTCGTCCACAGCGGCTCGCAGCTCGTCTATCCGTGCGATGAAGTCACTGCGCTGAGGCTCTTCCCGAATGAGGGTGACCTCCGGCAACGGCTGCTCGTCGCTCATCGGCGGCAGCTCCCGGGCCGGCAACCCTGCGCCGTCAAACAGCATGGGCAACCCGATGACCGCAACCGCCAGCAGGAAGAGACTGCCAGTCACGCGATAACGGGTCTGTTCTTTCAAGTGCGTCTACCGTTCACGCCATATCCCGCGAGGTCGGATCCAGGTGCGTAGCTGATTCCAGGCAGTCGATCGTCTGTTCAACCAGGTTGAACGAGCCGACGGCGAGAATACCATCCTCCAGCGCGGATGACGAAAGCGCCAGATTCAGGGCCCTCAGGACATCAGCGGCGGCTACGGGCTTCAGCTCCGCCGGCAGACGCGCGGCAAGGGCCTCGGACGACAGGCCGCGATCGCCCTGGGTTGGCACGCAAATCCACCTCTCCGCAACCGGCGCCAGCGCTTCAACCACACCGGCAGGGTCTTTGTCCGCGAGCATGCCCAGCAGGACGGAAAAACGGCGTCCCGGATAGCGGGTCTCGATCTGGCGACGCAGAAAGCACGCACCGGCAGGATTGTGCGCAACGTCCAGAAGCAGCAGCCGGCCCTGAAACGACCGGGCATCGAAGCGCCCCGCCAGGCTCGCCTCGCGCAGCGCGGCGCGGACGACGGTGTCGTCGAGCTGCACAAAGCAGCTGGCGATCTCGATCGCGAGCGCGCAGTTTTCGGGGGCCAGCCGGCCCCATGGCAGGGCTTCAAAGCGGCCTGCAGCACCCCGGTACTCCCAGCCTTCAGAATTTTTATCGATATGGAAGTCATGACCCGCACGGCGAACGTTACAGCCGAGGCTTGCCGCGTGCTCAACAACGGATCGGGTGACCCGCTCGCCAACAATCACCGACTGCCCCTGGCGCATGACACCCGCCTTCTCCCTGCCTATGCCCTCCAGGTCATCGCCCAGGTATTCCTGATGATCGAGGCCAATGCTGGTAATCGCGGCAACATCTGCAGATACCAGGTTGAAGGCGTCCAGGCGCCCGCCCAGGCCCACCTCGAGAATCGCCGCGTCTACTCCGGCGCGACGGAAGCAATCCAGGGCAACGAGGGCAGAATATTCAAAGTACGTCAGCGGCACGTCGCCGCGCGCAGCTTCCACCCGCGAGAAAGCCCGGCTGAGCGTGGCATCTCCCAGCGGTTCCCCGTCGATTCGGACACGCTCATTGAAACGATGCAGATGCGGCGACAGCGTCGAACCCACCCGGAGACCGGCCCCCCGCAGCAGCGCTTCGGTAAACATGCAGGTGGAGCCCTTCCCGTTGGTGCCCGCCACAATGATCGAACGCGGTGCGGGCGTAAAGCCCGGCGGTTCAAGACCCAGCTCGCAGGCAACGGCGGTAACGCGCTCCAGACCCAGCTCGATCTGCGCGGGGTGCAGCGCTTCCACGTAACGCAGCCACTGGGCGAGGGTCTGCGGTGCCATCGTTAGGCCGGGGGCTGATCCAGGGCGAGACGTATTTCCTCAACCTGCGCGGCGAGGGCATCGGGTATCGCCGCGGGGTCGGCACTCTGGCGGGCCATGGTATCCACAAGCGCGCTGCCGACTACGACGCCGTCTGAAAATGTGGAGACGGCACGGGCGTCAGCGCCATCCTTGATGCCGAACCCAACCAGCAGCGGCAGAGGGGTCAATTCTCTGAGCCAGACCAGCTTTTCACCCACCGCCCCGGCATCCAGGTTTCCGGAGCCGGTGGTTCCTTTCAACGAAACGTAGTAGAGAAAACCGGACGCGCTTTCTATGATTTTCCGTGCCCGGGACTCGGTGGTGGTAGGCGCAACCAGGAATATCATGCGGATCCCCTGCTCATCCAGCGGCCCCTTGAGCTGCGCGGACTCTTCCGGCGGCAGGTTCACCATGATCAGGCCATCGACCCCACTGGCGGCTGCGGCAGCCGCGAAGCGCACACAACCCATGGCCAGAATCGAGTTGAAGTACCCCATCAGCACCACTGGCGTATGGGAATCCTGCTCGCGGAAAGCAGACGCGAGCTCCAGCACTTTGCGCAGCGTCATACCCTGAGCAAGGCCGCGCTCCGACGCGGCTTGAATGGTGGGGCCCTCCGCTTCCGGATCAGAGAACGGAATACCAAGCTCCAGCACATCGGCTCCACCTCGCACCAGCGCGTGCAATGCGGGCACGGTGATCTCAGGCGCCGGATCGCCGGCGGTGATGAAAGTTACCAGCGCCTTCCGGTCGGCCTGGCGAATCTCCGCGAGGCGACTATCCAGGCGGCTCACAGTTCGATGCCGTCCAGTTCCGCCACAGTGAGAATATCTTTGTCCCCACGACCCGACAGGTTGATCACCACGATCCGGTCCGGCCCCAGGCCCGCCGCATGCTTCATGACCCAGCCGATGGCGTGGCTGCTTTCCAGGGCTGGAAGAATGCCCTCGCATCGATTGAGCAGGCGAAACCCATCCATGGCTTCGTCGTCCGTCACCGCATCGTATTCAGCGCGGCCGATGTCTTTGAGATACGCGTGCTCCGGACCAACGCCCGGGTAGTCGAGCCCCGCTGATATGGAATGCGTCTCGATGATCTGGCCGTCATCGTCTTCCATCAGATAGGTCCGGTTACCGTGCAGAACCCCCACGCGCCCCGCGTTGAGCGGAGCGGCGTGGCGCCCGGTTTCCAGACCGAGCCCGGCTGCCTCCACGCCCACCAGACGCACCTCCGCATCGGTTGGACCCTCCACCCACACAGGCCACCAGAACATCGGGCAGCCGCCCCAGAGCCTGCAGGCACTGGGCGCGAGCCTCCTGACCGATCACGGATTGAAAATCTCTCACCATCGCGGGATAGGGATGAGGCCCGGCCACGGTACCAATGATGTAATGGGTGCTGTCGACGTTTGAGACCCAGTCGCGCATGGCTTCGTTGAGCGCGTCCTTAAGCGTTCTGGAACCCGAAAGCACCGGAACGACCTCCGCACCCAGGAGCTTCATTCGATACACGTTCAGGCTCTGGCGCTTGATGTCCTCGGCGCCCATGTAGACCCGACATTCCAGACCCAGCCGCGCAGCCACCGTGGCCGTAGCCACGCCATGCTGACCGGCGCCGGTCTCGGCGATGATCCGCGGCTTACCCATGCGCTTTGCCAGCAACGCCTGACCAACGGTGTTGTTTACCTTATGCGCGCCCGTATGATTGAGGTCTTCCCGTTTGAGATAAAGTTGTGCCCCGCCGAGCTCGCGGGTTAATCGTTCGGCAAAATAAAGGGGCGTAGGGCGGCCGACGAAATGCTCGAGATCACGCTGCAGTTCCAGGCGGAATTCAGGATCACGCTTTGCCTCATCGTAGAGCGCTTCCAGCTCATCCAGCGCATGCATGAGCGTTTCGGCAACGTACCGGCCACCGTGCTCGCCGAAATGGCCAGCTGAAGGTTCATCGTATCTGTTAGCTCCCTGCACGCCTTACCTCGCTTATGAATCTGCCAATGAGCTGCGCATCTTTCTCACCTTTTGTCGCGCCTTCCACGCCGCCGCTGACGTCTACAGCCCAGGGTCGGGTTTGAGTGATCGCCTGCGCCACGTTCTCGGGGGTCAGACCTCCGGCCAGCACCAGCTTTTTGTTCGCCGTCTGCGGCCAGAAGCGCCAATCGAAATGCTTGCCAGTACCACCGGAGACGCCGGGTACGTAGGCATCCAGCAGAAAACAGCAGGCTCCCTGGTAAGCCGCCTCGAGCGCTGCCATATCCAACGCGCCACGAACCCGGAACACTTTCATGAACGGCATTCCGTAGCGCGCGCACTCTTCGGGCGTCTTCCGGGCCGCGTCTTGCACAGACACGCGACGCGGGCTTTCCGCCGCGAAGTTCAAACCCAGCGCATCCGCGCCGGCATCCACTGCGGCATCGGCATCCTGCTGCCGGGTGATGCCACAGATTTTTATCCTGGTGGTCACTTGATGAGAGCGCCTAAAACTAGCTGCGCGTGCAGACGACGGCCCTTACGGGAGGCGCGTAGTCTAACGGAGTCAGACGAACCGGTCCAAGCCTCCCAGCGCTCTCAGCAGGGCGGGAGGTGAAGCACCGGGGAAGTCGCAGTCGGGGTATTGAACCGACACCAGATACAGGCCCTCGGGCGGTGCCGTGCGGCCGGCGAGACGCCGGTCCCTGGTTTCAAGCAGCTCCCCCACCCAGCTGGCTGGGACAACACCTTCACCCACCTGCTGCAGCACACCGGCGATATTGCGCACCATGTGCAGCAGAAATGCGTTGGCAGTGATATCGAGAATTATCAGGCTGTTGGCTCTGTGCACCCCGATGCTGTGCACACGGCGATGAGCCGAACGGGACTGACATCCCGCCGCCCGAAAGGCCGAGAAGTCATGCTCCCCGAGCAGGGTCCGTGCCCCCCGGTGCATGGCTTCGTCGTCCAGCTTGCGAGCTCTGACAGCGCGACGGAAGAGAAGCGGGGACGGGGCTTCCGCTTCGTAGAACAGATACTGATAGCGCCTCGAGACGGCCGAGTACCGGGCGTGGAAATCCTCTTCGACCTGTCTTGCCCAGCAGACTTTCACCGCATCCGGGGTCAGCGCATTGACACCGCGCAGCCAGGCAGAATGAGGGCGTGAAACGGGGCTGGAAAAGGAGACCACCTGGCCCGTGGCATGAACGCCGCTATCGGTGCGCCCAGCCGCGGCAATCCGGATCGGCTCAGCGGCGATGCGCGTCAGCGCCGTTTCAAGCGCCTGCTGTACCGACGGCGCATTGCGCTGAATCTGGAACCCGCTGAAAGCGCTGCCATCGTATTCGAGCCCCAGTGCGACTTTCACAGATCCAGCGGGGTATCAGAGGTCGTCTAGCATCGTCTGAGCCTGCTGCTGCTGCTCGGAGTTACCTTCAGACAGCACCTCGTTGAGGATGTCCCGGGCGCCATCTTCATCGCCCATGTCTATATAGGCTCTCGCAAGATCCAGCTTGGTGGTCGCTACGTCTGCTTCGTCACCAAAGTCGAACTCGTCTTCCTCAGCCGCGCTCTCTGAGCCGAGATCCAGATCCAGCTCCACGTCATCCAGATCGGGAAGCTCAGCATCCAGACCGGGCCCCAGATCCTCGTCACCGGGGGTCGCTTCCAGCTCGTCGGCTACGCCGTTGGCAGCTTCGTCCTCCAGCTTGAAATCGATGCCGAGATCGCCACCCAACTGATCGCCGGCCCCTTCGCTAACCGTTTCGGCCGCGGCCTCGGAATCCTCCTCCGGCGTTTTTTCGTCCAGCTCCAGCTCAAAATCCAGCGTGGTATCGAGGTCAGCGCTTTGTTTTGTCTCTTCAGCGCTCTCGGCGATTTCCGCACTCGCCATCGACGTTGCAGTGGCATCAGTCAACGCCTCGACATCTTCGGTATCGAGGGCTTCCAGCTCGGCCGTCGCGGCTTCAGCGGTGGTGACGTCCAGAGTGTCATCCTCCGCAACGTCCTCCAGCAGATTTTCAAGATCGTCGTCTGCTCCGGATTCATCAAATCCGGCCTCGAGTTCAGCTTCGGCCGCATCATCGGCTGGAGCCTGCGACTGATCTTCGTCACCGAACTGCTGGGCGAGCTCTCGGGCCGACAGCAGCGCTTCTTCATCGTCACAGCGTTCCAGCAGTTCTGCCATGTGCTCATCGAACCCGGCGCGATCGCGGGTCTCGGCATAAAGCTCGAGCAGCTTGAAGCGCACGTCGTTTCGACCGGGATCTTCGGCGAGCACGCCAAGCAGCAGAGAGATGGCCTGAGGATACCGCCCGTAGGCAATATAAATGTCCGCTTCGCCGATCACGTCGCTGGTCTCAGAACCCTGAGCCTGCGACTCCGAATCCGCGTCGGCGGTGACTATCGGCGTTTCGTATTCGTCCGACTCGAGTTCCGCTTCCTGAGTCTCCTCGGCGTAAGCCTCCTCCGGCTCTTCGACAAACGCCGAAAGCTCGTCCGCTTCGGCTTCTTCCGGGTAATACTCTTCATCCTCTGACCGCCTGCGCCGGGCCGCGATCAATGCGTAAGCCAGAAGCAAAATCAGAACGCCCGCACCACCTCCTAGAACGTAAGGTGATTGCCACCACGGCTGTGCAGATTTCTGCGCCGCGCTCTGGTTTTGACTCTGTGCCCCGTCCGGGGCTGCCTGCGCCTTGTTCAGCTCTTCTCGGACACGCTCCATTTCAGCCTGCATCTCGGCGATCTGCTGATCCTTGACGTCGAGTTGTCGCTCCTTGACCGCGAGCTGATTGGCCGCAAGTTCCTTCTCGCGGTCTAGCTGGTAAGTGAGTTCGTCTACCTCTCGGGCCAAGCGGTCCTGCTCTTCCATGACGCTGGACAACTGCTCGTCGTCGGCTGCGCCGGCGGCCGTTCCCGATGCGGAATCGCCTTGCCCGGCAACGATCCGCAATTCACCTTCCGAGACCTCTGCCGCCGCTTCTTCACGACCCGCCTCGGCGGTTGCATCTACCTGACCTCGCAGATCGGCGTCCTCAGCACCCGCCACCTGGGAAGGAAAGGCTTCGGAAGCGATGGATTCCGGTACGCTCTCGCCGCGGCTGATGGCCCGCCAGTCCTGATTCTGCTGCGCCACGATCGCGTTGGCGTTGCCGGTGTCGACGGCAAGCGCTTCCCGTTCCGACGGCAAACGCAGGTTGTAGCCAGCCTTCAGCAGATTGATGTTGTCACGCAGGAACGCTTCCGGATTCAGCCGCTTGATGGCGAGCATGTTCTGTTGCACGGTTACTTGAGACGAGGGCCGTGTCTGCAGCGCAATCTCCCAGAGGGTGTCGGACCGGTCTGTCATTCGATACTCGCCATCCACCACGCCTTCATCCAGCGGCGAGTCAACGGCTGGCCCAGCCGTTGGGGCCATCTGCACCTGCGTACCGCTCGTAGCCGCCGGCTCCCGGTCTATTACACCCCTGGACGCCGTCTCGGCCGCTCGCGAAGGGGCGGACACCTGGGGAGCTGCCGCCTGGCCAAAGGTTGGTGGATCAAGGAGCAGCGTGTACTCCTTCAACAGGCGACCGTTGGGCCAGAGAACTTCCACGAGAAAATTGAGGTACGGTTCCGTGATGGGTTGAGAGCTGGAAACCCTGACCTCACCGACGCCGTTGCGGTCGTAGGTCACCTCGAAGCGGATGTCCGTGAGGAAGAAGAATCGCTCCACACCGACCCGCGCGAAGTCATCCGCGCTGGCCATCGAAACGATGATTTCGGTGGGTTGCAAGCCAGTTGCATCATAGAGCTCTATGCTGGCTTCCAGCTTTTCATTGAGCGCGGAGTTGAGCTGTATTTCACCCAGGCCCAGCGCCCAGGCCTGTGTTGCCAGCCCCGTCAGTACGATGGTGGCAAAGATTTTTTTGCCCACACGCAGACGACTGAGCAGTTCCCTAATCATAGGCGAGCCCCTCTGTGAATATCGATTTGTTGGATGTCGTTGACGACCAGTGTCTTTACCACTGCATTCCCTTGCACCGTCAGTCCAAATCCATGTGCCTCAGCGATAGACGATACCTCAGGCGCCAGGGGCAAAAATTGCAGTAAGTATCAATTTCGCAAGTATCAATCGCTTACGTGTCAATTATGGCAGCAATTCGCGTTAACGTGCGAACCCCATCCGACTCTGCAGCCTACCCTGCTCCGCCCGAGGTACGGCACGAGCATCTGTATTTCCGTGTTCCGGTAACCCCGGCCTCGGATGGTGACGCATTCTACTACAGGGTTTCTAACAGAAGTTCGGCAATTTGCACACTGTTGAGCGCCGCCCCTTTGCGGACATTGTCTGAAACGACCCACAGATTGAGGCCGTTAGGATGGGAAATATCCTGACGAATTCGACCGACAAACACCGGGTCATGTCCCGCTGCATGAGTCACCGCAGTGGGATAGTCCCCGCCTACCGAATCATCGACCACCGAAACGCCGGGCGCATCTTCGAGCAGCCGGCGAGCTTCCGCCGCGGCCAGATGGCGCTCGGTCTCGATGTGCACGGCTTCTGAGTGGCCATAGAAAACGGGAACCCGCACGCAGGTTGGATTAACCTGAATTTCGTCGTCCTCGAGAATTTTGCAGGTTTCCCAGACCATTTTCATTTCTTCCTTCGTATAGCCGTTTTCCTGGAAGACGTCGATGTGTGGAATAACATTGAAGGCGATCTGTCTGGGCAGCGCGCTGCTCTCGATCTCCTTGGCGTTGAGAAGATTGGCAGTCTGGCCGGCAAGCTCCCGGATCGCCGAGGTTCCTGCGCCGGATACCGCCTGATAGGTTGCCACGTTGATGCGGCGGATCCGCGCCCTGTCATGTATAGGCTTGAGCGCGACCACCATTTGAATGGTGGAGCAGTTGGGGTTGGCAATAATGTTGCGCTTTGAGTATTCGGGAATCCGGTGCGCGTTCACTTCGGGAACGATGAGCGGAATATCAGGCTCGTAACGAAACTGAGAGGTGTTGTCGATGACGACACACCCTGCTGCCGCCGCCTTGGGAGCGAACTCCGCCGAGACAGAACCGCCGGCAGAAAACAGCCCAAGCTGAACGGTCGAAAAATCGAACTGATCCAGGCGTTCGACCCTGATCCCCCTGCCACGGAATTGCAGCCGCTTACCTTCCGACCGGGCGCTGGCCAGCAGGTGCAGGTTATCGACGGGAAATTTGCGCTCCTCGAGTATCTCCAGCAGCGCCTCGCCGACGGCACCGGTCGCGCCGGCGATGGCCAGACTGATCCCCTTCTGCTCGGTCATGATGCGGACTCCAGCTGATCGATTTGGGCAAGCACCTGCTCGCCCATGGCTCGCGTGCCGATGAGCGTCTGTCCGGCCAGAATTCCGCGGCCGACGATATCGCCGGTGCGGAATCCTGATTCCAGCACGCGGTCCACCGCCTGCTCGATGGCATCGGCAGCGTCAGGCGCATCCAGGCTGTAACGGAACATCATCGCTACCGAAAGAATGGTCGCCAGAGGGTTGGCTTTATCCTGACCGGCGATGTCCGGAGCGGTTCCGTGCACAGGCTCGTAGAGGCCCCTGCCATCCGCGGCCAGGGACGCAGACGGCAGCATTCCCAGGGATCCGGTCAGCATGGCGGCTACATCGGACAGAATGTCCCCGAACATGTTGCCGGTGACCATCACGTCGAACTGCTTCGGTTCCCGCACCAGCTGCATGCCCGCGTTGTCCACATACATGTGGCTGAGCGCGACGTCCGGATAATCGGGCGCTACCGAAGTAACTACTTCGCGCCAGAGCTGGGTCACCTCCAGCACGTTCGCCTTGTCGACGGAGCACAGTCGATGGCCGCGTTTCTGCGCGAGCTCGAAGGCCACTCGCGCAATTCGCTCTATCTCATGCTCGGCATAGACATAGGTATTGAAACCGCAGCGTTCGTTGTTCCGCATTTCCACGCCGCGGGGCTCTCCGAAATAGATGCCGCCCGTCAACTCACGAACAATCAGGATGTCCAACCCGGCCACCAGTTCCGGCTTGAGCGAGGACGCTTCTGCCAGCGGCGCAAACAGCAGCGCTGGGCGCAGATTCGCGAACAGGGAAAGGCCGGAACGCAGGCCGAGCAGCCCCCGCTCTGGCCGCTCCAGCGTCGGCAGCTCGTCCCAGGCGGGACCACCCACCGCGCCTAACAGCAAGGCCCGCGCGGACAGCGCTTTGGTCAATGTTTCTTCAGGCAGCGGCGAGCCAGTTTGATCGATGGCGACCCCGCCGACGAGCGCCTCGCTGAAGCTGACGGCTACGCCGAAGCGTTTGGCAACCTGCTTCATCACCTCTACCGCCACCGGCACGACCTCTGCCCCTATCCCGTCGCCGGGCAGAACCAATATTTCATTATTATCATGCACTTGAATAGCCTACCTAATACGAAACTAAGATTTGAACAGCCAAGGCATCCGCTGCCGATGGGCGGCCTCAAAACGCTCAATGTCTTTTCCGTGCGCGAGCGTGAGGCCGATCTCGTCGAAGCCGCCGAGCAGGCTGCGCTTTCTGTTGGCCTCTATTTCGAAGCCGAAGACGCGGCCGTCGCTCAAACTCACCTCCTGGGACGGCAGATCGACGGTCAACGAGAACCCAGTATGGGCCGCCACCAGCTTAAACAGCTCCTCCACTATTTCTTCTTTTAAAACAATAGGTAAGAATCCATTCTTAAAGCAGTTTCCATAAAATATGTCGGCAAAGCTGGGGGCAATGACACAGCAGAAACCGAATTCCGAGAGGGCCCAGACCGCGTGCTCGCGACTGGAGCCACAGCCGAAGTTGCGCCGGGCGAGCAGAATCTTTGCCTCCTGATAGCGCGGCTGATTCAAAACGAAATCATGATTGATCTGCCGCTCGTTGGGCGTCATGCCGATCTGCCCTTCATCCAGATAGCGCCACGCATCAAACAGGTTGTCACCAAATCCGGTGCGATGGATGGATTTGAGAAACTGCTTCGGAATGATCTGGTCGGTATCCACGTTGGCGCGATCCATAGGCGCGACGAGTCCGGTCACGGTCTTGAGCGGCTTCATATCAGCTCCCTCAGATCCACAAAGTGCCCGCTCACGGCGGCAGCGGCGGCCATGGACGGGCTCACCAGATGGGTCCGGCCGCCATGGCCTTGACGGCCCTCGAAATTACGATTCGACGTGGAGGCGCAGTGCTCGCCCGGCATCAGCCGGTCCGGATTCATGGCAAGACACATCGAGCACCCGGCTGCGCGCCACTCGAAACCGGCATCGAGAAAGATCTGTGCCAGGCCTTCCGCTTCCGCCTGCGCCTTGACGAGTCCAGACCCTGGGACGATGAGCGCCTGCTTGATATTTTTTGCAACCTTCTTCCCTTTTACCAACGCGGCGGCGGCACGCAGGTCCTCGATGCGCGCGTTGGTGCAGGACCCAATGAAGATCCGGTCGAGATAAATCTCGGTCACGGGCTGATCGGCGGACAGCCCCATGTATTCAAGCGCGCGACGGATGCCATCTGCTTCCTGGGCGTCCGTGCAGTCGTCCGGGTTCGGCGTGGCACCATCGATGCCCACCACCATTTCCGGGGAGGTGCCCCAGGTCACCTGTGGAACGATATCGGCAGCATCGAGTCGGAGGCTGCTGTCGAAAACGGCGCCTTGATCCGAGTTCAGCGTGCGCCAGTAGGCTTCAGCCTGATCCCACAGGGCCCCGCGCGGAGACAACGGCCGTCCGTGAACGTATTCCAGCGTGATGTCATCTACGCCCACCATGCCGGCCCTTGCGCCCGCCTCGATGGACATGTTGCACAGGGTCATTCGCCCTTCCATGCTCAATGCCCGTACCGCTTCACCGCGATATTCCAACGTGTAGCCGGTGGCGCCCGCGGTACCCATGCGGCCGATGAGGGCGAGAACGAGATCTTTGGCAGACACCCCGTCCGCAAGGCTACCGTTCACCTGAACCTCGAAGTTCCGGGCCTTTGTCTGCACCAGGCACTGGGTGGCAAGCACATGTTCCACTTCAGAGGTGCCGATGCCCTGAGCCAGGGCGGCGAAGGCGCCGTGAGTCGAGGTATGGGAGTCGCCACATACGATGGTCATGCCAGGCAGGGTGGCCCCCTGCTCCGGACCCATGACATGCACGATGCCCTGCCGCTGGTCACGGATATCAAACTGGGTAATGCCGTACCGACGGCAGTTGCGATCGAGCGTGACAACCTGTTCCAGAGCGACCGGATCGGTGATTCCATCGAGCCCCCGCTCCCGATGCTCGGTAGGCACGTTGTGGTCCGGTGTGGCCAGATTGGCGTCAACGCGCCAGGGCTGTCGATCTGCCAGGGCCAGGCCTTCGAAGGCCTGCGGCGAGGTCACCTCGTGCAGCAACTGCTGGTCGATGTAGAGCAGCGTCTGTCCGTCCTCACGTTGACCCACCACGTGAGCGTTCCAAACCTTGTCGTAAAGCGTCTGTTGTTTCACCGCTGTTGCATCCTTCGCCACGGCTGAAATTTTCAAGAGAACCATCCGGCTGCAATAGTAAGTTTGCATATCTAATAAAACAAATTCATTATTTTTATTTGTTTCATAATATCCTGGAATACCAAATGACCTTACCAGGCGGACGATCTCATGCAGTGGAATGACTTACAGGCGTTTATCGCGGTGGCGGATCTGGGTTCGTTTTCCAGAGCAGGCGAGCGGTTGCATCTGACGCAGCCCGCGGTCAGCAAGCGCGTGCAGGCGTTGGAAAACCAGCTGGGGGCGAAACTGCTGGACCGGATAGGCAAACGGGTATATCTCACCGACGCGGGACGGCTGCTGAAACCCCGCGCAGAAGATCTGATCCGGGCCATGCAGGATACTCAGCGCATGGTTCAGGACATGGAAACCCGCGTCAGCGGCGTGCTGAGCCTGGCGACCTCCCACCATGTCGGCCTGCACCGTCTGGCTCCGGTTCTGCGTACCTATACTCAGCGCTTTCCCGAGGTGAACCTGGATATCCGTTTCGAAGACTCCGAGGATGCCCACGATCTGGTGCGCCGTGCGGAAACGGAAATTGCGGTGGTGACCCTCAACCCCCGGGGCGACTCGGATCTCTACTACGAGCCGCTGTGGGACGATCCGTTGTGCTTCGTGGTGTCAAAAAATCACGAGCTGGCCACCCGCGGCCCCCTGACACTGCAGGATCTCGCCGCAGCCAGGCCGGTGCTTCCCGGCCTGGGCACGTTTACGGGCCGAATCGTGGTTGACGCGTTCAGCGCGGCCGGCATCCCGCTGACCCCCAATCTGGCGACCAACTACCTCGAAACCATCGCCATGCTGGTCAGCATCGGGCTGGGATGGAGCGTTCTACCTTCCAGCATGATCAAACCGCCGCTGGTGATCCTGGATACCGAGGCGCCCCCACTGCGCCGCTCGCTGGGGTGCGTCACCAACCCCAGACGCACCCTGTCGAACGCGGCTCGGGCGCTGTGCGAGGTGCTGCAAGCCTACGCGGACCCTGAGGGTACTTGAGCGCGGTGTCGCATCAGCTGGTCCATCAGTACCAGCAGCACCATGGCCTCCGCGATGGGCACTGCCCGAATGCCGACGCACGGGTCGTGTCGCCCTTTCGTAACCACCTCTACCTCGCGACCCTGCACATCCACTGATCGCCCCGGCGTGGTGATGCTGGAAGTTGGCTTGAGCGCGATCTTCGCCACGATATCCTGACCCGACGAGATACCGCCCAGCACGCCGCCCGCATGATTGCTTAAAAATCCATCAGCCGTCTGCTCATCACGGTGCTGGGAGCCCCGCTGACCGACGACATCGAAGCCATCACCCATGGCAACTGCCTTGACCGCGTTGATGCTCATGAGCGCGCCGGCGAGATCGGCGTCCAGCTTGCCGAACACGGGCTCACCCAGCCCTACCGGCACATCGCTGGCAATGATGGTGACCTCGGCCCCGATGGAATCGCCGTCCCGCCGGAGCTGGTCGATGAATTTCTTGATCTCATCCACGCGATCCGGGTCGGCGCAAAAGAACGGATTGGCGTCTACGGCCGCCCAGCTGCGATGCTCGACGCGTATGTCCCCGATGCGGGACAGGAAACCGCGCACCTCCAGACCGCACTGCTCCCTGAGGTACTTCCTGGCGATGCCGGCCGCCGCGACCCGCATGGCGGTTTCCCGGGCTGAGGAACGACCGCCGCCACGATAGTCACGAACACCGTACTTCTTCTGGTAGGTGTAATCCGCATGGGCGGGCCGATAAATGTCCTTTATCTGGGTGTAGTCTTTGCTCTTCTGATCCACGTTTTCTATGACCAGACCGATAGGCGTGCCGGTGGTGACCCCTTCGAATACTCCGGAGAGAATTCGCACCTGGTCCGGCTCGTCACGCTGGGTTGTATAGCGCGACTGGCCGGGACGGCGCCGGTCCAGGTCGCCCTGCAGATCCGCCTCGCTGAGCGCCATGCCCGGCGGGCAGCCATCCACCACAGCGCCGAGCGCCTTGCCATGACTCTCGCCGAAGGTGGTCACTGTGAAAACCTGTCCGAAGCTGTTACCTGCCATTAGAAGCTGTTACCTGCCATTACCCGTACCCGTCAACGCTGCGCCCGCGCTGCGCGCAGTATGAGAAGTGCGCCGAGCTGGTTCAACACCGATCACTAAGGCTCCTGCCCGTCAGCACGAATACACCTTCGCCCCCTTCTGCCAGGTCCGGCCAGATGAAGGGCAGGCGCGGATAGCGCCGCAGCAGCGCCGGCGCGCTGGCGCCCACTTCGCAAACGAACAGGCCGTCGGGTGCCAACCGAGCCGGCAGCGCCTCGATCAGCCGGGAAACCACATCCAGGCCTTGTCCTCCCCCGTCCAGGCCCAGCGACGGCTCGTGACCATACTCGGGCGGCAGGCTTCCCAGGTCGACGTGGTCCACGTAGGGCGGGTTGCTGACGACGAGGTCCCAACCTGGCACGTCGAGCTCGGCGAGCAGGTCGGAACGGACGACGCGAACACGATCTCCCAGGTCATGCATATCGACGTTACTTTCTGCTACCGCAACCGCCAGAGGATCCAGGTCCACCAGATCGACCTGTAACCGGGGGAACTCAAGCGCCATTGCTATGCCGATGCAGCCGCTGCCACAGCAGACGTCAACTGCCCGGGCTGGCGGCCGTGACAGCCAGGGGGCGAAGTGCTGCTTGATCAGCTGGCCAATGGGGGAACGAGGGATGACCACGCCAGGCTCGACCAGAAACCGATGTCCCGCAAATGACGAGACCCCGATCAGGTAGGCAAGCGGAACCCGTTCTTCAATACGGCGGCTGGTAAGCCGCTCTACCTGCCGCACCTGAGGCTCGGTCAGAACCACGCGCAGCATGCTGCGATCGTCCGGCATGCCGGCCACATGCAGAACCAACGCCACCGCCTCGTCCCACGCGCTCTCGAAACCGTGCCCGAACACCAGGCCAGCGGCGGAAAAGCGCTCGGCCACCCTGTCGATGGTTTCCGAGACGGTCACCAAGACCCGCGCCCGAGCGGTTTCACCGCATCTGTCATCTGCTTGAACGGTAAGCGGGATCCACGATCTCCAGCCGGCTTCCCGGAACTCCTCGGCGCGGCACCAGCGGCCCCGCGCCAAACGCGAGGAGCCTGGTACCCGTCGTGGTGAGCTGCGCGTTAACAACTGTAGCCGCCTGATCTGCACATTCCTGAGACGCGCTCAGGAGCATTTCAGCTGAGCCGGAGCCGGACAGATGGCATACCAGATAGAGCGTTTTCCCGGCCAGCGGCTCCAGCGCGCCGGCAATGCCCGCCAAGGAGCTTGCCGCGTTCTCCGGCAGCTGCCCGTCAGGTAAAGGCACCAGATCCGGAACGAACGCCCATCCCTGATCTGCAAGGCTCCGGGGGAGACCGGCAGCGTCCGAAGGGTCGCCGCCCACGATCGTAAGCACGCGCAGGTGGGCGTAAACCCGCTTGTTACCCCGCTCGATGACGTACAGCGCCACCAGCTCGTCCTCCCTCTGCAAAGCAAGATAACGCTGGTTCCGATCGGGGCCGTACAGAATGGCCTGCTGAAACACCTGGTTAGCCCAGTCGTTGCTTCTTCCGCAGTCTCGACCTGAGCAACTGAACAGCAACTGCCCGCCGATAGCGGCACGATAGTGCGCAACGATATCTTCGAGGCGCGTTCCAGCTGCGACCTGGTAAGTGGCCGCTTCCTGGTCTGCATCCACCCGGCGGAGGTTCTCCACGCGCAGCTCGCGCCGGACGCGGTCGACCCGGGTAACGATGAACTCCCTCGGCGCGCCATCCTGCTGGCGGTCGTACTCGACGATCCACGAACGGGGATAACGGACGACGCCCGCTGGATCCCGGGCACCCGGCACGTCCCCGGCACCCTGAGCAATGGCCTCGGTCAGACAGAACGCCAGAGCGACAACGGAGACAACGACCCGCATGAACGGTGGAGGATACATGTCAGCTCGGCACTCCTGCGCTTGCAGGCCGTGCAAACTCCACGTCAACCGGCTGCCCACCGGTCATCAGCTCGTTGACCACCTCTCCCAGGTCGTCCCCTTCGAACAGCACCCGAGCCAGGCCGCTGCAAAGCGGCATGTAGACCTCCAGTTCCTGCGCTTTGGCGCTGACGACCTTCAGCGTGTTCACCCCTTCCGCAAGCTTGTTGAGATCCTCCTGAGCTTCCTGCAACGAAACGCCCTGAGCCAGACGATACCCCAGCTGGTAGTTGCGGCTGAGGGGTGAGGTGCAGGTGACGAGAAGATCACCAACGCCGGCGAGGCCGAGAAAAGTGAAAGGATTCGCTCCCAACGATACGGCCAGACGGCTCATCTCTGCGAGGCTGCGGGTGATCAGCATGCTGACCGTGTTCTGGCCTACGCCCAACCCGGCAGCCATACCGCAGACGATGGCGTAGATATTCTTCAGCGCGCCACCGAGCTCTACCCCGTAGATGTCGGCATTGACGTAAACCCGGAACGTGTCGCTGCGCAGGATTCGTTGCACAGTTTCGCAGACCGTGGGGTCGCGGCTCGCCACCACCGTGCCCGTGTACTGACCCTCGGCGATCTCCTCTGCCAGGTTGGGACCGGACAGCACCCCGATGCGGTCGGTTGGAATCAGCTCATCGAGAATCTGACTCATCAATTGAAAACCATCGGCCTGAATCCCCTTGGTAGCGCTGATGACGATATCGTCTGCCGCAGTGTGCAGCGACAGCTGGGCGGAAACCTCCCGGAACGAAGCGCTCGGAACCGACATGAACGTGGTGCTGCTACGGGACATGGCAAGCGCAAGATCGGAGGTAGGGAGCACCCGCTCATGGAGCCGATGGCCCGGCAGGTAGCGACGGTTCTCCCGCACCCTTATACAGTCAGCCACCTGCTGCTCGTCGCGCATCCACAGATGCGTGACGAACCCGTTGCTGGCGATGATGTTGGCAATGGCGGTACCGAAGTTACCCCCACCAATAATGGCGACCTCCATGGTGGGACTATGCTAAACCCGCGGTCAGTCCGATAGAAGCGTTATCAGCAGCCGGTTCAGTCTATCCACGTAGGCGCCGGCATCCTCGGGCAGCTCACCGCTGGCCAGGCGCGCCTGATCGAACAGCACCAGCACCAGCTCGCCGAACCGATCTTCGTCAGGCTCCGCCTCCAGGCGTTGAATCAGCGGATGATCCGGGTTGTATTCAAACTGCGGCTTGCTGCTGGGAAGCTGTTGGCCGGACGCCTCCATGATCCGACGCATCTGCGGTCCGAGATCAAACTCACCGAGTACCAGGCACGCGGGAGACTCCTTCAGCCTTTTGCTGCGCCGAACCTTATCCACCTGCTCCGTCAGAACGGCGCCGATTCGCTCCGTCAGCGGATCATCGGCCGCTTCGTCTTCCTCGTCCTCTTTCCCGTCCTCTCCCGGCAGCTTCAGGTCCGCCCGGGTAACGTCCACAAAGGACTTGCCATCATATTCACCGATGCTGGACATCAGCCACTCGTCGATACGATCGAAGAACAACAGCACTTCGATGCCGCGGTCTCTGAACACTTCCAGCAGCGGGCTGGATTTTGCACCTTCCAGAGAATCCGCGACCAGATAGTAGATGCTGTCCTGGCCCTCCACCATCCGTTCGAGGTAGGCGTCGAGGCTGACGCGCTTCTGCGGGTCCGCATCATGGGTCGATGCCGTTCGAAGCAGCTTGAGCAGCGCGTCCCGGTTGCTGAAGTCTTCTCCTGCGCCCTCTTTGAGCACCTCGCCAAACTCGTCCCAGAACGCCTGATACTCCTCGGGCTCCTTGTCTGCCATAGTCTGGAGCATGGACAACACGCGCTTGGTGAGCGCGTTGCGGATGGTAACGATCCGATCATCCTGCTGCAGGATCTCCCGCGAGACGTTGAGGGGCAGATCGCTGGAATCTACGATGCCCTTGATGAAACGCAGGTACAGGGGCAGAAACTGCTCCGCGTCGTCCATGATGAACACTCGCTGCACGTACAGCTTCAGCCCGCGCGGAATTTCCCGGTTCCACAGATCGAAGGGCGCCCGTTTCGGAACGAACAGCAGGCTGGTGTATTCCAGCTTGCCTTCAACGCGGTTATGACTCCAGGTCAGCGGATCTTCGAAGTCGTGGGAGACGTGCTTGTAGAACGCCTTGTACTCGTCTTCGCTGATGTCCGTGCGGGAACGCGTCCAAAGGGCCCTGGCCGAGTTCACCACCTCCAGCTTCGGCGCATCGCCTTCGTTCTCAGCATCCTCCGAGGCTTCGCCCGGCAGCCTTACGGGGACGCCGATATGATCGGAATACTTGCGTATGACGCTGCGTAGCCGCACGCCGTCGGCGAACTCGCTGGCATCGGGCTTGAGATGCAGTACCACCCGGGTGCCTCTGGGCAGATCGGCCGCATCCTCCACCGTGAAGGTATCTTCACCGGACGAACACCAGCGGGTGCCCTGCTCCGTCCCGGCGGCACGGGAGAATACCTCAACCTCATCGGCAACGATGAACGCGCTGTAAAAACCCACGCCGAACTGGCCGATGAGCGCCGCGTCCTTCTGCTGATCGCCGGTCAGCTGCGAGATGAACTCAGCGGTTCCAGACCTGGCAATGGTACCCAGATGATCAATGACTTCCTGACGGGTCATGCCGATACCGTTGTCGGACAGGCTGAGGGTCCGGGCTTCGGCATCGAACCCAAGCGTGATGGCGTAGTCGGCATCGTCCGCGATGAGTTCCGGATGCTCGATGGCTTTGAAGCGCAACTTATCGATGGCATCCGAGGCGTTGGAGATCAGCTCGCGAAGAAAAATCTCTCTGTTCGAATACAGCGAGTGAATCATCAGCTTCAGCAGCTGCCTGGCTTCCGTCTGAAAGCCCAGGGTCTCCGCCTCTACGGATGACGGCGCGGCTGAATCGATCTGATCTTTTGACTGTTCTGTGGACATGCACGAACCTCCTAGCGTCAGGGGACATCTTCTGGTGGACGGTCGCCGAGGGCCCAATCACCAGCAAAGACCGCGGCGAGCCGGATGAAGCCCCGCCGCTGCCACCAACTAGTTGGGGTCCGAAAGACGAAAAATCAAGCCCAGCCGGTTACCTCGGCCAACGCGTCGCCGATTTCTGCCAGGCTCCGTACGGTCCGAACGCCAGCAGCTTCCAGGGTCGCGAACTTCTCGGCCGCCGTGCCCTTGCCCCCGGCGATAATGGCCCCGGCATGGCCCATGCGCTTGCCGGGCGGCGCCGTTACCCCGGCGATATAGGAAACGACCGGCTTGGACACGTTGGACTTGATGAACGCAGCGGCTTCTTCCTCCGCGGTGCCGCCGATCTCCCCCACCATCACGATGGCCTCGGTCGCCGCATCCTTCTCGAACAGCGCCAGGATATCAATGAAGTGGCTGCCGGGGATGGGGTCTCCGCCGATTCCAACGCAGGTGCTCTGACCAAAGCCACGGTCCGTCGTCTGCTTCACCGCTTCATAAGTCAGGGTTCCGGAGCGGGACACGATCCCCACCTTGCCGGGCAGATGGATTTCGCCAGGCATGATGCCGATCTTGCATTCTCCTGGCGTGATGACGCCAGGGCAGTTGGGCCCGATCAGGCGCGCGCCGGTGGTGTCCAGGTTTGCCTTCACCGCCAGCATGTCCAGCGTGGGAATACCCTCGGTGATGCACACGACCAGTTCTATCCCGGCGTCCAGGGCTTCGAGGATGGAGTCTTTGCAGAACGGCGCTGGAACATAGATCACGGTCGCAGTCGCGCCTGTGGCATCAACCGCGTGCTGAACCGTATCGAAAACCGGCAGACCCAGGTGCTCGCTTCCCCCTTTGCCCGGGGTAACCCCCCCCACCAGCTGCGTTCCGTAGGCAAGGGCCTGCTCGCTGTGCAGGGTCCCCTGAGAACCGGTAAAGCCCTGACAGATGACCTTGGTGTTCTTGTCGATAAGAATGCTCATGCCCGACCTCCCGCAGCGGCTACGGCTTTTTCGGCAGCGTCTGTCAGGCTCTCGGCAGCGATGATGTTCAAGCCGCTCTCCGCCAGACGCTCACGGCCCTTGACCGCGTTGTTGCCTTCGAAACGCACCACCACCGGAACTTTCACGCCTACCTCTTCCACAGCACCAATGATGCCGTCGGCAATGGTTGCGCAGCTGACGATGCCTCCGAAAATGTTGATCAGCACGGCGTTTACGTTCTGATCGGAAAGAATGATCTTGAATGCCTCGGACACCGCTTCCTTGGTTGCTCCGCCTCCCACGTCGAGAAAGTTCGCAGGATTTCCGCCGTGGAGCTTCACCAGGTCCATGGTGCCCATGGCCAGTCCCGCGCCGTTGACCATGCAGCCTATGCTGCCGTCCAGCGCTACATAGTTCAGATTGAACTCGGCGGCCTCCGCTTCACGTTCGTCTTCCTTTCGTCTTCCTGGCTGGGGTCGTGGAGCGCTGCAATCTTGGGCTGTCGATAAAGAGCGTTACCGTCGATGTTTATCTTCGCATCGAGGCAGTGAATATCGCCGGCAGTGGTGATCACGAGCGGGTTGATCTCCAGCAGCGCGCAATCTAATTCCTCAAAAAGCTTAGCCAACCCTATGAAAAGATTGGTAAATTGTTTGATCTGAGCACCTTTCAATCCCAGATCGAAAGCCAGCTGCCGGCCCTGGTACGGCTGCGCCCCCACGAAGGGGTTGATCACCGCCCGAAGTATTTTCTCCGGCGTTTCCTCGGCCACCTTTTCAATTTCCACGCCGCCTTCGGTTGAAGCCATGAACACCACCCGCCGTGAGCCGCGGTCGACCACTGCGCCCAGGTACAGCTCAGTATCGATATCGGTACAGCTTTCGACGTAGATCTTGCTCACCGGCTGGCCATTCTCATCCGTCTGAAAGGTCACCAGGTTCTTGCCGATCCACTGATCGGCGAACGCGCGCACCTCATCGAGATTGTCGGCCAGCTTCACGCCGCCGGCCTTACCGCGGCCACCCGCATGAACCTGGACCTTCACTACCCAGCGGTCGCCACCGATCTTTTCTGCGGCAGCTACCGCTTCATCGGCGGTGTCCACTGCGAACCCCTCCGACACCGGGAGGCCATATTCTTTGAACAGCCCTTTGGCCTGATACTCGTGTAGATTCATGCTCTTCCTGTAGGTTTGCTATCGTTTCTTTCTGTTGACCATATGGATCGCGTGTCCAGCGACACCAAGCGCGGCCTCGTGCAAGGCTTCGGACAGGGTGGGATGGGCAAACATGGTGAGCCCAAGATCTTCCGCGCTGGCGTCGAACTCCATGGCTATCACGGCCTGCGCGATCAATTCAGAAGCCTGGGGACCCAGAATGTGGACGCCCAGTATACGGTCGGTGGCCGCATCGGCGAGAATTTTGACCATCCCCTGGGTATCGTTCGCCGCGAGCGCCCGGCCGCTGGCAGCGAAGGGGAAGGCGCCGACGTTGTAGGGTTCGCCGCTGGCTTTCAGCTCCTGCTCGGTCTGACCCACCCAGGCAACTTCAGGGTGCGTATAGATGACGGACGGAACCGCGTCATAGTTCACCAGGGGTTTCTGGCCCGCGATGCGCTCGGCGACCATGATGCCTTCTTCCATGCCTTTATGCGCCAGCATGGGGCCACGGACTACGTCACCAACGGCATAGACGTTCGGCACATCAGTGGCGCACAGGTCGTTCACATAGAGGAAACCGCGCTCGTCCAGGTTGACGCCGCAATCCCTCGACAGCAGCCCCTCGGTGTAGGGTCTGCGACCAACCGCAACGATGAGCTTGTCCACTTCGATGACTTGCTCGCCTTCCTTGCCCTGAAACGTGACGCTGACTTTTTTGGCTTTTATTTCGGCGCCGGTGACCCGAGTCCCCAGACGGATATCGAGGCCCTGGTCACGCATGATCTTGAGGCTGTCACGGGCAATACGCTCGTCGGCCATGGGCAGGAACTCTTCCAGCGCCTCCAGCAGCACCACCTCGGAGCCCAACCGATTCCAGACGCTGCCGAGTTCCAGGCCGATGACGCCGGCACCGATGACGCCCAGCGTTTTGGGCACTTCCTGGAACTCAAGCGCGCCGGT
>CAMYJX010000063.1:47364-70822 GCA_947258825.1 uncultured Pseudomonadales bacterium
CACCGAGCCCGGCGCGAGGATCACGTGCTCGGCCTGAAGCGCCTGGGTATCTCCTGAGTGGGGCTTGAACTCCACCTGGCGCCCGGCAAGCAACTTGCCGGTACCTGACAGCGCGGTGACACCGTTACCCTGAAAAAGGGAAGCAACACCGCCGGTGAGGCCTTTCACTACCTGGGCCTTGCGCGCCATCATGGCCGGCACGTCGATGCTCACCTTCCCGGTCTTGATTCCGATCTCGCCAAGATGCTCGCTTGCCTCGACATATTTGTGTGAAGCGTCCAGCAGGGCTTTAGACGGTATGCAACCCCAGTTCAGGCAGGTGCCGCCCAGCACCGGATTGCCATCGTCATCCAGCCATTTGTCGATGCACGCTGTCTTCATGCCGAGTTGGGCGCAGCGGATGGCAGCATGATAGCCGGCAGGGCCGGCACCGATGACGATGACGTCGTACTTGTCACTCATTATTAAAGCTCCAGCAGAATTCGGGCAGGATCCTCAAGCAGATCCTTGATGGCGACCAGGAAGCGAACCGCCTCCTGACCGTCGATAAGTCGGTGATCATAGGACAGAGCAAGATACATCATGGGTCGGACCGCGACCTCCCCATCCACGACTACGGGCCGCTCCTGAATCTTGTGCATACCCAGAATGCCCGTCTGCGGCGGATTCAGAATCGGCGTCGACAGCAAGGAGCCGAAAATACCACCGTTGGAGATGGTGAAGGTTCCGCCTGTCATGTCATCGATGGTCAGCTTGCCTTCTCGCGCCCGGCTGCCGAAGTCGTTGATCTGATCTTCGATCTGGGCGAGGCCCAGGGCGTCGGCATCCCTTACAACGGGAACCACAAGGCCCCGCTCGGTGCTGACGGCAACGCCGATGTCATAGTAGCCGTGATAGATGATTTCGTTACCGTCTATGGAGGCGTTGACCGAAGGAAAGCGCTTCAGGGCTTCCACCGACGTACGCACGAAGAAGGACATGAAGCCCAGGCGCGTTCCGTTGTGGCGCGCCTGAAACTGTTCCTGATATCTGGCCCGCAGGCCCATGACCCCGGTCATATCCACTTCGTTGAAGGTGGTGAGCATGGCCGCGTTCTGCTGGGCTTCCACCAGGCGCCGGGCAATGCTCGCACGCATTCGGGTCATGGGCACCCTGCGTTCCACCCGCTCTCCGGTGAATATTTCCTGAGGTTCCGCCTCGGGCGCGGCGACGGTCACCGCAGCCGCCGCCGTGGCTTCAGGCTGCGGGGACGGCTCAGCAGCCCCGGCCACCGCTTGGGCAACATCATCCTTGGTAATGCGTCCAGACCGTCCGGTCCCGCGAACGCGACGCAGGTCCACACCCTGCTCTTCCGCAAGCTTGCGCGCTGCGGGGCTGACGCTGAGCTCTGCAGCGGCTTCCGGCGCCGTCTCCATCGGGGCGGCATCCGCACCCGCACCATCCGACTGGTCAGCCGCCGCTGCCGGTTCAGCCACGGTGCCGGCCTCGAACAGGCCGATGAGCTCTCCGCTTTCTACCGTGTCCCCTTCGGCTTTCAGCAGCTCCGTCAGGGCGCCATCCGCTGGAGCAACGATTTCCAGAACCACCTTGTCGGTCTCGATCTCCACCAGCAGCTCATCGCGCCGAATCGACTCGCCGGGCGCTTTGTGCCAGGCGGCAATGGTGCCTTCACTTATGGATTCCGGAAATTCCGGCGCCTTGATCTCCGTGCTCATGATCGCAATCCTTGTTTATTCAACCCTGCAGCGCGTCATCAACGAGCCGCTGTTGACGCTGGGTATGCATCCCCGGGTGCCCTCCGGCGGGGGCCGCAAATGCATCGCGACCCGCATACGCCAGGTACAGTGAGTCGTCGTGCTGCAGTATTACCCGTCGCATGTGATGCTGACTGGCATACCAGGCGCCCTGGTTCATGGGCTCTTCCTGACACCAGACCACGTGCTTGAGCCGGCGATACGGGCTTACTGCCTGAGCAAGCTCGCCTTCCGGGAACGGATACAGCTGCTCGAGACGAACGATCGCGACGTTGCTCAGCCCCCGTTCGCGGCGCGCTTCGACGAGATCGTAGTAGACCTTGCCACTGCATACGACAAGTCGGTCAACGCCATCCGGATCGATGGGTTCGACCTCTGCCAGCACGTTGTGAAAATGACCTTCGCTGAGCTCCTCCAGGGTAGAAACCGCCAGCTTGTGCCGGAGCAGACTCTTCGGCGTCAGCGCAATGAGCGCGATCCGCGACGGTCGGATTGCCTGCCGTCGCAACATATGAAAGACCTGCGCCGGTGTGGATGGCACACAGACCTGCATGTTGTGTTGCGCGCAAAGCTGAAGATAGCGCTCCACCCGAGCGGAAGAATGCTCCGGACCCGCGCCTTCATACCCGTGCGGCAGGAGCATGGTCAGCCCGCACAGACGCTGCCATTTCGCATCCCCGCTGGAGATGAACTGATCGATGACCACCTGAGCACCGTTGGCAAAGTCGCCGAACTGAGCTTCCCAGACCACGAGCGCGTTGGGCGCCGTGCTGGCGTAGCCGTACTCAAACGCCAGGACGGCCTCTTCTGAAAGCAGCGAGTCATAAATGTCGAAATTGACGTCGTCTCGCAGATGGTTCAACGGGATCCAGCGCTTACCGTCTTTCTGATTATGCAAGCTGGCATGGCGATGGGAAAACGTACCCACGCCCACGTCCTGGCCGGTCAGGCGCACGCCATGGCCTTCGTTGAGCAGGGTCGCGTAGGCCATGACTTCGGCATAGCCCCAGTTGATGGGCATGGCCCCCGCCGCCATCCTGTGCCGGTCTTCCATGATCTTCTGAACCTGCCGCTGCAGCACGAAGCCTTCCGGAAGCTGCTCCAGCCGCTGCGACAGATCTCGGATCTCGGCCAGCGGCACGCGCGTATCCGCGGGCTCCGTCCAGTCTTTGTTCAGGTAAGGGGTCCAGTCCACGAACAGCTTTTCGTCGGGTTCGTGAACGATGCTGAGCGCTACGTGACCGCCGTTGTCCAGCGTCGATCGGTAGTCGTCGGTAAGCTTGTCCGCCTGCTCGCGGGTCACCAAGCTTTCTTCCACCAGCCTATCCACGTACAGGGAGCGCGTGGTGGGATGGGAGCGGATCTTCTGGTACATGAGCGGCTGAGTCTTCATGGGCTCTTCCGCTTCGTTGTGTCCCCGACGACGATAGCTGACAAGGTCGATGACCACGTCTTTCCGGAATTCCATCCGATAGTCGGCAGCCAACTGGGTGACGAACATGACCGCCTCAGGATCATCGCCGTTAACATGGAAGATCGGCGCCTGCACCATCTTCGCCACCTCGGTGCAGTATTCGGTGGATCGGGCATCGTCCTGACGGTGGGTGGTGAAGCCAATCTGATTGTTTATGATGATGTGGATGGTGCCGCCGGTCTTGAAACCTCGGGTCTGCGACATCTGAAAGGTTTCCATGACCACGCCCTGGCCAGCGAAAGCCGCATCGCCGTGCAGGATGATCGGCACCACCAGATCTCCTACGTAGTCGCGTCGACGATCCTGCCGCGCGCGCACTGACCCTTCTACCACCGGGCTGACGATCTCCAGATGCGAGGGATTGAACGCCAGGGCCAGATGCATCTCCCCACCCGGCGTCATCACGTTGGTGGAAAAACCCTGGTGGTATTTGACGTCTCCGGTGCCCTTGTCCGCGGGGTCTGAGGGCAGCTTGCCATCAAACTCGTTGAACAGATCCCAGGGGTCTTTGCCAAGTACGTTCACCAGCACGTTGAGTCGGCCACGGTGCGCCATGCCGATGACGGTTTCCAGCACGCCGTGCGAACCAAGTCGCTGCAGCATCTCGTGCAACATGGGGATGAGGCTCTCACCGCCCTCGAGCCCGAACCGCTTGGTGCCGGGGTAGCGGCCGTGCAGATATTTCTCCAGCCCTTCCGCCGCGGTCAGGCGCTCCAGAATCGTCAGCTTCTGCTCGTCCGAATATCGCGGCCTCGACCGCACGGTTTCGAGCCGCTGCTGCACCCAGAGTTGCTCGCTGGCTTCGACGATGTGCATGTACTCGGCACCGACGGAACCGCAATAGGTTGTTTCCAGGGCGTCGACCAGCTCTCGAAGCTTGGCCGTGCTCTGTCCATAGTGAAAAGTTCCGGTGTGAAAAGCGTCTTCGAGATCCGCGGGTGAAAGATGGTGATACGCCAGGTCGAGGATGGGCATCTGCGGCCGCTCCATCATCCCCAGCGGATCGATCCCCGCTTTCTTGTGGCCGCGGTGCCGGTAGGCGGATACCAGATCCTGCACCCGCATCTGCCTGAGCTCATGGGAAGTTTCAACCAGCGTGCTCTCACGCTCCGGCCGTGCTTTCAGCCGATTGCGGCCGAGACGCTCGAAGTGCTGAACGATGGTGCTGTGGGGTATGTCGCTTCGGATGGCCCCTTCCACCCGGGGAAGCTTGTCGAAATACTCCCGCCACTGGCTCGGCACGCTGTTCGGATCGACTAGAAACGACTCGTAAAGCGCTTCGATGTAAGCCGCGTTGCCACCGGCAAGGTGCGAGCTGCGTTGCATTCGCTCCAGGAATGATTCGGCCATTCAGAGTCCCCAAAGATTCTGTAGATCGGAATTCGGCTTACTCTAGCAGCTAAGCGAGCCCCCCGCTGGACGCCCGCTGGTCCCTCCAGGGTTCAGGTACCCTGCTGAAGCAGCATGGTGCGGATCTTACCGATAGCCCGAGTGGGATTCAGCCCCTTGGGGCAGACGCTGACGCAGTTCATGATGCCGCGGCAGCGGAACACGCTGAACGGGTCGTCCAGATCCGCAAGGCGCTCGGCCTCCCCCGAATCTCTGCTGTCTGCCAGAAAGCGATAGGCCTGCAGCAGGCCCGCGGGCCCGATGAACTTGTCCGGATTCCACCAGAACGAGGGGCATGAGGTAGAGCAACAGGCGCAAAGAATACATTCATAAAGACCGTCCAGCTTGGCCCGGTCTTCCGGCGACTGCAGCCTCTCCTGGGCGGGTGGCGGCTTATCGTTGATCAGATACGGTTTCACTTTCTCGTACTGGCGATAGAACTGGGTCATATCCACCACCAGATCACGAACGACCGGCAGCCCGGGCAGCGGACGCAGAATGAGCTTGCCGCGCTTGGCCACCTCGGACACGGGAGTGATACAGGCCAGACCATTCTTGCCGTTCATGTTGATGCCATCGGAACCGCAAACGCCTTCCCGGCAGGAGCGCCGATACGACAACGTCGGATCTTCTGACTTCAACAGCTCCAGCACGTCCAGAACCATCAGGTCCTTGCCCTGGGGCAGATCCACGGACATCTCGCGCATCTGCGGCACTTCGTCCACATCGGGGTTGTATCGGTAAACGCTGACCTGCATGTCTTCCTCTACTTACTTCTCTAGCCTAACGGTCTCTAATCAGTACTTGCGTTCCGTGGGCGGAAACGCTTCCACAGTCGTCGGTGCGAAATTCACGCCTCGTTTGCCGACGGTTTTGGTGGCCGGATCGAACAGCGAGTGACACAGCCAGTTCTCGTCGTCCCGGACGTCGTAGTCTTCGCGGGCGTGGGCGCCCCGGCTTTCCTTCCGGGTTTCAGCCGCGATAGCCGTCGACTCCGCCACTTCCAGCAGGTTATCCAGCTCCAGCGCTTCCATCCGGGCCGTATTGAAAACCTGGCTCTTATCGGCCAGATGGGCCTGACCGATGCGCTCCCGCAGCTCGGCGAGCTTCTTGATACCCTCCTGCATGTGGGTTTCCGTGCGGAACACGCCGAAGCTGTTCTGCATCACGGTCTGCAGCTCTTTCTTCAGATCCGCCACCGATTCACCACCGGAAGAGGTATTCCAGCGGTTCAACCGGCCCAGAGCCTGCTCCACGTCAGATTCCGACGCTTCCCGGTGACTGACGCCCTGGCGAATGACCTCTTCAATGTGAATGCCGGCCGCTCGGCCAAAGACCACCAGGTCCAGCAGGCTGTTGCCGCCCAGACGGTTGGCACCGTGCACGGAAACACAGGCCGCCTCGCCGGCCGCATACAGGCCGTCGATCGTACAGTCGTTGCCCTGCGCGTCCTGGGTGATGGCCTGACCGTTCACGCCGGTCGGGGTGCCACCCATCATGTAGTGGCAGGTAGGAACCACGGGAATCGGCTCTTTGACCGGATCCACATGGGCGAAGGTTCGGGACAGCTCGAGAATTCCGGGCAGCCGGCTGTTGAGCACCTCTTCACCCAGGTGGTCGAGCTTCAGCAGCACATGGTCGCCTTCCGCGCCGGCGCCTCGGCCTTCGAGGATCTCTAGAATCATGGATCTGGCGACGACGTCCCGGCCGGCGAGATCCTTGGCGGAGGGCGCGTAGCGTTCCATGAAGCGCTCGCCGTCCTTGTTGATCAGGTAACCGCCCTCGCCTCGGCAGCCCTCGGTAACGAGGGTTCCAGCCCCCCATATGCCGGTGGGGTGAAACTGCCACATCTCCATGTCCTGCAGGGGGAAGCCGGCCCTCAGCGCCATGCCGGCACCGTCTCCCGTGCACATATGGGCGTTGGTGGTGCTGGCATAGATTCGCCCCGCCCCGCCGGTAGCGAGAACGGTGGCTTTGGATTCGATGTAGACCGTTTCGCCGGTCTCTATCTCGATGGCGATCAGGCCCACCACGGCGCCGTCCTGATTTTTCACCAGATCAACGGCAAACCACTCGTTCAGGAAAACGGTATTGGCTTTCAGATTCGCCTGGTAAAGCGTGTGCAGCAATGAGTGTCCCGTGCGGTCCGCTGCCGCACAGGTCCGCGCCGCCTGGCCACCTTTGCCGAAGTCCTTGGACTGGCCGCCGAACGGACGCTGATAGATGCGCCCGTTTTCGGTACGCGAGAACGGCAAGCCCATGTGTTCCAGCTCAAACACGGCCTGGGGACCTTCGCTGCACATGTACTCAATGGCGTCCTGGTCTCCGATATAGTCCGAACCCTTGACGGTGTCGTACATGTGCCAGCGCCAGTCGTCATTCGGGTCGTCACTGGCAATGGCGCAGGTAATGCCACCCTGGGCCGATACCGTGTGCGAACGGGTTGGAAAGACCTTGGTGATGACGGCGGTATTGAGGCCGGACTGGGCCAGCTGGAGCGCCGCCCTCATGCCCGAGCCACCCCCACCGACGATGACGCCGTCGAACTCCATTTTTCTTATCTGCGACATGTTCAAATACTCCAGAACAGCTTCAGTCCCCAACCCAGGTAGACGAATATCAGCACCAGGCAGCCGGCCTGATAGGTCAGCCGGAAGGCGGTGGCGTGAACGCCGAAATAGTGGGGACGTATGTAGTCGGTTCCTACGGTCCACATGCCGATCCAGGCATGAGCCGAAGTTGCCAGCAGCGCCATTGTACTCCAGAGCTGCATCGCCGTAGAGCCAAAGAAGTCCAGCAGGCTTTCGTGCGTGATCGTCGGGGCGACGACGAAGTGACCTATGATGCAGGCCGTGTACAGAGCCATGATGACAGCGCTGGCTCGCTGAACGATGAAGTCGGAAAGCCCGCTGCGGCTGAAACTGGTCGCGTTCGTTACCATAACCAGGCTCCTAGCATCACCGTTGCCACCGCCGTGAGCACAAACACCACCTGAGAGCCGAGCCGTGCCGCTTCGAGGCTGTCACCCAGGTGAAAATCCATGAACATGTGCTTCACGCCGGCGAAGATGTGAAATCCGAGGCGGTCCAGCGGTGAACCCCTCAGCGGAATCGAGCGCCAGGGACAGCAACCAGAGCAGATAAGCAATGCCGACGAACAGCAGCACACCGGTGATCCGGTGGGTAATGGAAGCTATGGCCATGATGGGAAAGCTGAATTTGGTCAGCGACAAGTTCACAGGGCGTTCGGTATTCATATCCCTTACGTCATCCGTCAATCGGTTTAATCAGATTCTTTTTCAGGGGCTTTTAAACAAAGCGCCTGTGGGGAGGGTCCGCAGGCTGCGCTGGGCAGTCCTTCCTGAGGACATGATTTTAGTCGCCCCTACGGGCAAAAGCCAAGCCAAGCCGATCTAGCCGCCGCCGGGGCCAAAAGCCGGGGCAGTCTAGCCGCCCTGCCGGGTAAAATCCAAACCAGCCGGAGCCCAGAGAACCCATTTTGGGCCGCTGCCAGCAGCGAACATCAAACAGCGCAGAATTGACAATGTCTCCGGCCGTTTATAGGCTCGCCGTTCAAATAAAGCCGCGCCCACGAGCGCGGTCTCATTTCTTCTCGAAGGGAGGACGCATGGCCGATAAGGGTGGCAAGGCAGCCCAGCTTACTGTCGATGGCAAAACTATCGAGTTACCGGTGTACGGCGGCACGGAAGGCCCAGACGTCATCGACGTCGGCAAGCTGACTTCTGAAGGTTACTTCACTTATGACCCGGGCTTTGTCTCTACCGCGTCCTGCGACTCGCTGATCACCTACATTGACGGCGACGAGGGCGTGCTGCTCCACCGCGGCTACCCCATCGAGCAGCTCGCGGAACATTCGGACTACCTGGAGCTATGTTATCTGCTGCTGAACGGCGAGCTGCCTGCCAGCCAGGAGAAAGCGAAGTTCGTAGACACCATCAAGCATCACACCATGGTGCACGAGCAGCTGGTGCACTTCTTCCGGGGCTTCCGTCGCGACGCCCACCCCATGGCCATCATGTGCGGCGTGACCGGCGCCCTCTCCGCCTTCTATCATGATTCCCTGGACATCAATAATCCCGACCACCGCCGAATTACGGCTCACCGCCTGATCGCGAAGATGCCGACGCTCGCTGCCATGAGCTACAAGTACGCGCTCGGCCAGCCGTTCATCTATCCGCGCAACGATCTGGACTACGCTGAAAATTTCCTGCACATGATGTTCGCGACGCCGTGCGACGACTACAAGGTCAGCCCGGTCATCGCTAAAGCCATGGATCGCATCTTCCTGCTGCATGCGGATCATGAGCAGAACGCGTCGACCTCGACGGTGCGCATGGCCGGCTCGACCGGCGCCAACCCCTTTGCCTGCATCGCCGCTGGCATTGCCGCGCTCTGGGGACCCGCCCACGGTGGTGCCAACGAAGCCGTGCTGAACATGCTTGCCGAGATCGGTGACGAAAAGAACATCAACAAGTACGTCAAGAAAGCCAAAGACAAAGACGATCCTTTCCGCATCATGGGCTTCGGTCACAGGGTCTACAAGAACTACGACCCTCGAGCGAAAGTGATGCAACAGACCTGTCACGAGGTTCTCAACGAGCTGGGCGTAGAAGACGACCCGATTCTGAGGATGGCCCAGCGCCTGGAAAAAATCGCCCTGGAAGACGACTACTTCGTGGAGAAAAAGCTGTACCCGAACGTGGATTTTTACTCGGGAATCATCCTGAAGGCCATCGGCATTCCGACAGAGATGTTCACGGTTATCTTCGCTACCGGGCGGACGCCTGGCTGGATCGCGCAATGGAACGAGATGATCAGCGGTCCGTACAAAATCGGCCGGCCGCGACAGCTTTACGTCGGCTCGCCGCCACGCGACTACGTTCCTCTCGAAGATCGTTGAGAGACCATCCTCCCGAACACGCTCGAGCCGCGTTCGGGAGGACCTTTGCAGGACGATCTGTGGGGGTTAACAGAGCCGGATGACCCTCAGCTCAGCACCGTGTCCCGGCTGAATCCTTCTTCGACCAGCATTGATTTGAGCTCCTTCAGCGCATCCACCTGAATCTGCCGCACGCGCTCCCGGGTCAGCCCGATCTGTCGACCCACTTCCTCCAAGGTGAAGATGTCGTGCCCTCGAAGCCCGAAACGCCGGACCACCACATCCAGAGATTTCTCCGGCAGCCGATCCAGCCATTCGTTCAAGTGTTCGGAGAGCTGTTCGCTCTGCAGCATCTGCCAGGGATCTTCGAACTTGTCGTCTTCGAAGGTATCCCAGTGCGCCCGCTCGGGCTCCAGCACTGAAATTTCCGTGCAGCTTATGTCGTCGGAAAGCTGCAGCAGCTCTCGGACTCGATCTACCGGCTTGTCCGCCAGGTAGGCAATCTCTTCCGCCGTGGGCTCGTGATCCAGCTTCTGATTGAGCTCACGCTGCGCCCGCAGCAGGGAATTCAGCTCTTTCGCGATGTGAATCGGCAGGCGAATGGTTTTCACCTGGTTCATGAGACCCCGCTCCACGGCCTGACGGATCCACCAGGTCGCGTAGGTCGAAAAGCGGAAACCTTTTTCCGGATCGAATTTCTCAACGGCGCGAATGAGCCCGAGGTTGCCCTCCTCGATGAGATCGAGCAGCGGCAGGCCGCGGTTGAGATATCGTCTTGCAATCTTGACCACCAGGCGCAAATTGCTCTCGATCATCTGCGCGCGCGCAGCTGCATCACCTTTCTGCACGCGGCGAGCCAGGGTTTTTTCCTCGTCCGCGGTCAGCAGCTGAGAGCGGCCGATTTCCGACAGATACATATCGGTGGCGTCTCCGACCTCCCGATGCCGGGCAGCGCGCTTCGGCACTGGAGCCTTGGTTTTGGCATCGGTTTTTTCGTCGACTGACTCCATCCGAACCCAATCATTGAGCTCTTCGGTCGCTTGCGTTTCGGTATACATGGTCATCCTCTCTTACCCCTGTACGGTTCCTGTTGTCGCGCTGCTGAATCCACACTCGCTCAGGACTTCTTCGCTGGAGAAAGGTTTTCTCAGCAGTACCTGGGCGCCCGCGGCCAGCATCTTGTTTTCAAGTTCAGGTGAGTGATATCCGGTCATCGCTACCACTCGGATGTGCGCCGTTTCCGGATCGCCTTTCAGACTCCGGCACACTTCGATGCCGTCGATGCCCGGCATCATGACGTCCAGCAGCACAACGGTCGGCTTGTGCTGCTGCACCAGCCGACCGGCTTCAAAGCCGTCGAATGCCGAGAAAATCTGGAGACCTTCGACTTCAGCGCTGAACAGCGCCTGCAGATAACTGTTGAACTGGTGGTTGTCGTCGACGATGAGCAGTCGATCGCGGGTGCCGGGAAGCTCGATACCTCGATCCCGGGCAAATCGCTCTACGATCTGCCGGGAAAAGCGGCGATGCCCGCCGGCCGTGGTCTGTGCTTCGAGAATTCCTTTCTGGGCCCACTGACGCACGGTGATCGGCGAGACCATGAGCAGGCTCGCCACCTCGGTGGGCGTGAGAAAGTTCTTTCTGTCTGCCGTGTCGTTCACGATCCCCGACCCCTTTTACCCCTTGGGAAGAGCCCCCGCTCTTCGTGTCGCCAACCCTTCGGGTGACATCGATACAATCGATATAATCGTTTTAATCGATTCCTTGGGAAGAGATCGTAATCGGTTTAATCGGTTATCGCTAATACGTTTTTGTTCTAAGCACGGCCTTTTTAATTCTCAACTGTAGCTGACGTCTTTCGACCCGGCCCCCAGCTCACCCCGGCGTCCGCGCTCCACCCAACGACCCAGAGTTTCAAGATACTGGTCCATGAATCGATCATGCTCCGGGGAAATCATCACCTGCACGCCGTCGGGATTGCGCACCCGGCTGGAAAACCAGCCCTCCCGATACAGGCCTTCGCCAACAGCGAGCATGTCCAGATCCTCGTCCGGCGCAGCGCCGAAGGCGACGATGCTGAGCTGCGGGTCACCGAAAACCTTGAGCTCCAATTCTGCCAGGCCGGCAAGCAACTGCTCCTTCGCCGCCATAATTCGCGCTGCCTTCGCCTTGTAGCCTTCCCAGCCGAGATAGTTGAGTACGGCCCATGCGGCGGCAATCGCGCCCCCGGGGCGCGTACCGGCCAGGGTAGGCGTATACATGTGTCCGCACGGCCAGTCGTCGAAGTGAAACACCTGCGCTTCACGATGACTTTTATGCCGATACAGCACCGTGGAAGCGCCTTTGGCCGCGTAGCCGTACTTGTGCAGATCTGCGGACATGGATGTCACGCCCGGCAACCGGAAATCATAATCGGGCAGCGTCACGCCCAGTGCAGTAACGAAGGGATTCAGATAGCCGCCAACACAGGCGTCGACATGCAGCCAGAGGCCGTGCTCCTGAGCAAGGGTCGAGAGCTCGCAAATGGGGTCTATCACTCCATACGGAAAGCAGGGCGCTGAACCAACCATCATGATGGTTCGCCTGGATATCGCCCGATTCATCGCAGGGACATCGGCCAGCAGCCCGTCCGACAGCGGTACCCGGACAACTTCCAGGCCCAGCAGATGCGCCGCCTTATCAAACGCCGGATGGGCGCTGTAGGGCGCAACGATCTGTGGCACACCTTCGACCGGCATGTTGGAGCGGCTCCAGTCACGACAGGCCTTAACCGCCAGGAAAATGCTTTCCGACCCACCTGAGGTCATGCTGCCTGCACCCTCTTCGGGAACATGCTGCAGGCCCATCGCCATCTCCACCACCTCACGCTCCATGCGCTTGAGGCTCGGAAACGCGGCCGGACCCAACCCATTTTCGGCAATGAAGTGACCGTAGGCGTCGTGCGCCACCTGCATCACGTCGTCCCCGGAATTAAACACGTATACGGCGGCCCGCCCGTCGCGCCAGGCTACGTCCCCACCCCGCCAGGCCAGCATCTCCGACTCCAGGTCGGTCCATGGCCGCCCCTCGTTCCTTAAAGTAACCCGCACGCCAATCTCCCGGCTGATGGACATTTCGAATCAGCCTGCGCTCGCTGCCTGATCCGGCTTCTTTCCAGATCATGCCACTAACGCCGAAGGTCCACTACGGCTTGCGAATACATTGCCTCGAGCTGCCGCGCTACGGTACGGTACCGTTGTCAACTCGTTAGAGCAGTGAGCCGCAGAACCTCGTGTCCAACCCCAGCCTTCGTCATGCGCAAAGAGACCCCAGAGTCTCGACGCCTGCAGCTAACCGCCGAGCCAACCGCTGATGCCGGAACTGAGGGACCTGCCCGGGATCGACAGGCTGACGAAAGACGAGGCCCTTGCTGCTGTGATCAGCGCTCACGGCCTGGAAACCGTAAAGGCGGCGCTGCGCCAGCTGCAGCAATCCTGGCGCGCTTGTGGAACAGCGCCGGATTGGGCCGTCGACGCAGCCGGCTACGCCCACGAGCTGAACATGCGCATGGGTCACCTCGACTACCAGCCCGTCTTCAACCTTACCGGCACCATCATTCATACCAACCTTGGCAGATCGATGCTGAGCGAGTCTCTCTACGATTCCGTACGCCCGCTTGTCACCCAGCCGATGAATCTGGAGTTCAACCTGGAAACCGGCAAGCGGGGTGATCGTGACGCCGTCGTAGAGCGGCGCCTGTGCGTGCTGACCGGTGCGGAAGCCGCAACGGTGGTCAACAACAACGCGGCCGCCCTGATGCTGGTGCTGAATACTTTTGCCCAGGGTCGCGGCGTGCCCGTGTCACGCGGGGAGCTGATCGAGATTGGCGGCAGTTTCCGCCTGCCGGAGCTCATGACCCGAGCAGGCTGTGAGCTGCTCGAGGTTGGAACCACGAATCGAACTCATCTCAAGGATTTCCGGGCCGCAGCGGCGGAGCCCATCGGCCTGCTGCTGAAGGTACACCCCAGCAACTTCCATATCAGCGGGTTCACCAAAAGCGTCAGCGTGCGCGAGATGGCGGACCTGGCCCACGAGCATGGCCTGCCCCTCTGCGTCGACCTGGGCAGCGGCACGCTGGTCGACCTTACCCGCTTCGGGCTCCCGCACGAGCCCATGCCGCAGGAAGTCCTGGCCCAGGGCGCCGACCTGGTCACCTTCAGCGGTGACAAGCTGCTGGGATCGGTTCAGGCCGGGCTGATTATCGGCGGCAAGGCTTACGTCGACGCGTGCAAGACAAACCCCATGAAGCGGGCGCTGCGGCCCGACAAGTTAACCCTGGCCTTTCTCGACAAGACCCTGGCGCTTTACGAATCGGCCGAGGATCTTCCCCGGCAGCTGCCGTTGCTGCGAATCATGACCACGCCAATCGATGCGCTGCAGGCGCGGGCCGAAGTCATCCAGACCGCTCTGGCGCATCAGCTAGGCGAAGGCTGGACAGTCGACACGGCCACCAGCGAATGTCAGATCGGCAGCGGCTCGTTGCCGGACCGAACCATCCCCAGCCGTGCAGTGATCATCAGCCATCCCGAAGAAAAGAGACTGCGCATTCTCATGGCGTCACTGCGAGGCTTACGGAAGCCCATCGTCGCTCGCCTCAGCCAGGGCAAAGTATGGCTGGATATGCGCGGCGCCGAGCAGACAGATGCGTTGGTCGAGGTGATACGGGACTTGAAAGACGAACCATGATCGTCACGCTGGCAGGACACGTCGACCACGGCAAAACCACCCTCGTACGCCAACTCACCGGCGTCGACACGGACCGTCTCGCCGAGGAACGACGCCGGGGTCTCACCATCGACATCGGCTTCGCCTACCTCGAGGAGAACGACGTAACCCTGGGGTTCGTAGACGTGCCGGGGCACCATCGGTTCATTCACAACATGGTGGCCGGAGTTGCGTCGATGCAGTTCGCGCTGCTGGTTATCGCCGCCGACGACGGCCCCATGCCCCAGAGCCGCGAGCATCTGCAGATTCTCCAGCTGATCGGCGTGCAGGCAGGGCTGATCGCCCTCACCAAATGCGACCGGGTCGGCCCTGAACGGCTGGCAGCAGCGAAGGCGGAGATCGCCAAGCTCGTCGATGGCAGCTTCCTGCAGGGCGCGCCGGTCGTGGAGACTTCTTCAGAAACAGGCGTCGGCATCAACGCTCTGAAGCAGATGCTGCTGGATGCTGCACGCGGGTACGGAGCCGAAGAAAACGACAAGCCGTTCCGCATGGCCATCGATCGCGCCTTCACGCTGCGGGGCTCGGGCCTGGTGGTCACCGGCACGGTGCACAGCGGCAGCATCAGCAACGATCAGGAAGTGTTCCTGTTCCCCGGGGGAAGCCGTGGCCGGGTTCGCAGCCTGCACGCTCAGAACAAGGCTGCCAAAAGCGCTGTCGTTGGCGATCGAACGGCACTCAACCTCACCGGGCTGGAGGGCGCCGCGATAAGCCGCGGCCAATGGCTGTCGGCCGTGCCACAGGACGGCCATCGATGCCTGGTGCTGGAAATGACGGTGCTGGAAGATTTTCCTCGGCCCGTTCGACATTGGACACCCGTGCACGTGTATCACGCGACGACCCATAGTACCGGTCGGCTTGCGCTGCTCGAGGGCAACCGACTCGAACCCGGCGCGAAGGCACTGGTGGAAATCGTCGCCGATGAGCCCCTGCTCGCCAAACACGGGGATCGGCTGGTAATACGCGACCAGGGCCTCGATCGAACCCTGGGCGGTGGAACCCTGGTCGACAACCGAAAAACCCGCGGGCGGCGCCGTGATCCGGAACGCCTCGCGGCGCTGTCCGCGTATGCGCAGGCGGATCCGCAATCCTGCCTGCACGCGCTGCTGGACATCGGACCCGTGCGGCTCGGAGATTTCGCCGCCGTCTGGGATCTCAGTGAGGATCAACTGCGGATCCTGGTGGAGAACGCGAACGTCGAGCAACATGGCGGAGAAGCCCTCACTACCGAACTCTGGAACAAGTGGCGCCAGACGCTGCTGGTCGAATGCGAAGCACGCCATCGGGATGATCCGGCGCTGCAGGGCCTACAGGAAAACGAATTCGATCGCGACGTGCCACCACGATTCCGCAGCGATCTGCTGAACACGCTGGTGGCCGACGACAGGCTGGAACAGCAGGCCGGTCGATTCAGGCCCAAACAACACAAGGTCGTACTCGCGCCGGAGGAGGAACAGCTGTTCAAACGCCTGGAACCGCTGCTGGATCAGCCGCAGCCTCCCAGCGTTGGCGACATCGGCAAAGCCATGGGAATTGCCCTGCCGTTGCTGCAACGAGGCATCAAGAGTCTGGCCAGCAAAAAGGTCGTCGTTCAGATCAACGACAAGCGTGTCTACCTGCCGGGACAGGTGCAGCCACTGGTTGATATCGCCGAGGCGCTTTCACAGCAAGGGCCGTTCACCGCCCGCCAGTTCCGCGATGCCGCAGAGATCGGCCGCAACGTGGCCATCGATATCCTGGAGTATTTCGACGCCAAAGGATTCACGCGGCGCAACGGCGACCATAGAACCGTCGTGGGCACCGCGGAGCGGGCGCTTCCTGCGGATTGAGCGTGGTAACATTCTGCATGGAAGAGCATCGTCCCCGGTGGGGCGCGCGGCCTTCAAAGCCGTTGAGGTGCGACAACGTGCCTGGTGGGTTCGACTCCTACCTCTTCCGCCACCAACAACTAAAACCACAATCCCCTAAGTTGCAGTTTCCTGCCAAGCCGGTTCTCCCTTCCCTGTCACCACAGACGGCAACCCTCGCGAAAGAACCAGCTTGCGGTCGGACTCGGTAGTCCGGTGGTGCAGCGCATGCAAAGGCCGCATACGAGCATCTTGGTTGATAAATTGCCGCCCCGCTTACGTACAGAGTGGAGTCTTGAATTGCTTTCCTGCAAAATCTCGCGCCTTGTTGCCCCCACCATCCCCTGACATCACTTTTTTCGAAATGAAGGAACATCGGTCAATGAAGGCTCTGAGGGTCCCTACCCGCAGGATCGTAGCGGTCCTCGTGCTCGCGGGCTCTGTTTTATGCGTTGCCGTGAGCGGCTCGATGGCTGCAGAGGCCGGCCCGCAATCAGCATCGGCGGGTAACGCCGAACTGTCGCAGCTCTCCGACGCAATCTCGAGGGTGGAACCGCTTCGTACGCTCGTGACCCGGCTGGAGGCCATCTATAGCGACATCCCGCCGGAGGACGTGCTGGCCCGGACAGTCATTGATGCGCGTCTGGATCGCGCATGGACGTCAATGGTAAGCGAGATTCATCGCGCCGCTGGTCTTCTGGTGGCGCTGAACAACAGTGGCGAGCCGGCGGCTGAACAACGCGAGGCCGTTGAACGGCTGATGCTATCGGTTCCTCCTTCAGCCTTCGAGTTGCTGGACCGCCTGTCTGGCGAAGTTACCTTACCCACTCCGGACCAGTCGGCGACCGAGCAGTCGGCGTTATTTGCACGGGCGAGCCTCGGCATTGATCGGGTCGACGCGCTGTTCGATCATCTGCTTAGGCACCTCGCGCTGCTCGACCAATTGTCCATCGATTCAAGCACCATCGAAGAAGAGCTCAACCGCCGGCTAGAGGCTCGGGCGGCTGGCACCTCTGCATTCCTGGATGTCTCCGTTTGGGATGTAGAGTCACTGATAACACAGGCATCGGTGCTGCCGAACGATACGGAGATAGCTGCTCGACTCGCGGTGGCACGGCAGCGCGTGGAACTGTCGGCAGAAGTCCTGCGTGGCGTCGTCGAGCAACTGCGGTCCCAGGGGCTCGAAACCAAGACCTACGAAGCACAGCTGATCGCTCGGACGGGCGAAATTACCACAGACGTACTGGATGTGTCGGTGCTGAGGAGTCTCGCGAGCTCCACGTGGACCGCCATGACGGATTGGTTCGCCGAGAACGGTGCGGGGTTCCTCTTCAGCAGCTTGATCTTCCTGCTGATCATCTACGCGACCTTTAAGATCGCTGCGGTTGTACGCAGACTCATTACGCTGGCGCTGGACCGTGGCTCTGCTCAACTCTCCCAGCTCCTGAAGCGCATGATCGTCTCCGCCAGTCGTGGGGTGATTATCGCCCTGGGTACCCTGATTGGCCTGTCCCAGCTTGGAATTTCGCTCGGACCGTTGCTCGCCGGCCTGGGTATCGCTGGCTTCGTGATCGGCTTCGCCTTGCAGGACACGCTGTCCAACTTTGCGTCAGGATTGATGATTCTGTTTTACCGACCGTTCGACGTGGGAGACGTGGTGGAGGTTGGCGGTGTCTTTGGCACGGTAAACAAAATGAGCCTGGTCAACACGACCATTCTGACGGTTGACAACCAGACCCTGGTGGTTCCGAACAACAAGATCTGGGGTGATGTGATCAAAAACCTCAACTCTCAGCGGCAACGACGCGTCGACATGATGTTCGGTATTGGCTATGCGGACGACATTCCCCACGCGGAAAGAGTTCTGACCGATATCATCGCCAGTCATGAATCGGTGCTCAAAGATCCGGAGCCGGTGGTGCGTCTCCACGAGTTGGGCGATTCTTCCGTAAATTTCATCGTGCGCCCCTGGGTGAAGTCCGAAGACTACTGGAGCGTCTATTGGGACGTGACCCGGGCAGTGAAGATGCGTTTTGATGCGGAAGGGATATCCATACCGTTCCCGCAGCGGGATGTCCATCTGTACGACGCGCGAGCAAACGAATCGTCAGACGTCTGAGCCGGTTTCAATCAGCGATGACAGGTCTCGGTCGGTAGTTACCTTCCCGTTGTGCAGTGCGAAGGGCGGAATGCCGCCCAGATGCAGACATCTCACCAAATCAACGAGCTAGGTCAGTTTCGGTTGACTCCAGGCTTTCTCGGTAGCGTCCATCGCTGGTGGCTTTCCTTGATCCGTGCAAGCGAAGTTCTACCGTGATCCGGCTGGAAGAGCGCGAGCTGAACCAAACCGTCGCCATCCTGGTAGCCGAACTCGCACCAAAACCGAGCGGAGCTCTGTTTTGAAAGGTCCAAGCTGGTGCGTGACGAATGAGCGTCCTGATGTTTCCGCCGCCATACCGACGTTGCACCAAGATGGCACAAATCTGGCATCGTCTGGTTAGGGAAACAAACCTTGGAGCCTACGTGCCGGTCGACCTCACGCACTATCCTGCCGGCGACTCTTTCGATGAGATGCTGGCGCGCCCGAATCGCTCGCGCCCACACGCCAAACAGCTTGCGCGACTGCTGCGCTCGATGGACGAACAGGAGCTCGTCACGCGTCAGGCGGCGGCAGACCTTGCGATCAAGGAGATGGGCATTACCTTTTCCGTATATACGGAGAAGGAAGGCACCATCGACCGCGCGTGGCCGTTCGACATCCTGCCGCGGATCATCCCCAAGCGTGAATGGGATCGGGTCGAAGCCGGTTTGATACAGCGCGTGCGGGCGCTGAACATGTTCATTGACGACGTTTATCACGATCAGCGTGTTGTCAGCGAAGGCGTGTTTCCCTCGGAAGTGCTTGAAGAGTCGCAAAACTTCCGTCCCCAGTGCGTCGGCATTTCGCCACCTTTCGGTGTTTGGGCGCACATTTGCGGTTCGGACCTGGTGCGGGACAGCGGCGGGATCATCTACGTTCTGGAGGATAACCTCCGGGTACCGTCGGGTGTGTCGTACATGCTGGAAAACCGAATGGTAACCAAGCAGATTTTTCCGGAACTGTTTGAAAGTTACGCGCCACTACCGGTGGACAGTTACGCTTCCCAGCTGCACACGACACTCGCAGAACTTTCACCGCGCCGCAGACGCCGGCCTGAGGTAGTGGTTTTGACGCCTGGCATATTCAACTCGGCATATTTCGAGCATGCCTATCTGGCCCAGGCAATGGGCTGCGAGCTGGTGGAAGGTCGTGATCTGTTCGTGGATGAGGACGATTGCGTCTACATGCGTACGGTGTCAGGTGCCCAGCGCGTTGATGTGGTTTACCGCCGCATAGACGACGACTTTATGGACCCTGAGGCGTTTCGGCCTGATTCACAGCTGGGTGTGCCCGGCCTTCTGCGCGCGTGGCAGGCCGGTAACGTTGCGCTTGCAAATGCACCCGGCGCGGGTGTCGCCGATGACAAAGTCGTCTACGCCTTTGTCCCGGACTTCATTCGATTCTATCTTGGCGAAGAGCCCCTGATACCGAACGTACCCACCTACCGATGCATGTTCGACGACGAGCGGAAATACGTGTTATCCAACCTGGACAAACTTGTCGTCAAACCGGCGAACGAATCCGGGGGCTACGGCATCTTGATGGGCAAGTCCGCGAGCCCGTCTGAGCGGCGGAAGTTCGCTAAATTGATCCGTGCCAATCCACGAAATTACATCGCGCAGCCCACATTGAATCTGTCAACGGTGCCCACGGTGATCGGACGCAAGGTGGAACCGCGCCATGTCGATCTGCGTCCCTTTATCTTGAGCGGTCGCAGCAACCAGGTGACAACCGGCGGCCTGACCCGGGTCGCCCTTCGCAAGGGTTCACTGGTGGTGAACTCCTCTCAGGGTGGTGGCAGCAAGGACACCTGGATCGTCGACAGCGAGGAGCCCTAGTTTGCTATCACGCGTCGCTGAAAATATCTATTGGATGTCCCGTTACATCGAGCGGGCCGAGAGCATGGCGCGGGTGGTCGGAGCGAACACCAAACTGCAGCTCGATCTACCGCGTGGGGTCACGCCCGATTGGAAGCCGTTGATCGACGTCATAGCGGCAAACGACGCGTTTGAGCAAACGCACTCGGACTACGGAGAACGTCAGGTCGTCCGCTTTCTGATCAGTGATGCGGACAGCCCCGGATCGGTGCGCAGCAGCCTGCGGTTTGCCCGGGAGAACTGCCGCACGGTACGCGAAGTCCTGCCGCTGGAAGCCTGGCAATATCTGACGGAGTTGCAGCTGTTCGTCGACGAGAACCTCAAAGCCGGCTTGACCAAAAAAGGCAGGCATGCCTTTCTGAATCGTATCATTCGCACCTGTCAGATGACGACGGGGCTGCTGAGCTCGGTAATGACTCGCGATCTCGGCTATCAATTTCTGCGCCTCGGGCGCAACCTGGAGCGAGCGGATATGACTACCCGGTTCATTGATATGCGCCTGGCGGTTGCTCAACCCGACAGATTGGCGGACAGCACACAACTCAGCACTGTGCAATGGGTCACTGTGCTCGATTCGCTGTCGGCCTACCAAATGTATCGACGCAAAATGCACGCGACCGTTGAACGTGAGCATGTGCTCTGGTTTTTATTTAAAGACGATGAGTTCCCGCGCTCATTCATGCATTGCGTGAATGCCATCGAAGAGGGCCTCGGCGCGTTGGAAAACAGCCGCCCCTGCCTCCTGGCGGCGCGCAAGGCAGCCAAGGACATCGAGCGCACCGCAGTTGAGAAGCTCACACCGGAAGAGATTTCCGACATGGTGGATGTGCTCCAGCACCGGTTGGATGATATTCATACCACCATTGCGCGCATGTACTTCCTGCCAGCGCCATCAGATGGATGATTGGTTAACGGCGGGCAGAACCGGGTACGTCTGATAGGCTGGCGGCCACGGCCAGTAAGCCTGGCCCGTGTCGGGGCGACGCTTAGGAGTGCAACGTTACGGGCAGCTGCGTGTAGCCGCGGACGAAGTTGGAAATGGCTCTCACCGGCGGGCCAATCACCTCAATGGAGCTGTAACGGTTTAGCAGCTCCTCCCAAAGTATGTTGAGCTGCAGCTCGGCAACCCGGTTACCCATGCAGCGGTGCACACCGTACCCGAAGGAGAGGTGTTGGCGAGCGTTTTCGCGATCGATCTGCAGGCGGTCGGCATGCTCGAAGACATCTTCATCCCGATTGCCGGACGCGTACCACATCAGCACCCTTTCTCCCTCAGGAATGACCTTGCCGCCAATCTCGACGTCCTCCGTCGTCGTACGGCGCATGAACGCCAGCGGCGTCTGCCAGCGGATGATTTCGGCCACAGCATTAGGAATTTTCGTCCGATCAGCCTTCAGCTTCTCGAACTCTTCCGGCCAACGGTTCATGGCCAGGACTCCCCCTGAGATGGAGTTTCTCGTCGTATCGTTGCCACCCACGATGAGCAGGAGAAGGTTGCCCAGGAACTGACGCGGCGGCATGTCGCGAGTGCTCTCGTTGTGCGCCAGCATCGAGAGCAGGTCGTGACCACCCGGTTTGTCAATCCGCTCATTGCGCAGCTCGGTCATGCGCAAAAAACAATCGTTGAGCTCCTGTTCCCGCTCTTCCAGCGTGTCCCAAAGGCCAGCTTTACGAGGGGAAGTTGCGACGTCTGACCAGCGCGTGAGCTTGTAGCGTTCCTCAAAGGGAAAATCGAACAGCGTGGCGAGCATCTGCGTGGTGAGCTCGACGGACACACGCTCCACCCAGTTGAAGGGTTCGCCCACGGGCAGACTGTCGAGAATTGCAGCTACTCGCTGCCTAATCGTCGGCGCCAGGGCCGCGAGGTTGCGGGGGCCTGCCACTGGTGCCACGGCTTTGCGCTGCTCCGCGTGCTTCGGATCGTCCATGGCGATGAAGCTGGACGCGTTGTCCTGTTCCGCCGGCACATTCAGCCCGATGGTCGGCTCGGAGGAGAAGCGGCCCGCATCGATATCAACCGCCTTGACCAGGTCATAGCTCGTGACGGACCAGTAGGGACCGACGATGCTGTTTTCATGGTAGTAGACGGGCGCTTCGCGGCGCAGGCGCTCAAAGTAGGGCCAGATCGTATCGAAGCGCATCAGGTCCCAGTGAGCAACGTCGATCTCCTCGAGCGCCAGCGTTGCCGCGTGCGCACGAGCATTGTCCAGTCGCTGCTGGTGCTCTAACTCGTATTGCTGCCAATCCATCATCGCCCCCATCTGAGTCCAGCGTAGATCATACTCCGAAGCGCCGTTCTTGCTCGACCATAGTCCTTCAAGCAGAGATGGCTCCAGATCTTGCGGTCAGGTCGGGTTCCGCCAGGAACGGACCTCCATTGATACCTGTGTGACTATGTATCTTCGGCAATCGAAAATGCGCCCATTGGCTTTGCGCGAGGGTGAGGCTTGCGCTTCATAATGTCATTCTCCACGTGTTCCTGAAAATCCTCTCCGAAGCAATAGCCTCGTTCTTGCCAAAATTCTTCCCCGCCAGGTGCGTTCACAAGGTTCATCATGACCAGCTCCCACCCTTTCCAGAGTTCAGCGGACAATGACCCCTCGCGCCACTTGATAAAGGCATCCTGGCAGTAAGAAAGAAAAGCCATGAATGCGGCCACAAACCGTGCCCTGTCACTTTCTGACAGGCTTTCGTAGTCGCGTAGACCGTCCGTTACCAACTGGGCAAGGGAAGAGTCCGCGGCGAGCAGCTGGTACCACGATGCGTAAGCTTCGTGAACGGTTTGTGCAGCCGCAGATCGCACTGCAACGGTGTTCGAACGAATTTGGATGGCGAGGTAGACCAATGTTGCGACGGTGGCTATGGCTGCGACAAACTCTCCGATACTCCCAAGATCCTGAATTGTCACGTCAATCGCCCGCCTTTGTTTTTGATAGAAGATTAATGATTGCTCTACACCCGCAGCTGTCAGGACACCTGTAGCGAGCCCAGCTTGGCAAAGGCAGACGGTGCAAGTCCCCGATAGGTTTCGACGTAAGCGTCGTAGAGATCCGCGTAGCGCGCGGAGGTGCTTGCGTCGGGTTCCAGTACTTTGCAGGTACGGACCATGGCATCGACGCCCTGGTCAATATCCGCAAATACGCCGGAGCCGACGGCGCCTAGAATGGCGGCGCCCAACACTGTCGACTCTCCTTCCGCCAGCACCTCCACCGGAACACCGTACATATCCGCCTGGATCTGGTTCCACGTGGCAGAATTCGTGGCTCCGCCACCTAGACAGATACGCTCGGGAGCGAATCCATACCCGGCGAGACAGC
>CAMYJX010000064.1 GCA_947258825.1 uncultured Pseudomonadales bacterium
GTCGCCCGTGTTGGTAAAAGTAACGGTGCGCACGGACGTCTGACCGATCACCACCTTGCCGAAATCAATGGATGTCTTGTCCGAGCTGATCTCAGCTTGCGTGGCTGGAGTACTTGAACTGCTAGAAGAATTGCTGGCTTCGCTGCTGCTGCCGCCACCGCCGCCGCATGCAGCGAGGGCAAAACAGCTGACGCTTAACGCAAGCGCTTGCAGATACCGGGAGCCGGAAATCGTTGATCGTGCTTTCATAAATCTTACCGCTTCATTGCTTCATGAACTTGCGGCGTATGGTGCACGACAGAAGCAGCGTTTATTGTTCGGCCTTGTATTCTGATTGTTCCCCAAACCCTTCAACGCCAAGCGTGAAAGGCAACATTTCTGACGGATTGCCTGGCAGGGTCCTGAGGTTTTCCAGTGAAGACAGCGGCGTGAGGAAACCGCAGAGACGGGTGCTCAGTCGCAGGGCCATGCCTCGCTGAACGCCGTTACCACGAGGTCTACGGCAGGTCTGCGCAGCATCTCGGGATGCCGGTTCGCCCATTCGATCCAGGTTTTTACCAGCTTTCCCCGCGTGACGTCGTCGGGCCTGCAGACATTGGTAAACGTCGGGAAGAACGGGTGATCTGCGTCTTCCGTATACTCGGCTCGCGCGGTGTCGATGCTGTCGGCAATCCCGGTAAGGTATCCCCGACACAGCGCCCATCGGGGGGCTTCGCTGGACTCGCAATTCCGCATGAGTTCACGGCCGGTTTCATAATAGGCAAATGCCAGGCTCGGCAGCATAATGAAAACCACGATCCAGAGCAGTCGCTGCATTTGCAGTCCCTCTAATTTCATCGGAATCCTAGCACAGCAGGATGACAGCCCCAGAAACGATGAGAAGCGATGGTAGACGACGGGAAGCGATGGGAAACGTTCGGGACCAGATTACCGATATTCCCGAGGGCCATGGAACCAGATATCAGCACGCCCAGGCTATAAAGTCAGTATTTTTGTCGTATTTTATGCAGCTTTCTTGTAATTACCTGGGCGACAGACGGAGTCGGAGTCATGACAGACCAGGATGCCCCCGGCACGGAAGCATTCAGCTACCGGGCGACGAAGAACCGTCGGGTGCAGATATTCCGCCGCGCCAGGCTGGTCACAACTTTATCGGGTCAGCACGCGACACGATTCCTCGACAAAGCCGCGGCTGCCGACGCGCGGGGACTGCAGCTGCTGATGGCCAGGGCCACCGGCCACTTCAAGCAGGGCAACGAAAGGGCTTCAAAGAACGCGGGGAAAGGGCGGTGACTGAGCCTATCAGCAGGCCCATGAGCAGGCCTATAACCGGGCGCCTTCAGGCTCGGGTTCGAAGATGTAGGGCTCAAGGGTCTCCTGAGCGTTGGCCCGGAATTTGTGCCACCGTCCCCCACCATAATACGCCAGGCTGCCAGGCTCGGCATCACCATGCCCATTGTAGTAGGAGAGGCAATCCCGCAACGGGCGCGTCGCGATGTCTGCGACTCGGCAGTGTTCCGCGTACGCTTTCTCCGGCTCTTCCCTGATATCGACGACGGCCGCTCCCTGATCCCGCATCGTCTTCAGCATCCATACCACGTAGTCGCCATGCTCTTCGATGGCATTCGTGAAGTTGAAGCTGCCACCACCGCCCTGGGGACCAGATACGATGAACAAATTCGGGAAACCCTTGCTGTGGAGGCCAAGGAAGGTCCTGGTTCCTTCGGACCGCCACTTCTCGGTCAACGATCTCCCGTCCCGGCCAACGATCATATTGAAGGTAGAAGTGGCCATCCATTGAAAGCCGGTAGCGTAGATCAGCACGTCCAGAGGATATTCTACCCCGTCGTGCACCACGCCTTTCTCATTGATTCGGCTCACACCGCGGGGTGCGGTATCAACGAGGGTGACATGGGGCAGGTTGAAGGTCGGCAGGTACTCGTCGTGAAACGTTGGCCGTTTACAACCGTACGGATAATAGGGTTTCAATGCCGCAGCAGTTTTCGGATCCTCGACGATGGCGTCCACCCGGGCGCGAATCTGCTCCATGATGCGAAAGTTGGTGTCCAGCTGCTTCTGGATCATCTCTTCCGGGGACAGCTCTCGATCGTGCTGCTTGCGCTCTTTGAAATCGTCAACCTTGCCTGCCAGGTAATCGTCGTTGGCCTTCATGGCGGTCCTGCCCGCCGAGATTCTCGCGAACCTTGCTCGCCGGGCCTTGGCCCAACCGGGCTCCCGGGCCCAGGTTTCTATCTCTTCCTGAGTCGTCTCGCGCTGATCACGTACGTCGATGGAAGATGGCGTGCGTTGAAATACATAAAGCGCTTTCACGATCTTGGCAATCTCGGGAATCACCTGCACCGCCGTGGCGCCGGTGCCGATGATGCCGACGGTCTTGTCCTTCAGATCGATATCGTAGTTCCACCGGGATGTGTGAAACGCCTCGCCCTGGAAGGTTTCCATCCCTTCGATTCTTGCCAGCTTGGGCGTCGTGAGGATGCCGTTGGCGAGGATGACGAACCTCGCCCGCATGGCGTCGCCTCGATCCGTCGAAACCGTCCAGCGACCGGCGGATTCATCCCACTCGGTTTTCTCGACCGTGGTATGGAACAGGCAGTGGTCGTAGAAGCCGAACCTCTCCGCCATGCTCTGGCAGTACTCCATGATTTCGAAACCCGATGCGAATTTCATCGTCGGGATGTAACCCATCTCCTCAAGCAACGGCAGATAGCTGTAGGCCTCGACATCGCAGGCAATGCCCGGATAGCGGTTCCAGTACCACGTGCCGCCCACGTCGCCGCCCTTCTCGCAGAATCTGACGTCCTCGAACCCCGCGTCACGAAGCTTATACCACAGCAGAAGGCCCGCGAAGCCGGCGCCAACCACCAGAATCTCGCACTCGTCCGTGAGCGTCTCTCTTGGCACAGGTTCCGCTGAGTACACGTCCTCCAGGTACTTGCTGAACTCGCCTTCCATCCCCATGTAGTCGGCAGCGCCCCGCCGCGCCTCTTTGAACGCGCGATACTTAGCCTGCTCTTCGGCATTGAACACCGCACCGGGCGGGGCTGGCGGCAGGGTCTTCAACGACGCGTCCGAGATGGTCGAGTAACCCTTGCCAGAGATCCTGTCGGTCGCTTTGGCGGCTCGGGTATTGAAGATCTTCAGCCCGGTCTCCGGATCTGTGCGTATCGACATAGTCATTCTCTCAAAGTTCGGCCTCTCGCCTACCCGGGCACGACAGCCCGACGCGGTCTGCAGGGCAACGCTAGAGCAGCTCGCCACCGCACGCAGAGGCGGTGGTACCATGCTCCTCAAACGCCCTGATGACGTTGGCACCGGTACGCCAGCGATGAACCTCGTCGGGCCCGTCCACCAGCCGCTGGCTGCGGATGCTCGTGTACCAGCGAGCCAAAGGCGTGTCGTGGCTGTACCCCAGGGCGCCATGCAGCTGCAGCGCCGTATCAACCACCTGGTGCACCATGTGGGCGAGAAAGACTTTGGCAATGCCGTTTTCCTGGCGCAGGTCCTCACCACGCTCGGCTTTGTAGGCTATGTGCAGCAGCATCAGCCGCGCCTTGTAGATTTCAGCGGCGCAGTCGGCGAGCATCCAGCGAACCCCTTGTCGGTCTGCGAGGCGCTTGCCAAAGGTGCTCCGGTTGACGACGTGGCCCGCGGCCAGATCGAGGGCGCGCTGAGCCATGGCCACGTTGTGCATGCCGTGACGAAGACGGCCATACGCCAATCGGTGCTGACCCATTGCGAAGCCTTTGCCTCGACCACCCAGGATGTTCTCGCGGGGCACCACCAGATTGTCAATGATCACCTCCGAGTGCGATCCGCCCAGCTTCAGCCCGAGCTCCGTGTGGGGCTGCATGGTCTCGATATTGCGCACGATCTGATAACCCGGATTCGGCAGTTCCACAATAAAGGTGCTGTACTGCTCGTGGCGCGGCGCATCGGGATCCGTCTTGGCCATGACCACCGCGATGTCGGCCACGCTGGCGGAGGAGCTGTACCACTTCTCGCCATTGAGTACCCAGTTGTCCCCCTCGAGCACGGCAGTAGTCTGCATGCCGGTAGCGTCTGCGCCGGCAGCCTTCTCCGTCATGGAATAGCAGATTCGCTTCTGACCATCGAGCAGCGGTGCCAGGTACTTTTCTTTCTGAAAGTCCGTGCCGTGTTCCAGCAGGGTCAGCATGGTGGCATCGTCGGGACCCTGGGTATTCAATGCCAGAGCGCCAAGAAAACTTTCGCCCAGTTCCATCTGTACCAGCGCGTTCGCCAGCGGCTTGAGGCCCATGCCGCCATGCTCGGTTGGCACGAAAGGGCACCACAGGCCCTGGGCACGCGCTTTGCTTCTCAGCTCCGCCAGCACGGAATCAAAGTTTTCAGCGGTGCACTTTTCCTCCGCGGCAACGCACTCGTCCTGCACGAACGCCCGCACCTTGGCCCGGATCGCTTTCGTTTCAGCCGGAATTTCGAAATCAATCATTGTTCCCTCCCATCTCTACCTTTTGAATTTATAAGAAGTTGAATCTGGTGAGACTATATCATCAGCCATGGCCCGCTGAGGGCCCAATTGCGGCCAGCCGGCAGCCCCGCGCCCCGGATCTCAGTGAAGCGGCCGCAATCAGCCATCCGGATCGGGCTAGTAGACGCGGATTCCGCCGAAACGCCGGCGGACCTTGCGGTCCAGCCAGAAGTAGCCGGCCAGCATGCCAATCACCAGCGCTACTCCGGCACTTGCCGTCAACCAGGAGAGGGGAACCCTGGCACCCGCCTCCGCAAGCTCTGACCGGAGTTCGGCGTTGGTCCGCTCGAGGGCGGGCAGCTTCTCGATGCCGGCTTCCGCCACGGCAAGATCCCGTCGTAAAGACTCGACCAGCGCTTCGGCGTCCGCTCTTGCGGCATTTGCAGCGTCCCGCTCTTCGGTTAGCTGCAGGTTGACCTGACTGAGCGTTGCGACCCGTCGCTTGGCGGGCTCTTCGCTTACCACGTAGGCCGTTTTTACCCAGCCCTCATCCTTGTCGGCGGTCCGGACCCGAATGGATACCCGCGCCCGTTCCAGCACCTCCAGGGCATCGCCGCTCAACAGGGTTTTGAAGGGCCGGCCACGGGTCTGTTCACCTTCATAAAGACCCAAACGGAGTTCGTCGGTAACATAGACCGTTTCGGCCCCAACGGACTCGGCCCAAAGGGACGCCGTTGCAAATACCGTTACGAATGCCATCAAAGGGATCAGCAGGGATATGAGTTTCGACACCTAGACGCTCCCTCGGCCAGCTAGGGGCACTTTACTGGAACAATCGACAACAACAAGCTGAATCGTCACGACCAGAAAAATCGGACGCGGCGACGCAATCAGGAGGAGAACCCGGCGGTGAAACCCATTGATCTCTGGGCAACGGTACTTTCAGGATTCCTGAGCCTGGCTGCGGGAGCGCCTTGGGTTCTCGCCGACACCGCTCAGAACCAGCGCGGCCAGGCGATCTACGAGGCCCGCTGCGCCAGCTGTCACCATATCGCGCTCCGCGGCTCGGCCCACGGCTCGGAGCTGGCCGGGTCAGGCTTCATGGCACGCTGGGGCAGCAGAACGACCCTCGACCTGCTCCGCTACAACCAGGCGAACATGCCCCCTGGCGAGAGTCGGGAACTTCGGGAAACAGAACATCTGGATGTGGTCGCCTACATCCTCGCTCGGAACGGCCGTGATTCGTGGGAGGGTGTCCTGGACGCTGAAGCAAACCTGATCATCGCAAGCGGGGCGCCAGCCGAGGCCGAAGCCACCCCACCAGGTTCGGCGGCCGAACCCGAGGCGCTCGACTCCTGGTCCGCGGTGGACACCATCGATGACATCGCCAGGAGTCGGTCGTCCTTCACCAACAGAATCATCGGCGACTTCACACCCGTGACCGCCGACATGCTGAACCGACCGCCCCCGGAGGATTGGCTGCATTGGCGCCGCACCGCCGACGGGCAGGGCCACAGCCCGCTTGACGACATCAACCGGCAGACGGTCCGGAATCTGCACCTGGCCTGGGTGATCGCGATGCGTGACGGCAGCAATCAGGCAACGCCGCTGGTTCACGACGGCATCATGTATCTGACCAATCCGGGAAACATCATTCAGGCAGTGGATGCGCGCAACGGAGATCTGCTCTGGGAATACGCTTATCCGTATCCCCCTGAGTCCAGAACGCTGGGCGGCCCCCTGCGGAACATCGCCATCTATGGAGACAAGCTCTACATGTCGACATACGATGCGGCCCTCGTCGCGGTTAACGCGCGCACGGGCGAGCAGGTCTGGCGTGCTGTAAAGGCCGACTATCGCGAGGGCTATACACACACAGCGGGCCCCATCGTCGGTGGTGGCGTCATTCTCAGCGGCATCAACGGTTGCGAGCGATACAAGAAGACCGGCTGCTTTGTTACCGGCCACGACGCGGAAACCGGCGAGGAACTCTGGCGCACGTCCACCATCGCCCTGCCAGACGATCCGAACGACGCATCCTGGGGCGGACTGAGCACAGAATTTCGCGCCGGGAGCGATACCTGGATCGCCGGCAGCTATGACCCGGATCTGAATCTGTTCTACATCGGCACGGCACAGGCGAAACCATGGGTCGCAGCCAGCCGGCGGATGAGCGTCGGCGACGCGGCCCTGTACACCAACTCCACCCTGGCAATAGACCCGGAAGACGGGCGGATCGTCTGGCATTTCCAGCACGTACCCGGAGAGACCATTGATATGGAAGTAGGCTACGAACGGGTGCTGGTGGACACGGACGGCGGACGGTTCGTTCTGACCGTGGGCAAAGACGGGATCCTGTGGAAGCTGGATCGGCGCACCGGCGGGTTCGTCGGCTACGCCGAGACCATCTACCAGAACATCTTCGACTCTATCGATGCGGAAACGGGCGCGGTCCGGTATCGCCAGGACATCATCGATGCGGACATCGGAGACACCATCAGCGCCTGCCCGGGCATCTACGGCGGCCACAACTGGCAGGCCACGGCATACAGCCCGGAAACCAGAAGCCTGGTGATTCCCCTGCACCAGTTGTGCGCGGACATGGTTGGTCGCAGCGTCGATCTGGCCCCCGGCGGCGGAGGTTTTGGCGGCGATTCCCGTTCCTACGAGATGCCCGGCGCCAAAGGCAACCTGGGCAAGCTCGTCGCCTTCGACGTAGATACCATGAAGGCGCGCTGGACCCATGAGCAGCGCGCCATGTTCATGACCTCGGTGCTGACCACCGCCGGGGGCCTTGCATTCGTGGGCGATCTCGACCGCTACTTCAAGGCCTTCGACGTGGCCACGGGCGAGTTGCTGTGGCAGACGCGACTTGGCGCCCCGACTCACGGCTATCCCATCACCTACAGCGTCGGTGGCAGCCAGTATCTGGCGGTACCCACGGGAATGGGCGTGTTCCGGGCCCTGACGGCGGCTATCAGCCCGGACATATATCAGCCGGCGAATGGCCAGGCGCTTTACGTGTTCAAGCTTTCGGGACCGGATTGATGTGCCGTCGTGGTCTTTAACCTTCACAAAGCATCCAACCACCCTTTCCCGGTGCTGGATTCTTCGTGCACCTCCACCAGCAGCGCCTGTACCGCGGCTACCGCCTGATCCAGCGGAAGCTGGTATTGCTTTGCCAGCAGCGCGCCAATCTCCGAGATTGAGCGCGCGCCATCAATCGCCGAGAGCACCTGCGCTTTGAACAGGTGAACGGACGCCTGCATGGCCACCGCATCGTCGATCGGCAAGGGCAGTACCGTGTTCGTCAGGCAGTCCGGCAGCAGCTTGAAAGCGGGCGGGTCCACGGCTTCGGCCACCTTTTCGGCACGAAAGCTCAGCACCTGCTCGGTGCGGCCGTGACCGCTCCAGGGCGACTGCAGATATGGGACATTGTGATGCGAAAGCTCATCTATCCGAAACCCGCAGGACTCCACGAGCTCGAACAGCTCGGCTTCGCTGTAACACCAGGACGCAGCTGAGTGAAAAAATGCCAGCGTCCCCGTGTTCAACCACAGGCCGCCCACCGGCAGCAGCCGGTTGAGACGCAGCAGAAACCCCCTCAGATCTTCCGGCAGGATATCGATCAACCAGGGAGTGAACACCAGGTCGAAGCTTCGCGGCGCAAACGGAGGGTTGATCGCATCAGCCAGCAGCCAGGCGAACCGGCCCGCCAACGGCTCGGCCGCCAGGCACTCCTGCAGCACCGCACCGCTGGCGCCGTCTCTGGGCGCCAGCGGAAACTCATACAGCGCCACACCCTCCCCCTGCGTGACTCGATCCGCCACGGCAATCAGCAGGGGATTGATATCCAACGCAACCGAAAGTTCCGGGCGCACCAGTCGGTGCAGCTCGTAAGGCAACCAGCCCGCGCCTGCGCCCAGGGTCAGCAGTCGGGCATCGCCCAGGTCCGAGGCCCTTGATGGCCCCGGATCCTGTCCCGGCAGCAATCCCACAAAGCAGTTGAGCAATGCCTGACGTTCATCCGTATTCCAGGCCCAGTCCCGGAAAATATTGCCGTAGTAGCTCATGAGGCCCTGATGCTTTGGCGTCTTGGCGGCTACCAGTTCCGGCGTCGCCGGTTCTTCAAGCCCGCCACCCATCAGCGGTTCCAGCAGGGTGCTGACCTGCCTGGTATGCAGCTGCCGCGCGCGGAGCAGGCTGGTAATTCTCTCTCGCGCAAGGCGCCCCAGGGCCGGCTCCTCCAAGGCCGAACCCAGTCGTGCCTGCTCAACCCGGTTTGCCTCCAGGAATCCGGCATATCGGGCCCGCCATTCCTCCAGCACGTTTGAAGACCGATCAAACAGCCACGGTATGCTGTTGATACCGCTCTGAAACGTCGGGAAGACCGCGTCGCAGCGACTGCATCGCAACGCCCCCGCATCAACCACCAACCCCGCGTCGGGCACTCGACATGCGGGACAGTTCAGAAGCGGCAGCAACGCGGGTAAGGCTTCAACACGGGCGCTATCGGCTGCGGGTAGCTGCGCGTGTGAGGTCACCTCAGGCCACACCTGAGACTGGGCCTGAGACTGGGCCTCAGACTGGGCCCCGGACTGGGCCTCAAACAATGGACTGGAAGGCAATGTAAGGCTCCACCGCCGCGCCGGTACCCAGACCCGGATTGTTGAGAACCATGCCGAAACGGGCTTCCTCTCCATGCAGGGCCAGGTAGTTGAGCACCACCATCTCCGCCAGCGTGGTCACGCTGTTGGCAAACGGCGTCGCGCTGGTCTCCACATTGCCGTCGGGCCGGAAGTGGCCGAGCTGCTGGGAAGCAGCGCCATCGCGCAGCCCCGGCGGGCCGGCGGGGCTGTACACCAGGATGAAGCTGGCCGCGGTCTGCGAGTTATCCGAGCGCCAGCGGAACTTGGTGGTCCCATTGCCGTCGTCCTCCTCTCTTCCCGTGTCGGCAGCAACCGCGCCGTCGCTGAAGCCGTACACCATCAGAGGCTGACCTCGACGGGCCGCATACTCGAGGGACGCTCCGATTGCCTGACCAACGATGAAATCTTTTCCATCCGTCTCTGGCCGTGGGTCCTGGTGGTAGTCGCGACCGCCATACTCTATCGTCCCGGCCCCCGCATAGCCGTTGACCACCACCTTCATAGCGGCAGCCGCCTTTTGAAAGTCACCGCTGGTCAGCTGTCCGCCAGGGAAGATTGCCTGCAGATCTGCATCGGCACCGGGATCCAGATCCTCGGCAGCGACCAGCGTCGAGAAGATCGCCGTGGTCTTGTCGTATCCGCACTGCACCAGCTCCTTGGTGGCCTGCCCCTCCGTGATCTGGCCCAGCTTCAGGGCCGTGATGACGGATGAGGCGGCAGCCACTCGATTGTCGGGAAACCCGTCATCGACGCCTCCGGCCAGGCCCAGCGCATCGCTCGCGTTACGTACGCGGGTTGGCCGGAACTCCGGAACGATCATGGAATCCGGCGCGCGCGACCGGCCACCGGAGTCGCTGTTCCGGGTGCCGACGGTTGCAGCGAACTCGCCACTGGCACCCGCACGCGCCACGCCGTAAACCGGGTTGTGCGGATTGTTGCCAGTGTCGTTCTCCGACCGGGCCGGCACCACCGTACCGTTGACGTTGGCCCGAGTAGCAGCGCTGGTCTTGTCGAGCATGCCGCGTAACAGGGCGCTGTTCGGGTGCATCGCCAGGCCAAACGACCGGTCTACGCCCACGTTCTGGGGGATGATGGCCTGGGGCAGGCCAAGCTTGGCGTAGCCACCGGGGGTGAGGAAATCTTCCTGGCCGCCCATACCTCCAACCATCACGTTGGACCCGGCGATGTTGGCGCCGCCCCCCTGATCGAAGGCAAGAAACGGAATTTTCCCGGCGCCAAGCCCGGGGGTCGCATCAATCACGCATTCCGCGTGTGCCGCCCTGGCCAGCAGGGTTGCCACGCTGGGCAGGAACACCGTCCCCACACCTGTGATCAGCCCGCGATTCAGGAACTCTCTACGAGAGCGCGGACGGCCATGTCCGCTCTTTCTGCAGTCTTCCTCCACACGCTGCTCGAAGCGCTGCTGCATCTGCTCCGCTTTCCGGAACTGCTCTTTGTAATTAGCCATTGTCTGTTACCTCGCAAGCTCAGTTAATGGTTGTCGCGCCGCTGGCGAGCACCGCCGCACAGCTTGCGTTGAGCACGGTCTGGGCTTCAGCACCGCTGCAGCCTGCCGAGCATCCCAGATCGTCGATCAGGCTCACCACCTCGGCGACCACGCCTGCCGCTGCCGGTTGGGTAACCAGGTCCGCGCCGACAAAGCGATCGAAGAGGTTCTGCCCGATCTGCCCCTTGCCGCCCGCATCGATCGAGCAGCTGCCGAACAGGTCGGCGCAGGCCGCACCATCGCTTACCACTTCGCCACAGTAGGTGGTGGCAAGGCGTTGGATGGCAACCTGTTGAGCTGCGCTAAACGCCAGCAGATCGTTGGTGCTCGGCAGCGCACCGATCAGCTCCTGATAGGCATTGCGAACGGTGCTGTCGTTGATATCCACACCGGTAAGGCTGGCCATGGTGTCGTTGACCTGTGAGAACGTCCGAACACCGAGGTCGGGTTCCTCAACGTCGGGCAGGGGCGGCGGCGGCGCCGGCGGCGCAATCTGCTCCACCGTGCCCACGCTGTCTCCCAGCAGCTCGAACTCGAGATGAAACTGGTCCATCTCGGCACCCAGCGCAACAGGAATCACCGCTCCACGTGAGGACAGTCGGGTGCCGGACTCGGTGACCATCGTATCCACCCGTCGGAACGCCTGCTCGGCGACAGGCACAGCGCCGTTTACCGCGATTCGGATGTTCTTGACCGCTACCGGAGAGGCATCCGTCACCAGGGTCGGCTCGGCAAACAGGTAGCCGAGCTCGTCGATCTGGCCAGCCACCATCTCGATGTAGCCGGGTGCTCCAAGCGCCTCCGCGACGTCGAAGCGCAGTACGCGCAACGCTTCCACGCCGGCCACGAAATTCTGCTGAACTTCGGTCGGCGTGAGCGCCTTGCTGTGCACAGCGACCAATCTGAAGACACCCTGCCAGAGACGATCGTTCGTAACCTCGTTGCCCAGCACGAACTGCTGATCGTCAGTCCAGGCCAGGGTGTCCGGGGTGTTTTCCTCAATGGAGAGCATACCGTTGACGAACACTTTGCGTCCGTCTGCTTCGCTGAAGGTCGCCACCACGTGCTGCAGGACGGTATCCGTCTGGGGATCCAGCGCTTCCAGGGTCGGCGTGCCGTTAGCCCCGGTGCTGCCGCTGCGATTGCGCAGCTGGTAGTAGATGGCGTTCTGGCCCAACGTGAAGTTCCGGGTTGCCGTATCCTGGGAGTAGCTGACGATCCGAGCCGGACCGTCCTGAGCGGTGTTCTCGGGCAGCACCCAGGCTTCTACCGAGTACTCGGCGTTCGGAGTGATCATCTCAAACAGCTTGCGGCTTTCGGCCAGGCTCGCCTGAGCCTTGCCCGAAACGTTGCGCAACCCGCCACCGTCAACCCATTCCATGCCGTCTATGGCGAGGTTCATCGGGCCCCCAACGCCGCTCACATCGGCCGTGGTGTCGCCGCTGCCCTCAGCAAAGGTGAACATGGCGATCACCGCTGCGTCAGCCCGTGTGGCGCCGGCTTCCTGGGCGTCGGCCAGCGTTGCGCTGGCGCTTACCGCTGCAACCTCGGGCGGGTCTTCGGCCACCGGCCGCTGCAAGATCCAATCCTGAATGGCCATCAGGAAGTCGGCAGCGACGCGATCACAGTTGGCAACACCGCCGCAGTTGTGGCGGTCTTCGGCCGCACGCAGGTAAATTCGAGACAGCTCGGCATTCACCAGGTCGACTTTCGCCTGGGCGAGCAGAACGTTGTACGCGTCTTCCACGGTGTCCACGGCGAACGTGGGTATCTGCGTGGCGCCGTGGCAGCCAACACAGAAGTTGGCAGGATCCCGCAGATGAGGGTAAAGGGTCTGCTCGAAGGCCATGACATCGGTCAGCGAGGGCGGATCCATCGGTGGGTCGTCGTCCACGGGCGGCGGCATCTCATCCACCGGCGGCGGCATATCGCCAACCGGCGTAGGCAGCACGCCCGCAGGCGGCTCGCTGCCGCCGGGGGGCAAATCTCCGAGCTCGTCACCGGCCACGGAATCGAGGGAATCGAGGCCATCTTCACTTCTCACGCAGCCGGCCAGCGCCAGCACGAGAAGTGATGCGCAGATCCACTGCAATACTGCGAAGGCATTTCTGTCACGCAAAGAATTTATTGAAGTCATCATATTTCTCCTGTGGCGCGGCTATTCGCCCATGCAATAGGTGGCGGTTTCGGCGAACACCTGCTTCATGCTTCGGTTCGAAGCTTCGAAGCTGTCGGCAATGCTGCTCATCGCCTGAAGATCAGACGCACCGTTGGGGGTGCGGTAACAGACGCTTTCGAAGACCTTTCGAACCTGGCACTCGCTGAACTGGCGCGTTTGTGCAAGCTCCATACCCATGCTTTTCGCACCCATGCCGGAACCGGGGCCACGCCAGCCAACAAATGCATTCGGGCCCGAGCGCCAGTAGTTGATCCAGGAGTCGCCCAGGGTGACGTAGCCGTAGCGGAAGGTATTGCCATCCTTCAGGTACTTGGGATGAACCGAACCCGGGGTATACACCAGTCGCTCCAGGTCCTCGTCGAAGTCGTAGAACGCAAAGGCGCCCGCAAGACCATCAAGGCCGGCGTGGCAGGAAAGGCAATCGTTCAGGTAAATGCTGCTGTCGCCACCGGGGGAGCGCGTGACGTCCTGGCGAACCCTGTCCGGCCAGGCCGTTACGTCACGGAAATCTTCCATGTCCATGCACATCAGATTGAGGGTCGCGAAGCGAACGGCGGCCCGGTTGGTACCGGCCACCAGAAACGCTTCCGCAAAGCCGCGGGTGGTCATGATCCCGGCCGCCTCGTTCGGACCTATCACCGCGTCCGGCAATGAGGACTGGCGCTGCTGCACCAGATTCCCGGGATCACTCAAATCAACCCGATTGTTCTGCAGATCTTCGTAGTGATCGTTGTTCGACTGAGCGTAGGGAACGTTCGTCGCCTCAGCAGAACCGGTGTAAACGATGTCCTCGTAGAGCACCTGATCGAACGGGACGTCGTCACGGATCATCCCGATCACCGTGGCCGTGGTGTCGTTGAGCAGCGGGAACACCGACTGATCCCGATTGCTCCACGGGGTGGCGAACTCCCGCAGCTTGGTGTTGTAGAAAGCCGGTTCCAGCATGGCTTCCATCGCCGCGCCGACCGCATTTCCAGCCTCTATCTGCGCGGCCATGGAATCCAGCACGGCGGCCGAGGCCGGCACGCCGGTCAGCCGATCATGCATCCTTTTGGCTTGTTCACGAGGTCCCGCCCACGAAAGCGTTGCGGCGAGAGTGCAGACCAATGCTAAGACCGCGCTCCTCGACGGGCACAGTCGGGTTTCGAAAATACGCATGCTTGCGCCTCCACGATTGAAAACAGGTTGTCTGATCCGGGTTGCCCCGGGTGGTTTTCAGACCAAATCGTGATTGACGAGCACTCCATGTCGGCTCGCCTACGCTGCATCCAGCGTAAGCAGCCGACGCCTCGACTGGGTAGTTTCGTTTGTCTGTTGCTGCCCACATCGATGGGTCCCCATCTGGTTCACGGATAGATCCGTCGGCAGCTTCATGTCGCCTTTCGTACCACCCTCCGGTGGCTGAGGTTGCGTCTCTCCTTACAACCTCGTTACGTACACTAACAATCTGAAACGCCAGTAATGTCGGGCGCATCACAAATCGCCGAACAAGCGTAAAAACGCATGCGCCGATTCCTTGATTTATCCGGGAAATTCGGTCCCGAATCGGCTCAAAAGTGGCGAGGCCGTCACAGTTACGAGCAACCCCCGGCATCGCCCGCCGGGATGTGTGACCTGCTTCAAACTCAAGCTCGAACCCTCCTGTTTCACTGCACCGCAAGGAAAGAAAGCCACTCTTTTTCTGATCGAAAACGGGAATCTGCGGATTCTTCTGACGGCTCAGGAGCTGAGGGCTCGATTATCGCGGGACAGAAATCAGCTCATGACCATGGCGTCAATGAACGGTGCACCGCGGCATTCGAGCCTGCGCGGTACCGGAAAAGCAAAGCACAAACAGCCGCAACTGCGGCCCGTTCCCGGCGGCCGCACGCCGCCGAAACGAGTGGCCGGCCGTCGGAAAACACCTGAAGCAAAAACCCGGGGAGCGTCTCCCAAGCCGTCGCAAACCCAAGCGGCGAGGCAGAAGCCTGCAGGGCGAAAAGCCGACAAAACCTCTCGCGCCAGGCCAGGCTGGGCCGCACGACTGGCAGCACCGGCGGGCTTTACCCTGGCGTTCACTGCCGTGCTGGTCGGTTGGCTGTACCGGGATACCCGGGATCTGCAGGCGGAATCCGGGCTCGGTTACGCCCTGGGCGTCATTTCTGCCAGCTGCATGCTCATCCTGCTGATCTACCCGGTGCGCAAACGAATAAGGCTGCTGAAATTCATCGGGCCGGTGCGCAACTGGTTTCGTATCCACATGATGCTGGGGGTTCTGGCGCCCCTGACAGCGCTCTATCACTGCAACTTTCAGCTGGGGTCGTTGAACAGCCAGGTCGCCCTCTACTCCGCCCTGATTGTTGCCGGCAGCGGCCTGATCGGGCGCTTTCTGTACGCGAAGATCCACAGCGGTCTGTATGGTCGTCGGACCAACCTGAAGCAGATACGCGAGAACGTCCGCTTGACCTCCCCGTCCGGCGGGGCAGCGATGCGCTTTATGCCGGAACTGATGAGCCGCATGAATCGGTTCGACAGGGAAGTTCTGGAAACGGGGCGCGGCGTCCTGGCAAGCAGCTGGTTGCTCTTGCGTCTGACGGTGAAGACACGGCTGGAATACCGGTCGCTGATGCGTTTCGCCCGGTCTCAGATCGCGGCTGAGGCCCGCCAGTCATCGCTGATCGCCGACCACCAGCGGCGACTCCTCAGAAGCGTTCGCTCGTTCGTCGCCAAGCATATGCTGCAGGTTCGCCGCCTGGCCAAGCTTCAAGCCTATGACCAGCTGTTCGCCCTCTGGCACCTGGTTCACCTGCCCTTCTTCATCGCGCTTGTGCTGACCGTCATCGTCCACGTATTTGCTGTGCACATCTACTGATGCGCAGGCTGTGCAGCCATTTTGCGACTGTCCTGCTGGCGCTGCTTACGCTTGGTCTTTCTGGGGAAGTGACCGCCGCCTCTCTCGAGCGGCTGGTCATGCCAGGTCCGGTATCTCAGGCACACGCGGAATTGGAAGACGATTGTGGCAGCTGCCATTCCACGACCGGAGATCAGACCCAGGTATCGCTCTGCGTTGTCTGCCACACCGAGGTCGGTGCGGATCTGAGCGCCGGTACAGGACTGCACGGTCGTCTCCCCGAGGTCGCAGACAGCCAATGTCAGATCTGCCACGCCGAGCACGAGGGCAGGAACGCCGAAACCCTGGAGTTCGACTGGACCTCATTCGACCACAACCTGACCGACTTTCCGTTGCAGTGGGCACACAGCCTGGCCAGCTGCGAAGCCTGCCACGCGCCGGGCGAGCGGTTCAGCGAAGCGCCGGGAACCTGCGTCGGTTGCCACGCTGTTGATGACCCCCACGAGGGTAACCTCGGGGCGCAATGCGCGGAATGTCATACCCAGCGAACCTGGGAGCAGAGCCACTTCGACCATGCAACCACCGCTTTCCCGCTCTCAGGCAAACACACACCGCTGGCGTGCGCCGCCTGCCACCTGGCAAACCGCTTTGACGTTGCGCAGAGCGATTGCGCATCCTGCCATCAGCAGGACGACGTGCACAACGGCAGCCTGGGGAGTGACTGCCAGCAGTGTCACAGCACCGACGGCTGGACGGGCAGCCGGTTCGATCATGCCACCACGGGATTCATTCTGACTGGGGAGCATGACAGGCTGGCATGCGCGAGCTGTCACCAGGCGGGCGAACCGAAGTCTCTTTCAGGCAGCACCTGTCAGTCATGTCACGATAAGGACGACGTGCATGGAGGTAACAACGGCAGCGCCTGCGCAAGCTGCCACGTCACCTCTTCCTGGATCGAGACCCGGTTC
>CAMYJX010000065.1:0-18458 GCA_947258825.1 uncultured Pseudomonadales bacterium
ACGACGGGCATCATCGGCGCTTCCGTCGTCCTGCTGGCGCTGCTGGGCCTGCCGGTCATGCTCAATCAGGGCTATGACAAATCCCTGGCGGCCGGCACGGTCTGCGCGGTAGGAACCCTGGGCATACTGATTCCTCCCAGCATCATGCTCGTGCTGATGGCCGACCGAATGGCCATGAGCGTCGGCGACCTCTTCCTCGGCGCCGTATTTCCCGGCCTGTTGCTCGGCGTCCTCTATATTACGTACCTGCTGGGCTACGGGTTGCTCAAGCCAGATGGAGCCCCGGCAGCCCAGCACGACCCCGTGGACTGGGCCGCTGTCAGAGCGCTGATGCTGGCCATCGTACCGCCGGCTTTTCTCATCCTTGCCGTGCTGGGCAGCATATTCTTCGGCCTGGCAACGCCGACGGAAGCCGCCGGCGTGGGTGCGGCGGGCGCCCTGCTGCTGGCCTGGCTGAAGCGCCAGCTGAACCGCGCCGTGATGAACGAGGTGCTGTACGAAACCACGCGCACCACAGCGTTCATATTCGCGGTGCTGCTCGGAGCAACAGCATTTTCACTGGTGTTGCGGGGTCTGGGTGGCGACGAGCTCATCGAGCGCAGCCTCATGAGCCTGCCTTTCGAGCCCACCGGCATTCTCATCTGCATTCTGCTGGCGACGTTCCTGCTGGGATTCTTTCTCGACTGGATCGAGCTCACCCTCATCATCCTGCCCCTGGTATCCCCGGTCGTAACCGGGCTCGGCTTCGATCCGGTCTGGTTTACCATCCTGTTCGCCGTCTGCCTGCAGACCAGCTTCCTGACGCCGCCGGTGGGATTCGCCATCTTCTATCTGAAAGGTGTCGCACCCGCCGGTGTGGACGTGTTCACCATCTATCGTGGCGTCGTTCCGTTCATCGTGCTGCAGGTGATCGGCCTGGTGATTCTGTTCAACTGGCAGGCGCTGGTGACCTGGCTACCGGCCCAGGCCTACGGCTGAGGCTGATCGAGAACCAGCCGGGCGGCGAAAGTTTCCAGATCGGCCATGCTGTGCAGATCATGATCGAAACAGGGCACCGTGTGCAGGGGCAACTGTCCCCGGGCAACCTCCTGAAGCGCCAGCATGTCTGACGCGCGAAGCGCGATCGCAGCGGCCAGAGAATCACCCAGTCGCCTGGAAAGCGGCAGTGGCGAAAATGCCGGATCGCCGTGCACATCCACCAGGGCCGCATCGGCCGGAGAGAACGTCACCTCGCCGTCCGCCTGCCAACCCGGATCCGGGTTGACCCGATTCGCGAGCACGCCGGCAATCGTCATGCCTTCCGCGCTCAGCCGGCCGACAAACTGATTGACCTGCCGCAGGCTCCCCGGCTCCGGCGCACAGACCAGAAGAAAGCTGGTGCCCGGCTGCTTCATCAGCGTCTGAACCTGGTGAGAGCGCTCTTTGAAACCCTCGAACATGCTCGAGAATGCCAGCAGGAAGTCCGACAGGTCCGCCAGCATTTCCACCCCGGTCAGACGCTCCATGAACTTCAGCGCGGCGGCGGAAGACTGACGGAAGAAGTTGAACTGAGCCCGGGCCGCGAGGCCGTAAGGCCGCACCAGCGCCCGGGTGAGAGAACCTTCCAGCAGGTTGACGATGCGCTGCGGGGCTTCGAGAAAGTCCAACGCGTGGTGAGACGGCGGCGTATCCACGACGAGCAGGTCGTGAGAACCGGCGTTGACCGCTTCCAGCACCCGCTCCATGGCCACCAGCTCTCTGGACCCGCCGAGTGAGGAAGACAGCTGCTGGTAGTAGTTGTTGGCGAAGATCGCTTCACGGGCACGATCGTTGGGCGCGTGTTTTTCGACCAGACGATCGAACGTGCGCTTGCTGTCGAGCATGAGGGCAGAAAGCTCGCCGTCGGCTTCCAGCGGCACCCGCTGGGGGTCATTGGTAAGGGCTTCCAGGCCCATGGCCTGGGCCAGCCGGAGGGCAGGGTCAATGGTCATCACCTGCACCCGGCGCCCATGCTTCGCGCCGAGCACGCCCAGCGCGGCCGCTGAAGTGGTCTTGCCCACGCCGCCGCTGCCACAGCAGACGATCACACGCTGGGTGCGGACCAGAGCCGGCAGATCCAGCGAGGGGCTCACGGCCTCTCCTCCATGAGCGGCTGCAACGCGGCGCCGACTTCAGCGAGCAAATCGTCTACGGCGAAACTGGACTGCACAACCTGAGGAACGTCCAGCGTCCGCAACCGGCGCTGCCGCAGCGGTTCCAGCGCGCGCTCCTGGGAAGCGGCTATGGATGCCGCCTGTTTGGACGCGGCAATGGCCGCGGCAACCGGTTCTGATACAGAGGTTTCACGCGCCAGCAGATCGCTGAGGGACGCGGATTCCAGATCCGAAAGCGGCAGGGGCACACGACGGTTGATCAGCACCGGCCCTACGCTCATACGCAATGCGCTGCAGGCATCGACGATCTCCAGCGCCTCGCGAACCGGCATTTCTTCCGCCAGCGCCGCCACCAGCACGTGGGTTCGATCCGCGTCCAGAAGCAGATCCTGAATCTTGCGCGCGTTGTGATTCAGTGGGCCCACCTGCACCGCCCGGGCGGTGACGCCGGGAACCTCCAGCAGCTGTCGGAAATGGCCCGTTGCCGGCGCATCGAAGATGACGCGATCAAACTCGGATTCCGTGGCCAGGTTGTACAGCTTGCCGAGGCACATCAGGTCTTCGAAACCCGGGGCGGCCGTCGCGAAATCCCGGAACGTGCCGCTTTTGAAGAACCCCTCGTAGAACATGGAAAAAGGCATCGTCTTTCGCGCGTACTCGCTCACCGCCTCGAACGCGTCTACGCGGCTGGCTGCGAGCCTGGGCTCGACCTGATAGGGCGCGTACTCCAACGGCACGTTCAGCAGCGGATGGCGGTCGTCCCGGGTGTCGAGGGTCACCAGCACGGTGTTCAGGCCGCTGCCGGCCGAAAGCCGGGCCAGCGCTGCGGCGAGCAGCGTCTTGCCCACGCCGCCCTTGCCGGTAACGATGATCAGCTTGTGAGAGGCATGAATGTCAGGCATAGGCACTCGATTGTGTACTGCATCGACGCTGCGAACCAGTCGTAGCAGGCTCGCTCTTCGGGTGCCCACAGGCGCTGGATGGGGCAGAATAGCCGCTGAATACCGCAAACGCCTCTTCAGATAAGCGTTGGGGTAACCGTTGAGGTAATAAGGGGAAGCATGGATGACCGCTTTTCAGGTGGTCGCGCGCAACTACTCCGAAGCATCGGAGAACAGGATACACAGCGACGACATTGCCCGTCGCTACGGCTTCACAGGCGCTCTGGTTCCGGGGGTCGCCGTGTACGGCCATCTGACCCGTCCGCTGGTCGAATGCTACGGTGAACGCTGGCTTGGCCATTCGACCAGCAGCGTCCGCTTCCTACAGCCAGCCTACGATGGAGACAGGCTAAAGATCAGCCGGGTGGAGGACGAGACCTCGGAACACGTTCAGTGCACCAACGCCGAGAGCACCCTGCTTGCCACCCTGGACAGCACGCTGCCCGACCGTCTCCCCGATCTGGAAGATCAGAGCTGCTTCGACGAACCCGAAAAATCCCCCGAGCGGGTCGACATGACCTGGGACAACGTCGTGGTGGGCCAGCCCTTCCGAGCCTGGCACTGGCAGATCACCGAAGACGGCAATCAGACCTATGCCCGACAGGTGAGCGACGATCTGGCCATCTACCGTTTCGCCGCGCATCCTCACTGGATTCTCAGCACGGCAAATACGGCGCTGATTCGAGAGTTCGTCATGCCGGCCTGGATTCACGTGGGATCGGAAATCCGTTTCCGCGAGCTGCTCAAAGCCGGCGACACCGTCAAAATCAGCGCCCTGCCCTTAGACAAGTGGGAGCGCAAAGGCCATCAGTTCGTGAAGCTCTACCTCGCCTACAGCAGGTACGCCACCGTGACCACCGAGATCTTTCACACCGCCATCTTCCGGGTTGCCGAATGATGCGCATTGCGGCCATGGCGTCTCACGGCGGGTCTATCCTGCAGGCGGTGCTGGATGCCTGCCAGACCGGCGCGTTGGCGGCGGAAGTTGTCCTGCTGATCAGCAACAACAGCAACGCCGAAGCGCTGCAGCGGGCCAGGTCAGCCGGTATCGAGACCCTCCATCTCAGCAGCAGAACGCACCCGGATCCCGAAGCCCTGGACAGCGCCATCACCAGCGCGCTGCAGCAGGCGGACGCCGACTGGCTCCTGCTCTCGGGCTACATGAAGAAGCTGGGGCCGAACACCCTCAACGCCTACCGCAACCGGATTCTCAACACGCACCCGGCACTGCTGCCGAAATTCGGCGGCCAGGGTTTCTACGGGCGCAAGGTGCACGAAGCGGTGCTGGCTGCAGGAGAGAGCGAAAGCGGTGCTACCGTGCACCTGGTAGACGAGGCATACGATACGGGGCCCATACTCGCCCAGGTTCGAGTGCCCATAAGAAACAACGAATCTGCAGCGTCGCTGGAGGAGCGGGTAAAGATCGCGGAGCGCAGGCTGTTGCTGGAAACCCTGACGCTACTGGCCGAGCCCAAGCAGGCCGCCGGATATTAGCCCCCCAGAAAAAGACCGGATCAGGTCGGATCCAGCCGGGATAGCGGGATGGACACGCCGGAGCCTGCTGGCCGGCATGCTGGCCACCGCGGGGTGTGCCCGGACCAGCGCTCCGCCCCTGGCCCGCCTATACCAGGACATCGGCCCCGACGCGGGTCAACCGCCTCTCATCATCATCCCCGGCGCCTTTGGCTCGCAACTTCGGCACGCCACCACCGGCAAAGAGATATGGCCGGAATCCGATACGTCTCTGATGTTCAGCAACTACGACACCATCGAGGTAGCCATCGATGCGGAAACGCTCGAACCGGCAATCGGCGATGTAGTGGCTTTCGACATCTTCCGCGACGGGTTGGGTCAGGATTTCTATGGCGCCCTGCTGAAGACGCTGGAAAGAATCGGCGGCTATCGACGCATGTACCCGGGCCAGCCCCCGGAGGCAGATGGACGCTACTTCTACGTGTACCCCTACGACTGGCGGCTGGACAACGTGACATCGGTGCAGGGACTGCACGATCTCATCGAGCAGGTGGCCGTCGATCACGGCAAACCTGACCTCAGGGTAGACATACTCGGCCACTCCAACGGCGGCTTGCTGGGACGTTACTATGCCCGCTTCGGCACCGCGGACATGCTGCGGGAAGCGGCAGTTCAGCCCGACTGGAACGGCAGCCACAGAATCAGGCGGCTGCTGATGGTGGGCACGCCAAATCTCGGCACGATGCAGCCCCTACTGTCCTACGTGCGCGGCGAAGAGATAGGCCTGGGACACATTGCTCCCGACATCGTCGCCACCTGCCCGGGCACCATGCAACTCATGCCCCACCCGGATATTCCCTGGCTGTACAACCTGCGCGGCGAGTCGATCAACCTGAACATCCACGAGCCGGAAACGTGGCGGGAACTGAAATGGTCGATTTTCAGCGACGCGTCAAGGGCCCGGGCAATCAGCCGGCACGGCGGCGGGAAAACAGGTAAGCAGTATATGGCCGTCCTGGAGGCCTACTTCGCCCGACACATGGCCCGGGGGCGCAGATTTCAGGAGGTGCTCTGCCTACCGTCCCGACCGGAGGAACCCGAGCCGTACGTATTCGGCGGTGACTGCACGCCCACCGTCGCCTGTCTCGTGGTGGAGCGCGAGGGCAAACTTATGCGTGGCCGGGAGCGGCCGGACGCCATACGCAGCCCAAGGCCCGGCGTAGACTACGAGAGCCTGATCAACGAACCGGGCGACGGCGTGGTGACTCGAACCTCCCTCATAGGCCGGCAGAGAAAGAGAGGCGGACGCCTGCTGCCGGAACTCAAAATTGCCCACTCCATTTTTCTCTGCGAGGAACATCTGCGGCTCACCGGGAACCCCAGCTTTCAAGACAATCTGCTATACACCCTGCTCAGCGCGCAAACCGACTGAGCAAGAAGCGCCTCTTACGGTATCAGTGGGGGTTGTCCCCAGACGCGGACAGCGCGAACGCGATGTTTTCAGCGACTGCCAGCAGCGAATCGACCAGCTGCGCCTGCGTGGGATTGAAGACGAAACCCTGGAAAGCGGTGGAAGACAGCTCGAAAAACAGCCCCATCAGATCGCCGTCATCCTCCAGCCTATGGAGATTCGTCAGAATCAATGTGAAGAAGGCCAGCGGCGCAGGATCCGTGGCCGCATCAAAGGACTCGATAACCGCTTCCAGCGGCGGCAGGAGCTGGGCTCTGGCACTGTTGAGTAGTTCCAAGGCGTGTTTTCCAACATATATGTGCTCAACAGTCTGACGACACGCCCGTGAAGGGCGCATCAAAGCCGACGCCCTATCCGGGAAACCCCCTATTGGGAACTTCGCGAAGCTACCGCATGTTGTTGCACAAATCGAAAGTAACAAGGACATTTCATGTATCAACCACTTTGGCTTGCCATCGCTTTGACCGCGGTCCTTGCCGCTTCCAACAGCCTGGCGGCTCCCGGCGGCGGAGGTCCGGGACACAGTGGTGCCGGCCCGAAAGGCGCAAGCGCCCAGCAATCTCAGGACAAGCTGCGCACGGAAACCAAGGCGCGTGAACGCGAGATGAAGGGCGCGCCAGACCAGGGCGAACGCCGCACGAATCGGGAAGAAGTCAACGAGCGCACGCGCGCCATGGAAGACGGCGACCGGGGCAAGGGCGCTGAAACCTCCCAGGAGATGCAGCAGCGCAGGGACGAGCGAAAACAGATCCAGCAGGAATACAAGGAGGGCCGCAAAAGCGGTGAGGTCGAGAAGGCTCAGAAGAAGCCGTGGTGGAAGTTCTGGGGCGAGGAAGAAGCTGGCTGACGCTCAGCGACCCGAATCGATGAGTCCCCACACCGAGATGAAACCGGTCCATGAGTTCATCGCGATTCCCACGCGGCGTTGAGCGCTTCCACCAGCTCCGGCGTGATCAGGGGGCCTGACGATAGAGGGTGACCGGCTCCCAGCCGCCGTCGAAATCCGCGGTGCTGCGAAACCGGTGGCGGCTTGCGCCCAGCATTAGATGCTCTCGCACCCGTTGCGGAGGGCCGGCGTCGGGCACCTCGTAGGCGGCCACGACATCAGCTTCAAAATCCATGATGGTGATGCCCGAAAACTGGCCTTTGAGCGTCCCCGCGTTCAGCAGCAGCATATCTTGGAAATCGATCAGCACCCGATAGTGCAGATGACCGTTGACCAGGAAGCGATGGCGGCCTGCGGCGATGAGGGCATCCAGATCATCACTGCGTTCTATGCGGCTGCGCGACGTGCCGGGCCAGACTTTGCCAAGGTCGTCGTCTGCAACCCCATGGCAAAGCAACAGCCTGCCGCGCGACGTTTCCAGGCTGAGACTGCGGGGCAGCGACTTCAGAAAGGCAAGATTGTCATCGGAGACCTCATCAATGCTGTGGGCGTCGGCCACGTGACGCACCCGATCCTCCAGCAGCCAGCGGTCGTGATTGCCGGACACCGTCGCGACGTTGGCCTGCTGCAGCAGGTAACAACTCTCGTTGATGCATCCGCGCCCGTCAGCGACGTCGCCCGTGCACACCAGGGCGTCGAGCTGCTGTCCGGCAAACCACTCCAGCACCCTGGCAAGCCGCTCGTGCTCGCCATGCAGATCGCCAATTACGCCCAATCGTCTGATCACGCCCCGAAAACCGCCTGAAAAATTGCTTTTGGATCAACTTCGAAACTAGGCTTAACGGCGTGAACCCGCCGTGAAACCCCTGCCGCAAAGGACAAGAGGACCGCATGACACTCGATGAGCTCTCCAGCCTCCTGATCTCTGGCGTCCACGTTACCATGGAAGTTCATGGGCTGGAGGCCGCGACCTACGTGGCTTACAGGCTAGAAGGGGAACGCCGCGACCCAATCTGCGGGCCGGATGGGCAAACCCTGCAGTTCCCCAGCCGCTACGCGGCCCAGGTAGCACTGCGGGATGCCGGCGTCACAGAGGCCACGTTCGTGCACCGAAGCGCGTACAACGAGATGATCGGCATGGACACCGCCGGTCAGGATACGGAACTGCGAGAAACCCTACGACTATCCCAGGTTTGAACCGACAACAACCTTAGACAAAGACCTTAGCCAAGGGCGTCAGAAAGCGAAGCCATGCAACTGGAGAAACTGGAATTGAAAACCCCGCGCCCGATCCGGGGTCTCATACGGCTGCTCGCCATCACAGGGCTCATGCTAACCGCATCGACGGCGCTGACGGCTGAGCCCGGATGCGAGCCGGCGCCGCTGAACATCCTGCTCACCAATGACGATGGTTACGACACGCCGGGAATCATCTCCCTGCACCGGGCCCTGAACCTAGCCGGACACCGGGTGAAACGGGTCGCTCCGGCGGAAAACCAGAGCGGCAGCAGTGCCTCGTTGAGATTCGACGCGGTGACCGTAGCCGAAGTGGCCGACGAAAACTTCACCGATGTTTATGCCGTCGGCGCGACGCCAGCCACCTCGGTAGTGCTGGGCGCCACAGCCCTGTTCTCTGCGCAGCAACCCGTGGATCTGGTGGTTTCGGGCATCAACCAAGGCGCCAACCTGGGCCCCGTAACCCCAATTTCGGGAACCGTCGGTGCGGTCATCTCCGCCCTGCAGTTGCTGCAGCCCCAGGTACCCGGCATCGCCATCAGCAGCAATCTCATCGGTGAAAACCCGCAGTCGGAAGACAACGTGCAGCTTGCCGGGAGGATTTCAGGGTTCATCGCCCGGCTCATCGGCGTGCTGCAGAACCAACGCTGCGATGAGGTGCGCATACTGCCGCAGGGGCTCGCCCTGAACATCAACTACCCGCCCCTGGCCGAGGCTGATATCAAGGGCGTCAGGCTGGCAACCCAGGGGCGATCACCCTACTTCCGGCTGTCGTTCGAGGCTGCCGAGGGCGGGCTGTACCTGCCGGCGTTTGGCGCTCCCGAACCGACAGAAGAGATCGCTGACGCCGATACCCCTCTGTTTAACGCCGGTTATGTCACCATCGTGCCCATCGACGGGGACTACTCGACATCAACGTCGGAAGCTCGCTCTGCGCTGATCGCTCTGGGGGATATTGCGCCCTGAAAGCCGTTTGAATCTTCTTCAGTCGTCGTCTTCGATCTTCAGCTCATCAACGATCTCATCAGCGGAAGAGAAAACGTCCCACCTGGCTTCGACAAAAGTCCCGATATCAACAAGGCTGAAGAACCCGCTGAGCGTGCCATCGCCGTCCGCAAAGGTCGTGACCGCATCGGTGGCGGTGACGGATACATCAAGCAGCGAGAGGGTACCAACGCTACCCGAGACTGTCGGCTCGCCGGATACTGGCGCACGCAACCGCTGCTCGTCCCGGAACTCATCACGTTCCAGCTCTACGGCTTTGATGACCGAGCCTTCGAGAAAACCGCGAACCTCGACGTAGTCGCCGTTGGCCAGATCATCCAGGGTGAAAGGCTCGACGCCATCACGTTCATCCTCGAGCTCCGTGAGATCGCTGATCGTGAACGTGAGGCCCACCGCGGTCGTCACCTTGCCTGCAGCCAGATCCACCGCCGCCACGGTGCTCTCAGCCCGCACCGCGTTGGTTGATTCGAGCTCAATCTTTTCCGCCACCAGCGTTCCGTTAGCGTCCACGGTGCCACTGACTTCCACCTTGACGTTGTCTGCCAGACTCTCGACGCTGCCGTCTTCGTAGTCGGTGGCGCTGCTGGTGGTCACCGCCAAGCCGTTGACCACAAAGTTCTTGACCGCCGGATCGGCCGTGTCGGAGAAGCTGGTGATGAAGCCTTCGTACTCCACCTCGGCGCTGGGATCCACGCGCAGGTCCGGCAACTGCTCCACTTCTCGCGCCCGGGCTGAGGACGGGGCGGTGAAGTCCCCTGCATCTATCTTCACCTCAACCTCTTCGCCATCGCTAGCAATAAAGGCTGTTGCCGAGTAGTCGACCGTCAGACCGTCCAGGGTAAAGGTTGTGGCGGTGGCGTTTGTCACCCTGCCGATGACCTTGTATTCGGTCAGGCTGGATTTCAGCTCGATGAAAGTCGCTATCAGCAGGCCATTCGCGTCCGGCACGCCACTGACTTCCAACTCACTACCGGCAACCAGCGTCTCCAGCGCCGCACCGCCGCTGAACAGGGTGGCCGCATTAGTGCGGACGTTCTGCCCCAGCACCATCAGATCCGCGAAGCCGGTTGCCAGATCGGTCACCGTGATGCTGGTCAGCGGACCCTTGATGTTCGAACGGTAGTAGACCTCCACCGCTTCGTACGCGCTGCCATCGAAGGAATCCACGTCATACGGAATGACCACCTGCTGACCTTCCTGCAGCTGGCTCTGCCCCACCAGACCAACGCCGGCATCCTCTCCTTCGATCTCGAATTCGGCGTTGTCGATGTTCATCACCAGATCGTTCACGAAGATGCTGCCGAAATCCTGGACCGGCCCAACGGCGCCGCCGCTGCCACCGATGCCGGTGTCGAAGCCGAACTCGGTAGGGGACGAGCCGCCGCCGCTACCACTGCCGCCGATACCGGTATCGGCAATGTCGCCACCACCGGCGCCGCCACCGCCGCAGGCAGCGAGGCTGACGATCATGAAACCCAGCACAAATGGATGAGTAAGCGAATTCATGGGGCTACTCCTCGCCATCCGGTGGCGACTCTTTGCCCGCCTCGCGAGCAGTTCTGTTGATCTGATAGATTCCGAGGCCAAGCACCACGCGTTCGTCTTCGCCGCTCCAATCCCGCCCTTTGTCCCGCTCGGACAGCCAGCGGCTCAGCTCTTCGAGCACGTTGCGGGACATTCGCGCCGAAAGGGCGTTGAACTCCTTCAAATATTCGGCGGGGACGTTGTCCGAGAGCACCTTCAGCTGAACCAGCGTGTCCTCCCCCTCCGCCTGAAGGTTGTGGTCGATGGTCTCCATGAACTCTGACGTGTCGACGCCGAGAATATCGATAATGCGTTCCGGCTCCGCAGCAGGCACATAGCCCCGGCTCGTCATGCGCAAATGGCCATCTACGTCTTCGATGGCACCCATGCGCAGCAACTCGTCGGCAACGGATCGAGGACGCATATCCCCACTGTGCTTGCGCACCAGCTCGCTGAATGACGGTTCGGCATCGGCGGAAGCAAAAGGGAGATCCAGGGGATCTCCCTTGCGATCGAGAAAGGCCTCGTCCCGAAGCCAAGAGGCAAGAACGTGGGCCGCCCGGTTCCACCAGACCTCGTCGGAACGGTCAAGTGGGGGCATGGCGCGAAGCCGTGACGCTTCCTTGCGGTTCAGACCGGTAATTACCGAGATACGGGACAGCGTCTGGCGCTTGCCTTCGATGGCGAACTCTTCATCGGCGACGTCGACGTAGGTCTTGCGCACCAGCTCCGTCAGGGCATCCGACGGGATGCCGTTTCGAAGCATGATGCGAACCAGCGGACGCAAAATCCGCCGGGCCGCACGCATGAGTTTCTGTTCAATCGCCATTGCTGCCCATTCGCTTTCAGTCCTCCAGTTCCAGCTCGTCCGCCGGGACCGTTGAACTAATCACCGTGCCATCCCATTTGGCTTCCACGACGGACTGGCCTTCATTGAGCATGCCGAAGAAATCGTCCGCTCCTGCGTTGTCGTCAAAACCATCGTCAACGCCGTCGTCATCGTCATCGATCTCGTATTCGGTAACGCTCGAGGTCAGGACGGCGACACCAAGAATCGTCAGTGTCCGGTTGATGGGATCAATATCGGTGGCGGCGCCGCGTAGCTCCGTGTCGCCCGGTTCGTCCCGCTCCAGCTCGGTGGCGATGACGCCCTCCGAGGTCAGCCGACCGCGAATATCCACGTAATCACCGTCCCGCAGGTCTTCGAGCAGCAGTGAATCGTCGCCACCGCGATCGTCTTCCAGGTCTGCCTCTTCCGGAACCAGCACGTCTACCCCGAACACCCTGACCACTCGGGTATCGAAGTTCACCGCCTCAACGATGCCGCTCACTCTGGCGCCATTGCGCGAGAACTTGATCTTGTCAGCGTCCAGGGTGGTTGCGTTGAGCAGGTCGCCCTCCACCTCAACCTTCGTGCCCGCGGCGAGAAGCGAAGGATCGCCATAGACGAACACTGTCTGGTCATCGTAGTTGACCATCAGACCGCCAAGCCGAAACGAGGTGTCACTCAGAATTTCGGAAATGATGCCCTCGTATTCGACCTCATCACCGGATTCGTCATCATCGTCGTCTATCAGCTCGTCCGGGCGCGAATAGGACTCACCCTCAACCTTAGTCGCCTGCAGAGTCAGCAGGCCCGGGGCGTAGTTTTTGTTGCTGTCTTTGACCTCCACCAGCAGATCATCGACCAGCTGGTTGATATCATCCAGTTCCGCTGTGGCGTAGCTGATGCGCAGATCGCCTATGGAGAACGCCATGGCGTCGCTATCGAGATCATGAACCTGCCCAATGACCTTGTAGGAATTGGTGTTGTCGTCGCGCTTGAGCTCGATGTAGGACGCCTCGATCACCTCATTCACGCCCCGGTAGCCGCTGACCTCCAAAAGATCACCCACGATTACCGTATTCAGGTCCAGGTTATCGTCCAGACGGGTTCCTGGCGTGACGAGGACCGTCTGACCCAAGACCACCAGGGTGCTGGTCGCGTTGTCAAAGGCCTCATCTACTGGCCCTTTGACGTCCTCGTCATAGGACACGATATCAGCCCGGTCTTCGTCGAAGTCGCCGGAGATCTTAACCTTCATGCCGACGCTGAAATCGTCCTGGCCGGAGTCTTCCCCGTCCCGGTAGAACGCCGCATCGTCCGTCTCGTACTTCCTGCCGCTGAGGTACACGCTGCCAAATCCGGTAATGGTTCCCTGGGCCAGGTCTTTCGTGGTGTCCGCGGACTCAGTGACGCCCGAAGCTGTGACAGCCGCAGGCGTGCTGCTGCCTCCGCCGCCTCCGCATGCGGTAAGTGCGAGCAAAGCCGCTGCACCAGCCAGGAATCTGTTTCTGCTCGTTTTCATGATCAACCCCACTTTAACTCATTTAAAGAACCGGGGAATATTTTCCCTGATCGTTATGGGGAATATATTCCCCATTTTTGTGTTCTGCAACCCTTGTATGTTCGAAGTGAGACACAGGTCCATAGCGCCGCCAGGCCAATATGGCGCCATTAACGGGAAGTCAGGCCCCAGGGTGCGGGGTCTGACGCGTCCACGGAAGTTGCTTATTCGGATATTTCGGGCAGGGTTTCGATGCTCAAGTGCCCTTCGAGGGTCCGATGCACCGGACAGCGGTCGGCTATCTCCATCAATCGTTGTGTCTGAGCAGCATCCAGCGGGCCCTCGAAGCGGACGTAGCGTTGCAGAACTTCGATCTTCTGAGGCTTCTCGTCACACCCTTCACAGTCCTCAGCATGACGCCTGCTGTGAGCAAGACGCACATTCACGTCCTGCAGGGGCCACTGCTTGCGATTGGCATACATGCGGATGGTCATGGAGGTACAGGTACCCAGCGCGGCCAGCAGGTGCTCATAGGGATCGGGCCCCAGATTGTCCCCCCCTACCCGCTTCGGCTCATCAGCCAGCCAAGCGTGCTCGTCGGAGGATACTTCCCGCAAGAATCGATGATTTCCTTCGGTGACGATCACCTCACCTCCGGAGACCTCGGGGGTTTCGATGGCATCCTGAAAATCCAGATACCTGGCCGCCCAGGTCGCGATGGTCTGGGCTGCATATTGAGCGTCCTCGAGACGAGAAAGCACGTGATCCGCACCGTCCAGCGAAACGAAGCTTTTCGGATGCTTGGCAGCGGTGAAAATCTGCGCGGCTTCGTCGATGCCTACGACGTTGTCCAGCGGAGCGTGCATGATCAGCAGCGCTTTTCTCAATCGCGGCAGCCTTTCCAGCAGCGGATGCTGCTGCAGGTCGTCGAGAAACTGCTTCTTGATGCGAAAATCTCGGCCCCACAGTTGAACCGTGGCCTCTCCCGTCGTCGCGATTTTTTCCGCGTCAGATTCCAGGTGACGGGCCAGGTGTGCGGGAGACGAAGGCGCGCCGATGCACGCCACCGCCCGTACCTCCGGTATCTCCGGCGCCGCCGCGAGCACGGCCGTGCCGCCAAGGCTGTGACCAATCAGCAAAGAGGGTGCCGCATGGTTTTCTCTCAAAAAGTCAGCCGCCGCCAGCAGATCATCGACATTTGAAGCGAAGTTGGAATTTGCAAAGTCCCCTTCCGATCCACCCAGGCCGGTGAAATCGAAGCGCAATACTGCGAAACCTTCGGCTGCCAGCGCGCGCGCGATACGAGCGGCAGCGGCGATGTCCTTGCCACAGGTAAAACAATGCGCAAACAGCGCATAGGCCCTGGGTTCGCGATCCGGCACTTCCAACGCCGCGGCCAGAGACACCCCATCACGGTTTCTGAACTCGATGCGCTGACGTCTGGGCACTGGCCTTTCCTCCGAGCAAAAGGCCATTCTAATCAAGGAGAAGAGGGGAAGGTGAAGAGGTGCCCAGCCCGAGGGGAGAGAACTGGCTGGGCACCTCCGTGGGATCCCGAAGGAACCCTAACGCCGGCAGGTCTAGAGGGGAGAGAGAGTCGATACCGAGCGTTATCTATTACTTAGCAGAAAGCGTGCCAGCTCTCGAAAATAATTATGGAAGCGTTCTATATCAACCGGTTACGCGAAACAGGCGCCGCGAACACACTCTGCGCCTGAACGCGGAAGCGCACCAAAACGGGGCATTTCTGCGCAAAACGGCCCATTTCTGACCCAAAGCGTTCAAGAGGCCGAGCGCCTTGCGCGATGGAACGCGGGCCCGTTCAGCCTTGCAGGTACTTCAGCGCCTGCGCGTGAATCTCGCGGCTGCTGGCGGCTACCACGAACCCCCCCATGCTGGCGTCACCGCCGCTGGCCGTCGTCACCACCCCGCCTGCGCCTCTGATGATCGGCATAATCGCCTGGATATCATAGGGTTGCAGACTGCCATCCAGGGCGATGTCCACATAACCCATCGCGAGCATCGCGTAGATGTAACAATCACCGCCATACTTTGAAAGTTTCACCGCCGCTTCGAGCCGATCGAAACCGGCTCGCTCGTCCGGGTCGCTGAGCAACCGAGGACTGGTGGTCGTCAGAACCGCCTCCTCAACACTTGTAGTAGCGCTGGTGGTCAACCGGCGGGTTTCATCACCGCGCTGATAGTGCGCAGAGCGATTATCGCCAAAGAAAAATTCACCCGTATAGGGTTGGTGCATGATGCCGAGAATGGGCTTTTCCCCGTCGAAAAGTGCCAGCAACACGCCCCAGTGCAACATCCCCGTCATGAACGCCCGCGTGCCGTCGATCGGATCGATGACCCAGGTCAAGCCATTTCCGGATTCATGGCCAAACTCCTCTCCGAACACGCCATGATCGGGCAACCGGTCCGACAACCTGGCCCGAATGACTTTTTCGGCGGCCCGATCTGCCTCGGTAACGGGGTCAAAGTGCCCATCGGTCCGTTTGTTGATAATCGAAAGCGGCGTGCGGAAATACGGCAAAATCTCGCTACCCGCCTCCGCCGCAATTTCCAGCCCCAAATCCATATACTCGGCCAGCTGCTCTGAAGAGACGGCGACAGGATTGGTGTAGCTGAGCATCGCGGATCCTAGGCTTCAGCAGGACGGGCCTACGGGTCCGTTCCCTTACCGACGAATGGCATGTGGTTTATGATCTGGCCGCCAGCAACAGGAAAACCCAGCATGACCAGACAGATAATTCTGCCCGAATCAGACCGCCGCGCCTATGAAGACTTTCACTTCGCCCCGGCCGTGAAAGCGGGGAATATCATTATCTGCTCCGGCCAACTTGGTACCGGCCCAGACGGTAAAGTGCCAGAATCGACAGAAGAGGAGTTCCGAAACGCGTGGCAGGCGGTAGGTCGAATCCTGACAGAAGCAAAGCTCACCTACGACCACATTCTGGAGTTCACCACATTTCACGTCGGCCTGCAGGCCAACCTGGCCACCTTCATGAAAGTGAAAGACGAGTTCGTGTCCGAGCCCTGGCCCGCCTGGACCGCCATCGGAATCACCGAGCTTGCCGTACCGGGAGCCAGGGTCGAGATCAGGGTGACTGCGGGAGAGGGAGTGTAGAAGTTTTTAATCGCAACTTTCCGGACTAACCTTATTCAAGACCTCGAATCAACCAAACTGAGATCGCGTTCACACGGCAGCGCCTCCCAAGCCTCCTACCCTCTAACTAGGAGCAAAGGACCAAGGTGTCGCACAAATACCTATCCGGGTCCCATCAACGAGACCGTGCGGCCTCAATTCCCGCGACGTCCTTGGAATCGGCATGAAGTGGATCGAGCCTCTCATTGTTTACTTGTTCCCGGCAATTTTGCTGCTTGTTCCCGGCAATTTTGCTGGACGGGAAGCCTTGGAGGTCAATGTGGGAACAGAAAGAACGCGAGACATTTGTCAGAATCTGTCGTGTCTTCTTCATGGTTTCCGGAATACTCTACATAGGCCACTTCATTTTCTATGACGTGCCAATGGAACTTGAGCCAATAGAGCAATGGTTCACTTTTCGAATGGTTGCAGCAGGGTCTAGTTTCTTAGCTTTCGCCTATTATTCTTCTCCGCTTGCCCAAGGCAGGTTTCAGAAAATACCAGCAATTTTTGCCTGTTGGATTTTCTGTTTTACTCAAGCGATGGTTGTAACTTGGTGGGATGGAACTCCTTGGCTTTTTGGTTTCGTTTTCGTTACTGCCTGCATGATGGTAATTCGGGCATCACCTCTAAACACCATCATTCTTGCTTCCGCAATTATCCTTACTCAGTCTCCGTTCTTGATCGAATCCGGAGTCCCCTTCTCCTCGCTCGTAAGCACGGCATTTACGACATTGGTTATCATACTGATTCTAAGATCCTCTTATGTTACTGACATTCGAAACTTCGCACTGAATCAAGAAAACATCGCGGCTCAAAAGAAGATCATCGAATTGAACATCGAGTTCGCTGACCGAATTCGGGCGTTTATTCCTCGCGTGATCGCGGAGAGACTCGAACAGCTTGTTGAAGATAGCCGATTCACGGTGATTCAGGCGGCTGTCGAAGTACTGAGACCCCGAAAATTGGAAGTCTCATGCCTTTTTAGTGACATAAGAGGCTATACCAAAGGTTCCAGAGACCTAGATCAATTCATCGACAAGAGTGTTCTCCCGGAGATGAAGGCCTGTTCAAACACGGTGGAACGTTTTTTCGGAATCCCACGAAAAGTAGGTGACCTCATCTTTGCATATTTTGACGACACTTCAACGATAAATAACGTCACTCGCTGCGTTATGTCGGGTATAGAAATGTCGAGATTGAATCAGGATCTCAACGCTACGCTAACGAGCGCTGAAATTCGTCGGTATATTTTGATTGCTACCGGCGAAGCTGTCGTGGGGAATTTGGGAGGACTAGATTCGTCAATTGAGATAACAGCACTAGGGCCACCTGTTAACTTTCTCAGCCGACTAGATGATCTGACTAAACAACAAGAACTAGCTGAGCGTATAGAAATCGGCGACATTCTTTTATGCGCTAGAACTCGCGAGGTTCTAATCAATCAAGACCCTACGTTAAAGATAGAACATATAGATCTAAAAAAACTTGGGATCGAAGTTCGCGACTTTCAAGACGTTCGTGCAATCTATCGACTGAAGAACAACAATGAAACCTACCAGAAACTAAGTGCAATATACGAAAGCACGGTAACGACCAGTATCGGAGCTAAATCAAGCAATGAGTTTCGACTCGCGGGATAGATTCGATCTCGACTTTTCCGCAATCCACGACAGTATTGTTCCCACCGATATCCGAGATCACGATCGTGTTTTGGCGCGAGTTCGAAGGCGTGATTCGGGAATTGAGTTCAAGCCGATGCGCGTCTGGAAACTCAGCCCGCTCGGAGTGGAGCTTGTAAATACCAGCAATCATTCACTTGGCAGGTCTGACAAGATAGATCTTGAGATAATAGTTGGTGGGCAGCGCTCAACCTTTAACGGCTTAGTCGTTGACATAGTTAGAGAGAACAGCGACATCACTCTCGCTGGTGTTCGTCTATCCCAACGCGAACGCCCGCCATCACATGACGAAGATCAGCGCAGAAGCATTCGATGGATATGCAGCGAAGACTTTTACCCCACCTGCGTGGCTCCAACACCGGGGCGCTTCAACGAATACATGTACTTCCAGGTCAGAGACATTTCGCGTGAAGGTTTCCAGCTATTGTGCAGCCTTCGAAACAAGTATCTCATTCCCGGTACATTACTTACGCTAACCGCCAGTTTCCCTATGATAGGGGACGCTTCCGTATCTGCCAGGGTGACACGAATTGGTATCACATCAGAACGAGACAAAGATTATCTAGTCGTCGGAACCGAGTATGTTGAACTATCCGACAACGCCAGAAACATAATCGGGCAGTATCT
>CAMYJX010000065.1:18562-36982 GCA_947258825.1 uncultured Pseudomonadales bacterium
TGAAACGTTGGCTGACCTAAGAAACGCGGGGTTCTTTCCAGCGTCTCTTGCAAAAGGTACCGACTTCTACTTTCTAAAAACCGAAGACGATTACGAGGCAGTACTTGATCTACGACTTAAGGCACATCTACAAGGGGGCACTGTCGACAATTCGGTAACACCTGAAGATATGAGTGATAACTACGACGCCAGTTCAAGAATAATCGTAGGCAAACACAAGGGAAAAGTGATCGCATCAGCACGGGTCAGATTCAATACTTTAGAGGATCCAATGGAGCACGAAAAGTATGTCGAATGGCCATCGAATTTCCCTCGGAGAGACAATATATTTGAAATCACTAGAGTATGTACCGATCCAGATTTTCGTAAGCAAGATCTTCTCGCTGGCTTGTTGAAATTTATTGGTACAACTTGCATTCAACCTCAAAGGCCGTGGGCTGTAGTTTCTTCTACAGACGCCATGGTTACGTTTTACGAAAAGATCGGCCTAAATCGTACCGGATTGACGTATACCCACCCTGTGTACAAAGGGACACAGAACATTCTACTGACCAACGCTATTGATGTAATGTGCGGGAAGGATGCGCACCCTATATATTGGAACGCTATATGGTCAGACGTTTACTCCTATCTCGTGGATGCAGGTATAATAGCGCCTGACCCGCTAGATCACGCCAGAGTCAGGGCATACCGCTTGCTAAGACCCTTGGGCAATCTGGTAGCAAATATTTCTAGAAGGCCTCGAAGACGTCGCTCCCCAAACTAGGCAATCGGATTGTTCTACGACACAATTTACAGAGGTCGATTTTCGATTGTTGCGCTAAGTATCGGTCTCTTGATCTTTGCCTACTTCGGTATCAGAGACCTGAGCATTTCGACTGACAACAGGATCTTCTACGGATCCGACAACCACTACTTTCAGACGTATCTGCAGTTTGAGTCAGCATTCTCTAGCAACGACAACATCCTTTTCGTAGTGCATGCGCCATTTCATTTTCCAGACAACGACTATCCAAAGGTTATCCAATACCTAACGGACGAGGTTCGCAATCTTGACCATGTGATACGAGTAGATAGCCTTGGGACCTATCCACATCCCTCATCAGACAAGGACCTAGTCACCGTAGAGTCCTTCTTAGAATGGGCATGCCCAACTTTTTCCACCTGCAAAAATAGACAGACCGTAAAGCAAGCCCTTAGCGGCCACCACCTCATAAACAGACTTGTCTCAGCCGATGGCCAATCCATCGGCGTCATTGCGACTTTACAAATCGAAAGAGGAGCAGTGGGCCAAATCGAAAGGCTAAATAAGCATGCCAACGCATTAGCTAATTCCATAATGGAAAAATTCCCGGACTACGAAGTAGTTTTTACAGGGGGTGTACCTATGATGGCAGCCTTCGCCCAAGCTACGGCTGCTGATCTTTCAGTTCTCTTACCCGTTGCGATACTCATCATTACCTTGGTACTGAGATCCGTGCTTGGCAGTACAAGCCTTTCTGCACTCGTCCTCCTAGTTGCTTCGGCAAGCGTCGTTGTGACGTTGGGCATAGCCGGACTAAACGGACATGTAATCAACAACGCCACCTCAATAGTCCCACTGATAATCTTTATTCTGGTCATAGCCAGCACGATGCATATTGCCGTCCACTACGCAGGTGGATTGCGTCTCGAGAACTCTCGAACGATTAGGATTGAACAGGCCAAGGCTTCATTTACTTCCAACCTCACTCCGATCGTAGTGAGCAACGCAACTACGGCCATCAGCCTTCTCTCCTTGTTTTTCGTCGATTCACCGCCCTTAAGACAACTTGGCATTCTCTCAGCTATGGGAGTAGTGGTTGGGCTTGTATTCACCATAATTCTTTTTCCAGCACTACTTTCATCAACGGCCAAAACCATTAGAAGTCGGCTCTCGGACGGATTACAAGGCGCGCTGAATAGGTATGCTCGTAGCATAGAGGAGAGAAAGCTATGGTACCTAGTTCCACTTATCGTGACCTTGTTCTGCATGAGCGGGCTCTTTCGACTAGACGTAGATGACGACTTTGTTGAATTCTTTGATGAGGGAACTGAATTTAGATATCAGACTGACAAGGCTACAAAACTCTTGTCAGGCCCGAACCATATCGAAGTTCTTCTAGAAACGCCCCCAGAATCGAATGTATTTGAAGCCCAGTTCATCAGGCAGCTGAACGACCTGAGCTCTTGGCTAAGAAGCCGTAATCACGTTAGCAACGTTCTCTCATTTTCGGATGTAATGAATGAAGTCGCTTTGGCTTTCACGAATACGACCGCGGCGCATACCGAATCTGCAGGGGAATTAGCACAACTCTTTCTTCTCTACGAGCTATCTCTTCAGCAGGGACAGACAAACACGGACTTTCTCAGGGCAGATCAGCGCCAAGCCCGCATTTCAGTTCTACTTGATGAAACTTCCTCGAATGACATCCAGTCTCTAGAAAAGGAAATCCTAGATTGGCATAGAGAACGAGGATCAAACTACGAAATAACTGTAACAGGCGAGAATATTCCTGTTGCTCACCTATCAGAGATGAATATCAGGAGCATGATAATAGGCATCGCTCTAAGTTTAACGTTCACAGCAATTTTGGTTGGATTGATCTTCAAGAGCGCTAGTATGGGTGCAATAGCTTTGATTACTACTATCGTCCCGGTTGCTGCCGGATTTGGTTTTTGGGGTTGGTCTAGTGGGTCAATAGGTTTGGCAGCCACTGCAATAGTTGCCCTCACGATCGGCATCGTGGTGGATGATACCGTTCATTTATTGTATCGATATATTGACGGCAAGAAGCGCTTAGCACTCGACGATGCACACTCAACGGCTTACTCAATTCACCGGGCCGGTAGCGCCATAGTTTCCACGAGCCTTATACTTGTAATTGGTCTGAGCGTGCTTCTCCTCTCAGAGTTTGAAGTTAATAGTACGCTCGGTGCTATTACGTGCCTGATTATCTCGACAGCTTTAGCTTTCGACCTATTTGTACTTCCGAAGTTACTGCTTAGACAGAGTTAGAAGGCGAAAACTGAGGAGACCAAAGTGTCTTTCGAAGAAAAAGATGAGGTCAAATCTAAGAATCCGTCAGTGTCTTCTGATGAGATGGATTGGGATGCGTACGCGGAACACTATGATGAGATGTGCGCACTCAATCCTGCATATCAAAATAATATCGAGCTGTTGCTGAAACGAATTCCGATATGGAACATGCCAGCGAACGCAAAAGTGTGTGACCTTGGGGCAGGCACGGGAAACTATATCTGTTCGTTGAGTGCGCTTCTACCAGAAGCAGACTTTGTACACGTTGATTTCGATACGAAAATGAATGAACTTGCCACACAAAAATACAGTCAGCTAGAAAAACCTAACGTTCAGATAGTACAGGAGTATGCGCAGAGAATTGAATTTCCTAAACAAAGCTTCGACTTGGTAATGTGTGTAAACGCACTTTATGCGATATCTCCTCAGCTAGAAGTACTTCAAAAAATTCGGTCTTGGATAAAGCCAGGAGGTCGCCTTTTCATAATTGATTTTGGACGAAAGCAAAAAACGCTCGAATGGACTCTTTACATCCTCCGCGAGTCATTAAAGTCCAATACGCTTGGTCGGTACGCCAAAACTTTGATAGACGCGCGAGAGGTTTTGAAACAGAACCGCCGCAGTACAAAAGGACAAATCACAGGGAGATACTGGCTACATTCGACTAATCAATTTGGGGAGACATTGCGGCAGTGCGGGTTCTTAGTGGAAGAGTTGTTCCCATGTTACCGTGGCTACGCAGATCTGGCAGTTTGCAGAGTTTCCGAATGAATTTGGTTCGAATGATGTCCTAACGAGTTCGTCCTATGAGCTTTGCGAAATTGGTTTCCGATGTTCAACGCATATCAGAACGAAGCAGGACATATTCTCAACGTCATTTCAAACTATTCGGGCTAATTAGCATCGTCGCCATTCCCGCGATGACATTCGTTGAGCGTGTGGTAAGTTCACCAACTTTTGACACGATATACATAAGAGTTTTTGCTGCTTCGGTCGGGTCTGTATTACTTTTCTACCCAAATTTTTCGCCAGGAATCAGGGCCCATTTCGACACAATATGGGTGCTGGTCGTAACAATTATTCTGCCATTTTCGTTCGGGCTAATGCTGCTAATGAATGCAGCAACTACTGATCCGAGCAACGATTTGTCCCCTATCTGGGTTTATCAATATATCGTAGCGCTATTTTTCTTCGTGCAGTTGATCCACCATGGACCTTTCGCCTTTTTCCTTTGGTCGGTGGCAACAATGACGGTATTCGTGTCGTTGGTGATGCTTCAAAATCCAAACTTTGGCGCTATCACCGACGCGTGGTTGTACCCCATGCCCGTCTATCTAACTGCGTTGATTATCGGAGCTTTTACCAACAGAAATTTGCACGTTGTTCAAGCGGAACGTCTCAAAGCCACCTCAGCAATTGGCAGCAACATAGCCCACGAACTCAGAACACCTTTAGCTAGCATCAGGACCAGGGCTCGTGGGATTGGTAAGCACCTGGATGATCTTGTTACCGGTTACGAAACGGCCAAGGCTTCCGGGCTGGAGGTACCCAACATCAGTTCGAAGCGCATCTTCGAGCTAGAGGCGGGGCTATCCGCCATTGAGGATGAAGTTGAGTACTCCAACACCATAATCAACATGCTGCTTATAAATACCTCAGACAAACCCATTTCGGAGTGGGATTTCGACATCTTCAATGCTGCCGGCTGTGTTGAGGAGGCAGTGGCCAGGTATCCATTCAACAACAGCGCAGAGAAGATGCTGATTTCGATTGAGACGGAGGATGATTTTTCCATCAGCGCGCCCAGGCTGATGGTGGTTCATGTGTTATTCAACCTGATCAAGAACGGCCTGTACTCAGTCCAGAGAAGCGGCAAGGGGTCAGTCGTTATCAAGCTCGAAAGAGGGGAAAGTCGAAACCTGATTAGCGTCCAGGACTCTGGTGCGGGCATACCGACCAACGTGCAAGGTCAGATTTTTGAACGATTCTTTACCACTATTCATTTCGGGCAAGGCGCTGGAATCGGCCTCAGCTTCTGCAAGATGGTTATGGATGGCATCGAGGGGGAAATACAGTGTGAATCCGAGGAAGGTGAGTACACCATCTTCCGACTCTTCTTTCCCGATGTCGGCCTCATGGAACATTCGGAAAGTCATTCTCTGCAGGAAGCCACGCGCAAGAGGGGGCGCGGCGAACTATAGGCAGTCGTAGAGCGCGTTTGCCACCTTCATCGCGGAGGTGCCGCCGGTTATCAATCCCTCCTGCATTTGATTCATGGCGTAGCAGAAGCCGATCTTGCGATCGGGGTCATAGAAAGCCATCGAGCCACCGGCACCGGAGTGGCCAAAGCTGCCGTCGCGGATGCCAATGGGTACCTCTTGGTGATACAGCTGAAAACCGAGACCAAACCGCGTGACGGACTTGAGCACTTCATCGGGCCCCAGCGAGTGGGTGCGAGTCGCCTCATTGATTACCGATGTCGAAAGCAGCTCACCGATATTTCCATAAAGCTGCGCAACCGCTCGAGCCGTACCGTGGCCGTTGAGAGCCGGCATCTCAGCCTGTCGGAAATCCGCAGAATTCATGTATCCAGGGCCCAACGCGGGGTTCTGAAAAGCTGCGCCCGTCGGGGTGGAGACATCGTAGAAGTCTCTCATCATTCTCTGCATCGGCTCCGGCAGCGCAGATTTCTCTCCCGAGCGGACGCGAGCAGGCAACATCTGAGCGCACCTTTCCAGATCAGCTGCTGGAACACCAATCGCAAAATCCAGCTTCAGGGGCACAGCAAGTTCCTCTCGAAACCACTCACCCACCGTCAAGCCGGAAACTCTGCGCAACACTTCGCCCAGCAGGTAGCCAAAGGTGCGGGCGTGATAACCATGCCTGGTGCCTGGGACCCACCAAGGTGCCTCTTCGGCGAGGGCAGCAACCATATCTTCCCAGCGATAGTAGATCTCCTTCCTCACGGGCTGATGAAACCCGATGAGCCCTGCACGGTGCGACATCAGCTGCCGAAGCGAGATGGAGCCTTTGCCGTGCTTCGCAAACTCAGGCCAGTAGCGGGCGACGGGCTGGTCCAACTCGACGAGACCACGATCGACGGCTTGCAGCAGACAGATAGCTGTCATCGCTTTGGTTACGGAGAACATGCATACCAGGGTGTCCTGCCGCCAGGGCCCGGTTTTCTTGCGGTCGGTGAAACCACCCCAAAGGTCGACCACAAGCTCTCCGTCGAGGGTTGCCGCACAACAGGCACCTACGTCTCTTCCCGAGTCGAAGCCATCGCGGAAAGCATCGGCCACCCGGTCGAATCTCGAATCGTGAATTCCGTTCAGTTCCATTCCAGGCCAGATTCACAGCAATAACACGGGCATCTTCAGGCACAGATCGCGGGCTCGCAAGGCCACACCTTTGACTTGAGCCCGACAGCACATACACTGCTGCGTCACCCGGCCAAGTAGTACATGAGCGCTCGCGATCTCACCCAAGGCCCCGTAGCCACCTCGCTGTTCCGACTCACGGCACCCATGATGCTGGGCGTTTCCAGCAGCATCCTTGTATCCATGATCGAAATCGTCTTCATCGGTCAGCTGGGTACCGAGTACGTGGCAGCGGTAACCTTTACCTTCCCGCTGATCATGATTCTCAACAGCATCGCGCTGGGGATAGGCATCGGCACCTCGTCGGTCATCGCCCGCGGCGTTGGCTCCGGAAATCAGGAGGACGTGCGTCGGCTGGGCACCCACAGCCTGCTCATGGTGTCGGCCAGCATGGCGGTACTTTCTTTTGTTGGCTGGGCAACCATCGACCCGGTATTCCGTGCCTTGGGCGCGGGCCCCGACATCCTGCCACTCATTCGAAGCTATCTGAACATCTACTACCCCAGCGTGATCCTCTTCACGACCACGATGGTTGCAAGCAGCATCTTGCGAGCCAATGGCAATGCCAATTTTCCCGGAATCATCATGACTCTGGGTGCCATCTTCAACCTGATACTGGACCCTTTTCTGATCCTCGGCTGGTACGGCTTTCCCCGACTCGAATTGGCCGGTGCCGCCAGCGCGATGGCCATCTCGCGCCTCGCTACCGCCGCCGTGCTTCTGGTCTACGTATCTCGAGGCCAGATGATCCTTGTCCGGGACGTGGCACGGGGCTTCATTCAATCCTGCCGACGCATTCTTCATGTGGGCCTGCCCGCCACGGCGACGCAGCTCATCGGCCCCGTCACGGCAGCCATCATTACCCGCCTGCTGGCTGACCACGGCGAGATCGTCGTTGCCGGATTCGGCGTAGCCACCCGGATAGAAGCCGTGGCAGTCATGCTGCTGTTTGCGCTCTCAGGTAGCATCGGACCTTTCGTCGGACAGAACTGGGGGGGGCGTCGACCGGAACGGGTTCGGGAGGGGCTCTCGGTTACCTACCGATTCTGCATCCTTTGGGGGCTGATTGCCGCAATTCTCATGATAACCTTCGGCGATATCATTGCATCCTGGGTCGACGACAACATCCAGGTGATTGCCGTCGCCGCTTTCTATCTGGCGGTTGTACCCTGGAGCTACGCGCTATGGGGCGTGCTGATGATGTCATCCGCTTCATTCAACGCGTTGGGCAAGCCCATACCATCCACCATCCTTTCGTTCACCCGAATGTTCCTGATCTACATTCCGTTGGCTTTAACAATGAATCATTTCTTCGGCTACACGGGTATCTTCATCGCGACAGCCATCAGCAACGGCGTTATGGGAGTGATCGGTTTTCTCTGGTTCCGCAGGAGCTTCTTCTCCAATGCCGCTTAGGCGTCTGGTCAGCATTCCTCTCTTTTTTACGCTGACCGTTTTGCTGACCGCCCTTGCCCCGGTGCTTCTACTGATTGCTCTGGTGGCCATGACACTTCCCCGCTTCCGTGGCGCGCTGCCCACGCTGCTCTTCATCCTTGGCTATCTGTGGTGCGAAACCATCGGCATCGTCACAGCGCTCCTCATCTGGCTGCGTTACCGGCGGCGTGCGGACTTCCTGGAAGCCAACTATCGTCTGCAGTGCTGGTGGGCCAACGCGCTGAAAGTAATCGCCGAGAAGCTCTTTCGGCTGAGATTCGAAATTCGTGGCTCCGATGCGCTGGAAGGCCCACCAGCCATCCTGCTGCCACGCCACGCAAGCATCGCCGATACCATTATTCCCATGGTGTACTACGCCATCCCGCAGAAGATCCGACTTCGCTATGTGCTGAAGAAGGAACTGCTCATTGACCCGTGCCTTGATATCGTGGGGAACCGCCTGCCCAACTATTTCGTTGACCGAGGCGGCCAGGACAGCGAAAACGCTCGGCAGGGCGTGGCAACGCTGCTGAGTGATCTGGGTTCCAACGAGGGCGTGCTGATCTATCCCGAAGGCACCCGCTTCTCCAAAGCCAAACACACGGCCCTGGGAAATCGCTACGCGGATTCCACGGAGCTCCAGCAGCAGCTCGCCCGCTGGCAGCGGCTGCTGCCACCGCGCCTCGGCGGCTCGCTGGCGTTGTTGCAGGCGAACCCGGGCAGAGACCTGCTTTTCTGCGCCCATAGCGGCTTTGAAGGCTCCAGCCATTTCAGCAATCTGATCAATGGTTCGTGGATGAGAGCGAGGATCAGGATCCAGTTCTGGCGCATCCCCTTCGCGCGGGTGCCGAAAGAAGAAGAGGCACAGACCGCCTTCCTGTTCGAGCAGTGGGATCGTATGGAGCAGACGGTTGAGGCGCTCCAGCGGGAGCAGGAGCCGTTACCTGCGTAACGGCTCCGCCGTGGGAAACTAGGCGGGATCCGCGATCTTCAGTATCTGCTTGCCCAGATTCTTACCAGTAAAGAGCCGATTCAGCGTGTCGGGAATGTTCTCGAACCCTTCCTGAACATCTTCCTTATAGACCAGCTCACCGCTCTGAACCCACCCCATGAGTTCCGGGATTGCGATGTGGGAACGATCCATATAGTCGATGACGATGAAGCCTTCCATCCGGGCACGCATGATCACCAGATTCATCAGATTTTTCGGACCCGGTTGCGGTTCGGTAGCGTTGTAGGCCGAAATGCCGCCGCAAAGCACTACGCGAGCACGCATGTTGATGTGGTTCAGCGCGGCCTCGAGGATATCCCCGCCCACGTTGTCGAAGAAAACGTCCACTTTGTTCGGGCAAAGCTCGGCGATACGCTGATCAACGTTCTCGTTCTTGTAGTCGATGACATCATCGAACCGGGCCACGTCCTTGAGCCACTGACATTTTTCCGGCCCGCCGGCAATACCGACTACGCGGCAGCCTTTGATACGAGCAATCTGCCCCGCAACCGAGCCCGTAGCGCCAGCAGCCCCGGAAACCAGCACGGTCTCGCCCGCCTTGGGCTGACCCAGATCCAGCAGGCCCCAGTAAGCGGTAAGCCCGGTTACGCCGAGCACGCCCAACGGCATGGTAGGCGCGACGCCTTCGGGGATTTTTGAGACGCCGGGCCAACCAGCGCCAGGCGTAACTACCACGAAGTCCTGCCAGCCGCCGGTGGTCTGTACCAGGTCGCCCTTCGAGAATTCCGGGTTACGTGATTCAGCCACCTGCGCCACGGCTCCGGCACGCATCACCTCGCCGATTTGCACGGGGGGCAGATAGCTTTCCCGGTCTTCCATCCAGCCACGCTGGGTTGGATCGAAGGACAAGTACAGGTTGCGCAGCAGAACCTGGCCCTCTCCCGGCTCAGGTATCGGGCTCTCCCGATACTCGAAGTTGTCTTTGGTCACCATCCCGTGCGGCCGTTTCGCCAGCACCCACTGCCGATTAGTATTCATTGCGCTCCTTGGTTTGCGTCGCAGCGACCCCACCCCTCGTACGAACGGCGGCCCTGTGCTTGATTAAATCACTGGCAAGAGTCACAGTCATTGTTCCCCTCATAACCACGCATATAAAGATAAATTTACTGCAGTGAACAAAAGGTGAAATCCCGTGAGCGATCTCGCTTTCCTGTCCGCCACAGAGCTGGCCAGCCTCATCAGCACCCGAAAACTCTCCAGCGAAGAGCTGTTGCGCCACTACCTGGAGCGCGTGGATCGCTACAACCCTGAAATCAACGCCATCGTGGTGGCTTCTGATCTGCCGCACCGCGTGATTCGCGTAGGCGATAACCTGGTCGCCCGGCTGTTATTCTGGCCGTTGCTAAGCTTTGCATTGCTGCTTGCAACCCTGATGATTTTCCGTTAATTCACCAGCGGTGGTTCCGGAGGTTGACCATTGATCAATGCCCGGACTTCCAGAGCTATAACGACGTCTACGGCACCACGAACAATCCGTACAACCTGGAACGAACGCCGGGCGGCTCTTCGGGCGGGTCTGCGGCCGCGCTCGCCGCCGGACTGACGGCGCTGGAGACGGGCTCGGATATCGGGGGCTCCATCCGCAATCCGGCACACTTCTGCGGCGTTTTCGGCCACAAGCCGACCTGGAACCTGCTGTGGATGCGCGGCCATTCCGCACCCCAGGACATACGCGCATCCTCCGACATCTCGGTTATCGGGCCGCTGGCGCGCTCCGCCAGCGATCTGGACACTGCTGTGCGCACCATGGCGGGTCCGGACGACATCATGGCCCGCGGCTATCGGTTGGACCTGCCGGAACCCTCACCCAAAGGGTTGAAAGGGCTGCGGGTCGCGGTTTGGGACGACGACTCGCACTGCCCCGTATCTGCGGAGGTACGGGCACGGGTAGACACGGTGGCTGAACTGCTTTCGAGTGAAGGCGCTGTCATCGACAGATCCGCCAGGCCGGATTTCTCCAGCGAGCACAGCCACGAGGTTTACGAGAACCTGCTCCACGCCACCATGTCCGCGCGCAAACCGGACGAGGAGTACGAAAGCCTGAAGCGGTACGTCGATACCCTGGACCCGGACGATCGGAGTCAGGCCGCAAGGGTTTTCCGGGCGCAGCTGTCCAGCTTCAAGGAATGGCGACAGAACAACGAGCTGCGAGAGCACCTGCGTTGGAAATGGCACGATTACTTCCAGCAGCATGACGTGCTGCTGACGCCCATCATGCCCACGGCCGCTTTCCCGCACGATCATCGCCCTTTCGCCGATCGCACGATCATGGTGGACAACCAGGAGATGCCGTACTTCCATCAGACATTCTGGGCAGGTCTCACCGGGGTAGCCTTCCTGCCATCCACCGTCATCCCTACGGGACTCAATGCCGAGGGGCTACCCATCGGGCTGCAGATCGTCGGGCCGGAGTATTCAGACCTGATAACCATCGGGGTTGCCCACGAGTTGGAGCTGAGAGGGTGTCGGTTCCAGCCGCCCGAGGCCTACTCCGGAGCCTAGGATTACTGCCCATGGCAACCGTCACACGGGCGCACCCCAACATCGCGCTCATCAAGTACTGGGGCAAAGCGGCTGGAGAGGGGAACGTGCCGGCCACGCCGTCACTGTCGATCACGCTGGACGCGCTAACCACGACCACCGAGGTCAGTGACGCCGATACGGACATATTCGAGTTAGATGGTCGGCCCGTTGCGGACACCAAAGTCACCGAATGCCTGGCCAATTTGCGCCGGCGTTTCCCGGTGCCGCCGCTGCACATCAGATCTCACAACAATTTCCCCACCGCCGCCGGGCTTGCTTCTTCGGCCTCCGGTTTCGCGGCTCTGGTCACCGCCATCGACGCTCACTGCGACCTGGGCATGACCGCTCAGGCCAGATCCGACTACGCGCGTCAGGCATCCGGATCGGCGGCGCGCTCCATCTTCGGCGGGTTTGTTGCCCTCCGTGGGCCAAACTGGCACGGCGAAATGCTCGCTGCCCCCGCTGACTGGCCGCTGAAAGTCGTCATCGCCATTGCTGCCGCCGAAGCAAAAGCCGTTTCTTCCTCCGAGGGTATGAAGCGCTCCGCGGCTACCTCCCCTTACTACCCGTCGTGGGTCACCAGCACGGCCCAGGACTTCGACGTCGCGGTAACTCTGGTTGCCAATCGCGACTTCACAGGCTTGGCAGAGCTCGCCGAGTTCAGCTGCCTCAAGATGCATGGCCTCATGCTTTCCAGCAGACCCGGGCTGATCTACTGGAACCCAACCACCCTGGCCTGCATGCACCGCATCCGCGAGCTGCGCGACAGCGGGCTACCCGTCTTCTTCACCATGGACGCGGGACCTCAGGTGAAAGCCGTTTGCCTGCCGAAGGCCGCGCCGGAGGTCGCCGCGGCTCTGGCGGACGTCGGCGGCGTGCACGAGGTGCTGGTCTCAGGGCTGGGAGATGGTGCCGCCCCAAAAACCAAAGCAGATACGAAAGCGGCGACCCAAGCGGTTAACAAAGCAGCTGGCAAAAGCCAATGAGTGACCCGTGATCGAAACGCGAGCGCCGGGCAAGGTGGTCTTATGGGGGGAATACGCGGTGCTGCTCGGCGCACCTGCTCTGGTCATGGCCGTAGATCGCCGCGCGGTCTGCCATCTGACGCCCGGCGGCCAGGCGTGGGGTTTTTCAGCGTCCGGCTTCAACGCTTCCGACGCGACCCTGTCGAGAACCCAGCTGCTGAACAGCGAGCCACCGGCGCCGAGCCAGGTAGCCAACATACCATGGCACGTGCTGCACGCGGTGGATGCCAGCGCGCTGCCCGCCGGCGGGCGCGTGCACATCGATACCGGCGACTTCTACCAGGGAGAAACCAAGCTGGGCCTGGGTTCGAGCGCGGCCGTCAGCGTGGCCGTCTACGCCGCATTCTGCAAGTTGATGGACCTGACACCCGACTACCGAACCGCGTTGCACGTCCATCACAGCCTGCAGGGCAGGTTGGGCAGCGGCATCGACGTTGCCGCGGCGTTTTTCGGCGGTCTGCTGCGTTTTCAACGTGACGACGCCCCCACACCCGCCGATCCCCACCGCACCCGGCTGCCGGAGACCCTGCACATGACCTTCGTATGGACCGGCCACAGCTCCGCAACGGCCGACCATCTCAGACGCTTCGAACGCTGGCTGCAGGAGGCCGACGACAGCGCGCCTGTCGAGGCCCTGGCGCGCAGCAGCAGCAATCTTTTCGAGACCGAAGATCTGATGATTAGCCTGCGGGAATACGTAACCAATCTGAAAGCGCTGGATGCGGCAGCAGGATTGGGCATCTACCATCCGTCTCACGCGACCCTGGACCGGGTTGCCATCGAGTGCGGAGTGGTCTACAAACCCTGCGGTGCCGGCGGCGGCGACGTTGGTGCCGCCTTCAGTGAAGACCCGGACAGGTTGGGGGTATTCGCTGGCCTGGCCGCGGACAATGGTTTCAACCCGATCGCTCTGGAGATCGCACCGAATGGCATCGAAATCGCCCGCTGAAGGCGGATCACGCATACCCAACTTCTTCCGCATGAGCGTTGCGGAACGCATCACCGCGCTCTACGAGCGAGGACTCTTGAGCGAAGCAGACGTGCGCTCGCTGACCACGGGAGACCAGACTCTGCGCCTGCCGGTGGCCGACCGGATGATCGAAAACGTCCTCGGCGTGTTCGGCCTGCCCATGGGAGTGGCGCTGAACTTCCTGATAAACGGCCGCGACTATGTAGTGCCGCTGGTCGTGGAGGAGCCATCCATCGTTGCCGGTCTATCCGGCGCCGCGCGGCTGGCGCGCCTGGGCGGGGGTTATCAGGCTGCCAGCACCGAACCCATCCTCATCGGGCAGGTTCAGGCCGTCAATATCGAAGACATGGAGAAGGCCAAGAGTACCCTGCTCGACGCAAAAGACGAGATTCTGGCCCTGGCAAACAGCCTGCACCCAAAGATGCAGGCTCGCGGGGGCGGGGCTGTGGACATTGAAGTGTTCTCCTATCATGCGCCCGAAGACGGTCGCGATATGCTGGTCCTGCACCTGCTGGTGGATACCCGGGACGCCATGGGCGCCAATCTGGTCAACACGATGTGCGAAGGCATCGCGTCGATGGTGGAGACCCTGACCGGCGGCAAGGTGTTCCTGCGCATACTGTCCAACCTCACCGATCGCGCGATCTCGCGGGCCAGCGTGCGCATTCCCGTCAGGAACCTCGAGGGCAAGGGCTTCACCGGAGAAGAAGTCAGGGACGGCATCATTCTGGCGAGCGATTTCGCCACCGTCGACCCCTACCGGGCCGCCACCCATAACAAAGGGATCATGAACGGGGTGGATGCGGTGGCTATCGCTACGGGAAACGACTGGCGAGCCATCGAAGCAGCGGCCCATGCCTATGCAAGTCGAGGCGGCCAGTACAGCTCGCTTACCCGCTGGCGGAAAAACGAGGCCGGAGACCTGGTCGGCGAGATCGAAATCCCCATGAAGGTCGGCACGGTGGGCGGATCCCTGGAAACCAACCCCAGCGTACGCATCAATCATCGCCTGCTGGGTTCGCCCAACGCCCCGGAACTGGCTGCGATCATGGCCACCGTCGGCCTGGCACAGAATTTCGCAGCCCTCCGCGCCCTTTCAACCGACGGCATCCAGCAGAACCACATGACGCTGCACGCCCGCAGCGTGGCCAGCACAGCCAACGCGCCCGAGGGCATGTTCGATGCGGTGGTAGAGGCGCTCATAGAATCCGGCGAGATCAAAGTCTGGAAAGCGCAAGAGATCGTCAAGAACCTCGCTCGCAAGACCGTCATACCGTCCAGCGCCGAACGAAGTTCCGCGTGCGGCAAGGTGATCCTGCTCGGAGAGCACGCCGTGGTCTACGGTCGACCTGCCCTGGCTCTGCCCATTCCGCTGGCTGTGGAAGCGGTGGTCCGAACCGGAGGTGACGGCGTCAACCTGGTGATTCCCCGCTGGGGGCTGGAGCAGAAAGTACGTTTTCCCAGCACCCAGGGCGTGAGCGGGATCCTTGCCGGGGTGCTGGACACCCTGGGGCTGGCCAACAAAGCAATGACCATCGAAGTCATCCCGCACGTGCCACGTGCCATGGGTCTCGGCGGCTCTTCGGCGCTTGCCGTTGCGATTATTCGCGCGGTGGATCAGGCGTTCGACCTGAAGCTGAGCAACGGGCAGATCAACGACCTGGCATTCGAATGCGAAAAGGTCGCGCACGGGACGCCTTCAGGCATCGACAATACCATTGCCACCTACGGGGTTCCGCTGCTGTTCCAGCGGCAGAACGCCGAAAATCCCGAAGGCGAATCCCGGGCAACTTTCGAGGAGCTGAGGCTCCGCGAGCCGGTACCGCTGGTTATCGGCATGACCGGCAACGAAAGCCTGACGGCAAAGACAGTTGCCCGGGTTCGTGACGCCTGGAAAAACCATCAGGTGCGTTACGAAGCGATTTTCGACCAGATCGCCGCGCTGACGCGGGCGGGCGTTGACGCGCTACGGAACGGGCAGTTTCAGGAGCTCGGCGAGCTGATGAACCTCTGTCACGGCTACCTGAACGCGCTGCAGCTTTCGACGCCAGAGCTCGAAGAGCTGGTGCACATCGCTCGCGAGCAGGGTGCGCTCGGGGCAAAGCTCACGGGCGGCGGCGGCGGTGGATCAATGATCGCCCTGTGCCCGGACAGTCAAGACGCCGTGGCTGCAGCCATGGAGCGGGCCGGTTATCGATCGCTGAAGGTAACGGTCGGCTAAAGCCGATAGGTCGGCTAAAGCCGATAGGTCGGCTAAAGCCGATAGGTCGGCTAAAGCCGATAGGTCGGCTAAAGCCGATAGGTCGGCCAAAGCTCAGGAATCCTCGGCGGCAACCGTGCTGATATGTGACGTATCCGGTGCGGGCGGAGCCGGTTCCGGTTTGATCGGATTCATGTCCGAGCCAACATCTGCCACCTCGAAGTCCAGCTCGTCCGGATCAATAGCGGGCGCAGGTGCGCCGGACGCCGGACCGAGATCGGCACCTACTTCGGCTACAGACAGATGGGAAACGTCGGGGCCGGCCTCCTGGACCGACTCCTCCGCCGCGCCGAACTGGGCACCCTGCACCTTGAGATGGCTGGTATCAATTTCTGCCGCCGCAATCACGGGCCTTTCAGCGCTGCTCAACACGTCACTGCCTACCGGTAAAAGCTCGGGCTCACCCTGCCCGTTCGCAGACGCGGCGGGGCGCACAGCTGTCGCACCCTTCGCGGCCGAAGGGCCGGCTGGCGACGTAGCCGCGTGGTCAGACCCACCGCCTGAGGGCAAATCCTCGCTGATAGGGAGTATTCGCAGCCGTGCACCGGCTTCCTTGAAGAGCCCTTGGAATCTGGTGGCCGTGGGCGTGTCGGCATCTTTCTTCAGCGTCACGGCTTTGCCGGAAAACAGCACTGCCAGGCGTTCCTCATCAAGGTTCAGGGACTTCGCCAGCTTTTTCTTCACGACGGCGGAATGCTGCCCTTCCAGCAGCTCACCACGAAATACCAGCCTGTAGCGCTCGCTCATACCTCTAATTCTAGCTTATCGCGATCACGTTGCTTCCCCTGGGTGTTGGAGGCACACTCATCAGCGGGAAAGGCTAAGTAAGGGGAGCTCGATCATGGGAACTCAGGCGCGCGTCGTCGTTCTGCCGCAGTCCAGCGCAGTGCTTCGGGTAGAAGACATAGAACTGCCTGATCCAGGCCCAACGCAAGTGGTGGTGAAGGAATTCGCCTCCGGCATCTGCCACTCACAGCTACACCAGATGCACCGCCCCCGGGAATCACCCGTGATACTTGGCCACGAAGCCACCGGTGCGGTGCTGAAGACAGGCAGCGAGGTAACCCATGTCCGCGAAGGCGACATCGTGCTGGTGACCTGGGTTCCGCGCAACGCCGCGGCCGCCATAGCCCTGCCTGTCCGAGCGACCCTGCCGGTCAGCGACGGCATCGCGGAATCGGAGAACGTCTTCACCTGGGCCGATCACACCCTGGCGGATGAGCAATACGTGGTAAAGGTGGACCCGGGCATTTCCCGAGATGTCACATCCATCATCGGCTGCGCCGTAATGACAGGCGCCGGTGCTGTCATCAACACCGCCAATGTACAGCCTGGCCAGAGCGTGGCCGTGTTCGGTGTCGGCGGCGTGGGACTGTCGGCGGTGGTTGGCGCCAAGATGGCCGGGGCTGATCCGATAATCGCCGTAGACCTGGATGACGCCAAACTCGAATTTGCCAGGCAGTTTGGCGCTACCCACGGCATCAACGCCAGCCAGCAGAACCCGATCGAAACGATCCACGCCCTGACCGCGAAGGAGGGGCAGTTCACCATCTTCGGCGTGCCGGTATCCGGCGTCGACTTCGCCTTCGACTGTATCGGCATCAAAACCACCATGGAGCAGATCATACCGGCCTGTCGAAGCGGTCATTTCGGCGCCAAGGACGGCGGTACGGGTGTGCTGGTCGGCGTGCCGGGCACCGCCGTCGAGTTGGACGCCTTGGACGTGCTGCTGAACGAAAAGCACTTCATCGGCAGCATTGGGGGGTCCTGCGCACCCGACCGGGATTTTCCCCGGTTCCTGGAGTGGGAGGACAACGGCGACCTCAAGCTGAACGAGATGGTGACCCAGCGATTCAGCATCGATCAGATCAATGAAGCCACAACGGCGTTGGAAAATGGCCAGATTCGGGGTCGCGCGATCCTCGAGTTCTAGGGTTCTATCGGAAATTGATCGATCTGCTGAAAATTTCCACGGAGATCATCGACAATCCTGACGTCGATCCGGGTTTCATTCCCGGCCCAACCAGCCGCATCACAAGGGAGCTTTCAGAACTCTCCACCGATGTGGCAATGGTGGAGGCGTTTTCGCACTGCATCGTGTTCAGAACGGACGACGCTGCTGATCGCTGAGTGCCGAAACCGCGGATTGCCGGCCACGAAAACATCGCGCCGCGATTTGATCGATATCGCCTGACGAACCGCTACAACCTTCTCATCAATCAGCGGCAGTTCATGGGCTACGCGCCAACAAGCCGGGAACTCCGTGGCATCAACGCGTTTCTGCCGGAAGAAACCGAGGCACCACAGCTGGTATGGCGCGCGGGTCGTATCCATTCTCGAGACGATTGAGCCCATATTCGTCAACACGGTCTCGGCCCTTTCTTTCGTAAGCCTTTGACGAAATCCAGGGCGACGCCTCTATTGCTCGGTGAGCTCAATAAAGTCGCATAGCTGGTCGCGTATACTGGCCTGATGGAGGCGGACACAGAACTTTTTTTCGCGCTGGCTGAGGCTTTGGGGATAGGGCTGCTTATCGGCATCGAACGCGAGCAGCAGGCACACAGGTCCGGTAAGGAAGCGTCAGCTGGTGTTCGAACCTTTACGCTGGCATCCCTTGTCGGCGCGCTCAGCATGCTTGCGGGCGGTGTGCCGCTTCTGGCGGTCGCAGTAGTAATCGTCGGGGTCGTCCGCGTTACCTGGATCGTGGTGCGTGGCGACCAGGACAAGATGAAGTTCAAGAAGGAAGACATCGTCGCCG
>CAMYJX010000065.1:37077-50336 GCA_947258825.1 uncultured Pseudomonadales bacterium
AGACGGTAACAATGGCAGCAGGTGTTGCTGTACTTATCGCTTCGCTGCTGGCGGCACGCGATGTGTTGCACAATTTCAGCCGGACGGTGTTGACGACCGTCGAGTTGCGCGATGGATTGATTCTCGGCGTCTCGATTCTTGTTATCCTGCCGGCGCTGCCTAACCTCGATGTCGGTCCCGGTGGTGCATTGAATCCGCGCAACCTGTTCATCATCATCGTGCTCATCATGTCGATTGGTGCTGCTGGGCACATCGCGACACGGGTTGTCGGTGCCCGCCTGGGTTTGCCACTCAGCGGGTTCCTGTCGGGATTCGTGTCGAGCACGGCCACGATCTCCACGCTGAGTCGGCGCGCCGGAGAAAAGCCGGACGAGGTGCGCAGCGCTTCCGCTGGCGCGGCGTTGTCGTCCGTATCGTCGCTGATGCAGATCGGGATCATTCTGTTCGCGCTGAGCCCTGCGATGTTTACCGCCGGTGTGCCGGTCCTGCTCGGTGCCGGGTTGGCAGCGGCACTCTACGGCGCGGCGACTTTCCTGCTGTCGATGCACGGCGACAGCAAGCCCGAGGCGCTGGAATTACCGTCTCAAGTGTTTTCGGTCAAAGGTGCTATCAGGTTCATGTTGATCGTGGCCTCGGTGATGCTCGTCGCGGCGATTCTCAGTGAACGGTTTGGCAGCGGTGCAGTACTTCCCGCCGTAGCGCTCGCCGGTCTGGTGAGCACGAATTCGGCAGCCGTTGCGCTGGCCTCACTTGTGGCAGCTGGACAAATGCCCGCCATCGATGGCCCGCTGCCCTTGGCTGCCGCGCTGAGCGCGAACACGGCCGTCAGGCTTTGGATATCCCTGCGAGCCAGCGCGGCGTCCTATCGCTCGAGCGTTTCCGGTAGCCTCGTGTTTCAACTGGTGGCGATCTGGTTCAGCTGGTGGCTGGGCGGATTCATGCTCGCCTGATTCGCGATCTGGCCGATGGTTGCGGCAGCGTCCGCATTCCCGACGTCATATTGCCAATGGAGTAGGGGAGTGCCGAAAGAGTGATCGAGCCAGGTGTCCGGTGGGACCGTAAGCTTCCCTATTAATGAGACAGTTGTGAGTTACGGTTTTTCAAACTCTATCGCTACCCGCCGGGTGGCAGGTCGACCAGACAATCGCGCTGCCGGTTAAAGTTGTAATCGCCCCGCAAATGCCAAGCCATCTCTCGGACTTGATTCAGGCTCCAGAACAATCAGACATCCAAAAAAGACCGCACCGAATAGATCCGTTAAACCGCTCGATCAGCGCCGCTCAGCAGTCGCATTGGTGCAGTTGCTGCTGTCAGCAACCGTTCTAACGCCGCACAAGACGCAGGAAATCAATGCCGCGTAACACTTCTGGCCGAACGCTGTCTGGTGCCACTGTACGACGAGCCACCAGAGGCAACTCCGGCACCGATGAGGGGCAGCCTCAGGACCCCAGCGATTTATAGGCGGCCTGCAGCAAGCTGAAACCGCGCAGGTCACCCACCAGAGTGGTGGCCATGCGGTTCATGACGTAAGAGATGCACATCCGCGCATCCTGATCCACCACGATGAGAGATCCACCCCAGCCCGCCCAGAATGCCATATTGGGGTTGGGTCCCAGGGGCACCAACTCGCTGTTAAGCCCGTAGCCCAAGCCAAACCGGAGCGGCAGGCCGAGAACCAGATCTCGACCATTCGTCTGCTCTTCGAAGACCCTGCGGCAGCCCGCTTCGGTCATCAGATCAACGCCGAAGGCAGTTCCCAGATTGGCGATGACGCTCTGGACCCGCACCACGGATCGGGCATTGCCGTGACCATTGGCAGCGGGAATTTCCGCGGTGCGCCAGGCAGTACTGCCAGGACCCTCAGGGCCGGGCATGAAGCTTCCGAAGGTACGGGCCGCTATGCTGTCTCCCTCGCCCAGCTGTCCTGCAAGGGTCGCGCCGTCGGAAACCAGCTCGCCGATACGATGGAAATCGTCCGGCGCGGTACCGATGTGAAAGTCGGCCTGCAGCGGCTCTGCTATTTCCTCGCGGAAAAAGGTGCCCAGCGTCTTGCCGGTGACACGACGAACCACCTCGCCGATGAGATGGCCCTGGGTCATGGCGTGGTAGCCACTGGCGGAACCCGGCTCCCACCAGGGGGCCTGGCGTGCCAGAGCGTCCACCACCTGATGCCAATCGTAGATGTCGTCGCCCGATATGGGCTCGTCCAGACCGGCAAGGCCCGCCGAATGGCTGAGAAAATGACTGACCTGGACCTTATCTTTGCCATTCTGGGCAAACTCCGGCCAATACTTCGCCACCGGGGCGTACAGATCCAGCTCACCGCGATCCGCGAGCAACAGCGCGCACAGTGCTGCCATGGTCTTGGTGGTGGAATACACGTTGACGATGGTGTCTTCTTCCCAGAATTCGGTTCGTTCCCCATCGCGGTGACCGCCCCAGAGATCCACCACCATCTCACCTTCGATGGAAACCGCAACGGAAGCACCGATCTCATCCCGATTCTCAAAGTTGCTCGCGAACGCCTCCCTGACGGGGGCAAACTTTTCGTCGGCAAAGCCGTGTATTTCGGTCATGTCTCGATCTTCCTGTTCCAGCGGGTAGACAACGGCGCAGAATTCTACATCAAGATGCAGGCACTTCGCGCTCGCAGAAGGTTTCGGTGTGATAGCGCAGGACGCGCAGAGAATCCGGCCAGTCGTCGCCCGGCATGCCCGCCTTGCGCTTCAATTCGGTGAGGAACGCCGCCGGTTCACTCAGGCTGTCCCAGACCTTGGGAAGAAACGTGGCCCGGCGCTGCCCATCGTCCAGCACCAGCCCGTCCTCAAATGGCCGGATAACGTCGAGCAGTTGGGCCTCGCTCTCAACGGCCAGGACGCGCAACGGTGAGAGCACGGAAATTTCGACGTCCAGGGCTGACAGCTCGGCAATGGTCACCGGTGGAAAGCGCGGGTCCGCGAAGGCCGTGTCGAAGGCATTGCGAACCAGATCTTCTGCCAGCGGCCGTTGCGGCTCCAGGGAGCCGACGCATCCCCTGAGGCTGCCATTTCGGGTCAAGGTCACAAAGGTCGCCCGCACCTGCCGCAGCGGCGCGGGCAGGGCATGCAGTTCCAGCACTGGGGGGCATTGGTGCTCAAGCCCGTGAAGGATGGCGCCGCGGGCGATGGCCAGCATCTCCCGCTGATGCTCCAGGCTGTACTCAGCTGAACGCATAGGCGCCATAACCCACGACCTGAGAGCGATCTCCGGCAATGTCTCCGGAATTGCGGACATCCAGCTGCAGACACTGCAGATGATGCGCACCGGCGAACCGAAGCAGCCCGTTCACCGCATGGGCACCGCAGGCTTCATCCGGCGTAATGTCGCCACGACCCGCAACGATGGCTCTGGACGTCTCTGCGTCCAACGCTCGTGCAGCATCAAAAGGCAGGTAATGAGACAGATCCGAGCTGATGACGAAAAGGGTCTCCGGGACATCGCAGAGCGCTTCCAGAACCTGAGCCACCACTTCGCCCGCACAGTCTCCTACCACGATGGGAACAACTGAGAACTCGCCCAGCACGATCTGTAAAAATGGCAGCTGCACTTCCAGACTGTGCTCCCGGGCATGAGGTTCATCGCCTACCGCGACGCCCGGCAGCTGGGCGACCCGCGCGACCAGATCTACATCCACAGAAACATCCCCTAACGGCGTGCGGAACGCGGTATCCGCTGGCACGGCCATTCCCTGCAGGTAGACCCGATGCGCGGGGCCAAGCAGGACGACCCGGGAAATCTCCCGGGCAAACGGCGTCAAGCTGGCGTAGGCGCTGGCAGCCACCGGACCGGAATAGCGGTAGCCCGCATGGGGGACGATCAAGGCCCTGGGTCGGCGCCCTGCCAGGCCTGCATCGGCGGCCGGCTGAACGCCAGCAAGCAGTCGCTTTACCTCGGCGGCAAGGGCTTCGGCGTCATCCGGGTAGAACAGGCCGGCTACTGCAGGTCTGCGTGTCGCAGTCGTCATCGTCATGGTTCTGCAATCGTCATGAAGAAAGCGCCCTCTATGTCTTGTTATATGGGGACTGGTCTCCATATAACAACTATGGAAACAGTCGTCTCAACCCGCTACTGGCATGCGCTGGACGACGGCCGGGTGCAGTGCGACCTGTGTCCGCGTCATTGCCGGCTTCGCGAAGGGCAACGCGGCCTGTGCTACGTACGACAGCGACTCGACGATGAGGTGAAGCTGGTCAGCTACGGGCGATCGTCGGGATTCTGCGTCGACCCTATCGAGAAGAAACCGCTGAATCATTTTTACCCGGGAAGCAGCGTGCTCTCATTCGGCACCGCCGGTTGCAACCTGGCCTGCAAGTTCTGCCAGAACTGGGACATGAGCAAATCCCGGGAAATGGACACCCTGGCCGACGCGGCTTCGCCTGCGCGTCTGGCGGAAGCCGCCGTGGAACTCGCTTGTAAGAGCGTGGCGTTCACCTACAACGATCCCATTATCTTTCTGGAGTACGCCATCGATGTTGCCGCGGCCTGCCGCGAAGCGGGGGTAAAAACCGTCGCGGTCACTGCAGGCTATGTGGACCCGGAACCCCGCGCCGAATTTTTCCACGCCATGGATGCCGCCAACGTTGATCTAAAAGCATTCTCCGAACGCTTCTACCACAAGATCTGTGGCGGCCACCTGCAGCCCGTGCTGGATACCCTGATGTTCATTCGCCACGAGACCGATACCTGGCTGGAACTGACGACGCTGCTGATACCCGGCGAAAACGACAGCGACGAGGAGCTGAACGCCATGACTGCCTGGGTGGCCGAACATCTGGGCCCGGACGTACCCATGCACTTCACCGCGTTTCACCCGGACTGGAAAATGCGCGATATCTCCGCCACGCCGCCTGAAACGCTATCCCGGGCGCGGCGCATAGCTGCTGAAAACGGCATTCGCTACGCCTACACCGGAAACGTCCACGACGCGGAGGGAGGCAGCACGTGGTGCCATCAGTGCGGCGAGTTACTCATCGAGCGCGACTGGTATCGTCTCGGGAAGTGGGCATTGAACGCCAAGGGGCGCTGCCGCCACTGTGACGCGTCGATAGCCGGACACTTCGGGGGCGGGCCCGGACAGTTCGGTCCGAAGCGCATCCCCGTGCGCCTGGCCACGCCGTGAAATCAAAGTCGCGGCACAGACGCTTCGTCTCTGCCAGTATCTGGCGTCAGTAATTAGCTTAAGCAACGCGTGCAAATCACGCTGCTTGTGGTATCTTTCGCGCACCTGGAAACTGCCAAGTGAGTCCTACTGTGAAAAAAACGATCCTGATTTTTCTTGCTACCTTTGTTTTCGCCGGCTGCGCCAGCACGGCGGACATGAACAGTCTTGAAGCTCGTGTGAGCGCTATGGAGAGCGAAGCGGATTCCGCTTCTACGGCAGCAAACGCTGCGTCCGCCGCGGCTACCAAAGCCGGCCAGGACGCCGCTGCTGCTCAGTCTGCTGCCCAACGGGCAATGGATGCCGCGAACGCCGCTAATCAGCGCGCCGAGCGCATCGCAGAGACCTGCTGCGCCCGCAAGTAAAGGCTTGATCAGATTCTGACGGGTATGCCCGTCGGAGCCTGAGTGAGACGATTCAACCGCGCCCAGTCGATGACTGCGGCGCGGTTTTTCGTTGCGTCGGCAATCATTCGCACCAACACCTCGGGATCGGTTTCGGTGTACATGTCCTCGTGAACTTCCGCGTATAGCTCCTCGCCCCGCCAGCCAACTTTGAAAGGTTCGTTGACGATATGTACCGGCGTGCCCCGCGGTACCAGCTCGACGAGGGTTTCAATGTGCGGATCATAGAGCCGGATGCAGCCGTGGCTGACCATCTGTCCGACGCCGAACGGCTTGTTGGTGCCATGGATGAAGTAACCTGGCAGCGCGAGCTGCATCGCCAGTTTGCCAAGCGGGTTGTCGGGTCCGGGGGGCACGACGTGGGGCAACTCGTCGCCCATCTCGGCATGCTCTTCACGCGCTGCCGGGGTTGGCGTCCAGCTGGGATTCTCCAGCTTGCCGGTGATCTTGGTGGAGACAAGCGGCGTCGGAAAGTCCATGCGGCCCAGACCTACGGGATAAGTGACAACCATGTTCAGCTTGGGCGGATAGTAATAGAGCCGGTACTCGGCAACGTTGATTACCAGCCCCTCCCTGGGCGCTGATGGCAGCACGTACTCGGTAGGCAGGCGCACGACGGTGCCCTCACCGGGCAGCCAGGGATCAATACCGGGATTCGCGTCCAGCAATTCCTGGTAGCCCAATGCGTGTCGTTGCGCAACGTCAGCCAGGGTATCTTCGTAGGTGAGCCGCACGGTGATGACAGCCCCCACGACCTGATCGCCCTCTGCAGGAAGGGAATAAGCCGCACCCATGGCCGCCGGCGACAAGCCGACAAACGCCAGGAGCACGAACATCAACCCGGCAACTTTCGATTTTCGATGATAATTCATGGCTCGCATTTTCGTTGTTTCTGAAAAATCTTGCACTCCCGGCGTTCCAGGGTGCGGACAATCCTTTAGATTAGCAGTTTCCGCGCAAACTTGAGCGGCACTAATTACCGCAAGCGCATGGTCTGTGCAACCCGCGTCGCGGGCATCGGGGCAGGAGCGGGTCAGGATCCGCGCGTCTTTCCAACGGCCCGCTGCGCCGTTAAGGTAATCTTCTGATATCTCTCAGGATTCCGCGTTCCTTAATTGCGATTCTAGTTGAACAGGGGAAGAATAATGCCGATCAATCCGGACGCCGTAGGCACCAAGGGCAAAGCAACCAAGCGCAGCTGGACCTCAAAAGACGCTCTGCTGTATGCGGTTGGCGTCGGAGCAGGCACCGGCGAGCTGCCCTTCACAACCGAGAACACCAAAGACACGCCGCAGCGGGTGTTGCCCACCTTCGCCGTGATCGTTGGCGGTGGCGGCATCCCCATGGACAAGATCGGCTCGTTCAATCCTGCGCTGATGGTGCACGGCGAGCAGGGCATAGAGCTGTACGACGAGATTCCAGCTGAGGGAGATATCGAAAGCGTCGGTGAGTGTACGGCAATCTGGGACAAGGGTTCGGCAGCTGTGCTGGAGTTCGAATCCACGTCTACCAATCTCGCCACGGGCAAACCGCTGCTGAAAACGCGGACGCTGCTGTTCTGTCGCGGCGAAGGTGGTTGGGGCGGCGACCGCGGACCGTCAGATAAAATCGAGTTCCCGGATCGGGCGCCGGACCACCAGGTGACCTACGAGACCCGTGAAGACCAGGCGCTCACCTATCGCCTTTCGGGTGACCGCAACCCGCTGCATTCAGACCCTTCCTTCGCGGCCATGGGCGGTTTCGAAAAACCCATACTGCACGGGTTGTGCTCCTGGGGATTCACGGGTCGCGCGCTGCTGCACACGCTGTGCGCGGGCGACCCCGCGCGCTTCAAGAGCATGAACAGCCGATTTTCCAAACCCGTGATACCCGGCGACAGCCTGACCATCAGCATGTGGGTGGACGGCAATACTGCTCTGTTCAAAACCGCCAACCAGCACGGAGACACCGTCATTGATCAGGGCGTCTTCAAGTTCGCGTAGTTTCTGCAGGCACACGGGTGACGAGGAATCAGGCAGAGTATTTTTTCGAGGAAGGCTGCTTCATCCTGGAGCTGCTAAACGACCCGGCCGAGCCGGATCTGTCCATCGCCCGGGCCCGAGTACCGGCGGGCACAACCACCCACTGGCACCGACTCCAGGGAACCAGAGAGCGCTACCTGATACTCCAGGGTAAAGGCCGGGTCGAGGTGGGCGACGACGCGCCGTGCAACGTCACAGTCGGCGACATGGTCAATATTCCACCCATGACGCTACAGCGCATCAGCAACACCGACACCGAAGATCTGATCTTCCTCGCCATCTGCTCGCCGCGATTCCAACGTCAGAACTACCTGTCGGGATAGCCAACGAGAACGCGCTACCAAACACGAGCTCACCGGGGTATCCGGACGCCAAGGAAACGTCCCAGCCTTCATAGATCGGGATGCGCCGGGCCCCCATGCGCCTGCTCGTAGGCGAAACCAGCCCGCACCAGGGTGGGCTCCGCAAGCCGGCGACCCACCAGCTGAAAGGACAGCGGCAGACCGGCGGCGGAAAATCCAGCGGGCAGCACAAGCGCCGGGTGGCCCGAATAGTTGAAAGGCGCGGTGAAGGTCAGGAAGCTGGCCGAATCACTATCCGGTGAATCGGACGATTCAATCGCCTCTACCTCCGGCGGCAACCGGGGCATGCAGGGGGTGATCAACAGATCTACCGTCTCCAGCAGGCGGTCGAACTGGAACCGAAAGTCGCTGCGTGCGGCTTCCAGGACTTCGTAATCGGTGGCGGAGGCAGCACGGCCAATCTCTAGGAGGCCCGCCAGCGCAGGGCCGTAGTCACGCCTCCGCGCGGGGTAGAAATCCGCATGAGCCTGGGCACACTCCACGCCACAGGTAACGGCCCAACCGGCAATCAACGCTGCAGCGGAGCGCGGCATGGCCACATCGCGGACGGCGGCGCCCAGCTGACGAAACACGTCCAGCGCTTCCCGGATAGTATCCACCACCCTTTGCTCTACCCCACTGCTGGCATAGGCCCAGTCCACGCCGATGGTCAGCCCCGCCAGACCGTCGACCTGCCCAGAGGAAAGACCGTCTGCATAGTTGGGCGGGAGGTCCGGCAGCGTCGTGGGGTCCCTCGGATCCGGCCCCGCCAGGACCTGAAGCATCCGGGCGGCATCCTCTACCGATCGAGTCATGGGCCCTACGTGATCCAGAGATCCGGCAAGCGGAAAGGCCCCGTGCCGGCTGACCCGGCCGTAGGTGGGCTTGATGCCTACCAGGCCGCAGCTGGCGCAGGGAAACCGGATGCTACCGCCGGTATCAGAGCCCAGGGCGCCGAACGCGAGGCCCGCAGCCGTAGCCACCGCCGAACCGGAGGAGGATCCTCCCGTCCAGTGCCGGCTGCTCCAGGGGTTCAGGGGCGCTCGGACATCCGGATGATGGACGCCGAACGCGCCTTCCCAGAGCTTGGTCTTGCCGATGATCACCGCGCCCGACGCCTTGAGGCGGGCAACCGCGGTGGCATCTTCATCGGGGACAAAACCCGCCATCACCCGGGTACCACTGGCGGTAACCACGCCGCGGGTAAAAAACAGATCTTTGACCGCGATGGGCACGCCGTGCAGCAGGCCAAGGGGTTTGCCGGACGCACGTTCGCTGTCCAGATGCTCCGCTTCGGACATCGCCTGCTCGGCCATCACGCACGCATAGGCACCCAATTCGGGTTCCAGGCGGTCAATGCGCGCCAGCATCGCCTCTGTTACCTGGCTGGCCTTCAACTCGCCGCTTTTTATCCGCCTGCAGACATCGCTCAGCGAGCGATAGTGCAGATCCGTCACGCAGCAGCCTCAGCGTCCCCGGACGGCAGATCGAAAATCTTGCCGGGGTTGAGAATGCCCTTCGGGTCCAGCGCTTTCTTCAGCGTGCGCATGAGATCGATCTCAACGGCGGACCGGGAGATGCCGAGATAGGGTTTCTTCTCCAGCCCAACGCCGTGCTCCGCAGAGACGGAACCACCAATGGCACGCAGGGGCTCGTACACGCTGGACTCCACCTTGCTGCGAACCTCCTTCGAGTAAGCGCCGACGCCTATCACCAGGTGCAGATTTCCATCTCCCATGTGCCCGAAGATGAAGACATCACGGCGATCGAAGGCCTGCGCAAGGCGTGATTCAACTTCTGCCACATAGCCCTCCATGTCGGAAATGCGCAGGCTCACGTCGAAGGCGATGGTCGGGCCGTCGCGAAAGCACTGCTCGACGTCGTCCCGCATACCCCACAGCTGCAGCCGCTGAGCTTCGGATTGCGCCAGCACCGCATCGCAGATGAGTTCTTTCTCGTAAGCTTCCGCCAGCGCTGCCTCCACCATGGCCTCGTCGCTGCCCATGGCCTCCAGCAGCACGTAGTAGGGATAATCCTGGGAAATGGGCGGCTGGCTGCGGGCTGGCGCCGTGGTAACCTGAGTATAGAAACGGTTCCACATGGCTTCGAAAGCGGACAGCGTGCCGCCCAGCGCCTGGTCCATGTGCTTCAGAAATCCGGGCAGTTTCGGAAACGCGTCCAGCGCCACCAGCACCGTCGTCTGATTCAGGGGTTTCTCCCGCAGCCGCAGCACCGCCCGGGTCACCACGCCCAGAGTACCCTCGGTACCAATGAACAGCTGCTTCAGATCGTACCCGGCGTTGTTCTTGATCATCCGGTTCATGCTGGAGACGACCGTCCCGTCCGCAAGCACCGCCTCCAGGCCCAGCACCATGTCACGGGTCATGCCATAGCGCACGACGCGATTGCCACCCGCGTTGGTCGAGATGTTGCCACCGATGGTGCAGCTGCCGCGGCCGCCGAGGTCAAGGGGGAACATCAGATCCTGCGCCTCTGCCGCCTCCTGCACGACCTGCAACACCGTCCCGCTCTGCACGACCATGGTTCGATCGACCGGGTTGAGCTCCTCGATCTGATTCATGCGCTCCAGCGACAGCGCCACCTCGTCGGGCTGGGTGATCGCGCTTTCAACCAGACCCGTCAGGCCGCCATGGGCTACCACTTTCTGGCCGTGGGCGTGACAGATCCGAAGCGCTGCGGATACTTCCTCGGTAGACCGGGGTCGGATCAGCGCCTTCGCCTGAATCGTGTCCCGGCGCCAGATCCCGGCGCTGCGGGCCTGCACGTCCTCACCGGTCAGCACGCGGTCTTCGCCCAGCGTGTCGATCAGCTCCCGTACCACCTCACTCATATCCACCTCCCCTTCATCCCCTTCATCCCGTCTGGCCAACCGCTCGGCCTGTCCGTCACGATACCGTTCCCGTGACCAGAAACTGCGGCAGGCAGAAAAGGTAGCTGCCGTCCCCAATACCATCCCGCGCCTGCGCCATGAGTTGCTTCACCTCGGCGTCCGCCAGGGTGCCGAAGGTGTGGATGTAGCTGGCCATGTTCGTGAGCACGCTCAGGCCCATACCCTCGCGATCGACGATGGGCACCATGGTAACCTCGATCTCGCCAAAGCCGGCGCTCGCCAGCGCCCCAGCTGCCCGACGACCGACATAGGGCTCGCGGAATGCGGGAGCCGCAGCCTGAAAAAATCGGTCGACGGTGTCCTTTCCCCAGGGTTCGACGATGACGAAGCCCCAGTCGCTGTCGATGATGTGCACCCGGCCACCCGGTTTGAGCACGCGGCCGAGTTCCTCCAAGCTGGCATGCAGGTCGGGGACGTACTCCAGCACGTTTTTGCAGATGGCTCGGTCGAAGGTGCCTGCTTCGAAGGGCAGCCGATGGTCCTCCAGCAGATGGAAATTGACGTGGTCAAACCGGGCGGCTCGCGCGTTGGCGTCCGTTACGAACCGGGCGTTGATGTCCACCCCGTCAACGGCGCCCGCTTCGCCAACGATGCCGGCGATGCCAAGGGCGAAAAATCCAGGCCCCGCGCCAAGATCCAGTACCCGCTGACCCGGCTGAAGATCGGCGGGACCCAGCAGCGACCGCTGACCGTCCCGCCACTGAAACATCTCCTCGTAGCGGGCCAGGCGGTCCGTTTCGATATCCTTCCAATGGTCCGCGAAGAAACTGTCGAGATTCATATAATATCCCCCAGCTGAAGGCCCAAGCATAGCGTGAACCGATTGCCATCGCGCCGCCATCGGCCACTCGGAGGCGCCACGGGCCAGCGGGCAGATTCGGGGACACCAAGCCGCCAATCAGGGTCAGCAGAGGGAACCGCCGAATGCGCAAAAACTTCGACAAAGCCTACTACGACCGTTTCTACCGGAACCCGCAGACGCGCGCCGTAACGCCGGGCTCGGCGAGACGCCAGGCGGGCTTCATCGCAGCCTATCTGAAGTACCTGGAGGTTCCTGTATCGCGCATTCTCGATGTGGGTTGCGGTGTGGGCACCACGCTGCGCGCCCTTGGCAAAGCATTTCCCAAAGCCCATGTGCACGGCGTCGAGTACAGCGAATACCTGTGCGACCGCTACGGCTGGGAACCGGGTTCGGTAACCAGCTACCAGACCAGGCGGCCCTACGACCTGGTGGTCTGCAACGACGTGCTGGCCTACCTGGAAGATGCTGACTGCGCGCAAGCGCTTGGCAACCTCGCGGAACTCAGCCGCGGCGCTGCTTTTCTGGGCATCCTGTCCCGGGAAGACGCCGGGCACTACGACCCGCGGCGCACCGACCCGCAGCAGCGGCTGCGCCCGGCAGCCTGGTATCGTCGGCGCCTGAACCGCCACTTCGTCAATGTGGGCGGCGGCCTGTATCTGAAGAAACCGCCCGCCGTCACGGTGTGGCATCTCGACCGGCTGAGTTGAGAAAGCGGAATGCGCCCGATGAGCGATCTGATCTGGCAGGACGCGACCGACCTCACTGCCGCCATTCGACGCGGCGAGCTGTCCTGCGTCACGCTGATGAACGCCTGCTACGACCAGATCGAAGCGCACAACTCCCGCCTCAACGCCATCGTCAACCTGCTGCCCCGCGAAGACGCGATCAGGCTGGCCCGGACCGCGGACGACGAGCGTTCTGCCGGTGCACGTCTGGGGCCGTTGCACGGCCTGCCGATGGCAGCCAAGGACCTGGAAGATGCCGCCGGCTTCCCCACCACCCGAGGCTTCGTGCCCTTTGCCCGCAGCATCCCACGGCACGACAGCCCCCTGGTGGCGCGTCAGCGGGCCGCCGGCGCGCTCTTCATCGGTAAAACCAACGTCCCGGAGTTCGGATTGGGGTCCCACACGTTCAACAGCCTGTTCGGCGTTACGCGAAATCCCTGGGACATGGCGAGAACGGCAGGCGGCAGCAGCGGCGGCGCAGCGGTCGCCCTGGCCAGCGGCATGCTGCCCCTGGCCGACGGCAGCGACATGGGGGGGTCGTTGCGCAATCCCGCCTCTTTCTGCAACGTAGTGGGTCTGCGACCCTCTGTCGGGCGGGTTCCAAACACTGATCTCATGGGCTGGTTTGCACGGCTGTCGACCTCCGGACCCATGGCGCGAAGCGTCGCTGATACCGCGTTGCTGCTGTCGGTGCAAAGCGGGCCTTACCCGCCGGACCCGCTGACGCTGTCCACACCGGGTTCAACGCTCACCGAGGGTCTGGATCGTGACATCAAGGGCCTGCGCCTTGCCTGGTCGCCTGATCTCGATTTCCTTCCCGTGGATCCGGAGGTTTCGACGCTCATCGAGCAGGCCAAG
>CAMYJX010000066.1:0-27864 GCA_947258825.1 uncultured Pseudomonadales bacterium
ACCTCATCAGGCTCACATCCGAACGCTTGGGCTAATTCTTCGCGGTTCAAGACCACAACCTGCTTATTGCGAGATCGCCAGTTTCGGTGGCCACGCCTGCGCCACTTCTTGAGGTTGATTTGCTCATCCACTTGAATACTGTATTTATATACAGTATTCGGGTCAATCCCAGTCGTTCAAATTTCTGGGCACGAATTAGGGCGGTCGCAGTAGATCTTTCGGAAAGGAATTCGGGAGGTATATCGAAGCACGCGAAGGGCGCCCCCAATGCGGTTGAGGGCTGACAGTAATGCCTGACGGTTCTCCCGAATGGCTGATCCTGGAGGAGGCTTTCTGATGAAATCGAATCAGCCAACGCTTTAGGCGTCGGCGTTCTTCTTGGTAGCAAGATGGGGTGGCATCGCTTTCCGAGATCTTGCTGCCAGATCGCCCGCATGGAGGTCGACCGCTCGTGCGGGAGTTCCCGTCTTCAGGGCAACGTCCAAGTTGCCTTAGCGTCGAAGGAGTATTGCCGCCCAACGGGCGAGATTCAGCACCTCCGCGAGCGCGGCGGCGACGTAGGTGAGCGCGGCCGCCCGTAGAATCTTCGCAATGACCCGTTCCTCGTCCGGGGCAACGTAGCGACCCTCCCTAATAATTGGCAAGGCTTTACCGAAGCTGGCATCCCACTCTGTCGGCAACGTGATCAGGTGCACGATCACCTTCGCGACGAGGCCGGACAGGCCCAGGACGACCATCAGGGAGAAAGGCGCGGGGTGGCGTGTGATGAGTCCGAGAACAGGTGCTAGAGATATCGCGGCGACGCCAACCCGGGAAATCTGGTTGGCCAGCGGAGCCATGCGGTTTCGGGCGGCCAGATTAGAATCGCCGCGATGGTGTTGAATCGCGTGTCCCACCTCGTGGGTTGCCACCGCAACGGCCGTAAGCGACTTGCCGCTGTAGTTGGCCTCACTTAGGCGCACGGCCTTTGCGCCAGGATCGTAGTGATCGCCGGCTTCCGTAACTTCTACGGTCACGCCGTCGATCTTATAGCGCTCAACCAGGTGTCGGGCGAGTTCGGCACCGGTGCCCGGCATCCCGGGGATTTCCTTTGCGTTAGCGCGCATGACCTTCTGGACCCAGATGCTCGGGCCGAAAATCATTAACGCCAGAATTGAAACTGCGAGGACAATCAGCATGGGAAGTGTTTACCGCATGAGGGAGTGTAGGGTACAGAGCGGACGCCTGGGACGCCCCGTGAAAATCGGCTTCTCGGTCATCTTGTAGCGCAGTATTTGACGTCGGTTTTCCCTCAGCGCACAGTGCCGTCAGCGCCAGGTAGAAGCGAGTTCAAAGGTGCTGTTCCCTTGTTAACAATTAACTGGACCTCCAAATTAACCTTGCAACTGCTGGCTTTTGTCTAGACATTTAATCACAAAAAGAGTTTCTGTCTAATATAATCACGGATATTTCACGATTGTTGTCGAATAATCTTTCTTCAACTTAGACGGAGCTTAAAGATGATTCCCCTTCTTCTCACCCTGACGATTCAGCTTGGCTTTATAGCGCTGCTCGCAATGGACGTGCGACGCGCACACACCCCGGCACGCGTACCGGTCCGCATCGCCGAGGAGCGGAACTCGTAGCAATCCCCCAGGCGGCTCCACCATGCTGGAGGAGCAACCTTCGTCGCCTGCGAGCGGTATTGCGGCCGGCGCTGGGGACGGCCCGCGATACGGACGCGCTTAGTGCAAATACCGCGGCTCACCCGGCGCCACGTTGGCTCTGCCGGGAACGACCTCCGCGTGGAGCCCGCTGTCGATTAACTCACGCACGAGCGCGTCCAGATTTTCGGAACCTCCGGGAAGCATCCGAGCACGAACGGTAAGCGCGAAGGCGAGTGCCTGCAGGACGTCTCCGTTGCCTACGGGCCCCAGCAAACATACTTCCCGATCGAGGGTGCGTAGCACGACGTCAAGGAGCTGCGCGACCTTCACCGCCGAGTTCGTAGCCTCGTGAAGCGGAAAGTCGAAATCGAAGACGTTACCGCTTCCCGTGGAGGCTCGATACGGGAGTTTAGACTTCATAAAGCGATCCTTCTGTAATGCTCATAGCAGCGACCCCTGCGCTTGTGATGCCGCCCTTCGACGGCCAGCCGGCGTCTGCACGACGCCGGTACGAACGATAATCGTTCCCCGAAAGTTTTTGTTCAAAACCTCGTCGCCCAAAGACCGACTCATCGATGCGTGGCCCCCACGTCGCTGCCTGGGGGCGTGCGTCGTCAGTTTCGCGGAATCGGCAGCCTGAGATAGCTCACGCCCTCCGAAGTCGGCTGTCCGACCATCTCGTCAAAAGCAACTCGCTGGGCGAGGGATGCTGATCGGATACGCTTGGCGCCGAGAATGTCATAGGCCTCACGCAAGCTCCGGCAGACATGGTTGTCGATGCCCGCCGCCGCTGCGCTGACGACGTAGCGCCCGCAGGACGTGGTATGAATCGTGGCGGTGGTCATAGTGGCTTACCTTTTTGAGTGGCTGAGTTCTCTATTCGGCGTCTCGTTAACTTCGGTGAGACCATGAACAAGTCAGCAATCTCTAGCACGCCGTACCCAGATGCCCGGCCTGAAGCCTGTTGCTGTTCCTGTGATGCGGGCACGATGTAGGCCGAAGGGTTATTGACTGACTCGTCACCCCGCACTCTATATTTTCTGGCGTGAAAATTGAGACAAGACTCCAACGGATCCGCCAAGAGCCTGGATATCAGCTGCGAAACTGGCGGCGTGAATTGTCTGTTCGTGGTGACCCAACAGACCAACAGCACGCGATAAAAGACAATTTACTAGTCTTCATGGATTCCTCCAGACTTCTTGCGCCAGTCAAAGATTTTCCCGCAATGATTCAAGGCTGATCGAGGAGTTCGAGGCCTGATCGCTTCCAAATTTCAATTCGTCTAGGATTATTGACCCAAACAAGACGGAAACTCGACATAAATCGACTATGTCTAAAAACGAATCTGATCCCTATGAATACGCCATAGGCGCAGTCGCTCGCATGACGGGGCTCACCACCCACACGATTCGCAAGTGGGAAGAGCGCTACGCTGCCATCACCCCGTTCCGAAGTGCGGGCGGCGACCGCCGCTACTCGAGCGAGCAGGTTGCACGGCTTACGCTGATCCGCGAGCTCGTAGAAGGCGGGGCACCGCTGCGAGATGTTGCTGTGCTGGACACGGAACGCCTACGTGAGCTGAACACCGAAGCCCTGGGTAGCCCGGGTGTGGGTTTAGAGCTGGTGCGTGTCGGCGTTCTCGGCGATTCTCTGCCGACCATTCTCGATCAGCACCGGGTCTTCATGCCGGAGCTGCAGATTGAGCCGCTTACCCTGGAGGAACCCGCACAGCGTGGAAACTTCGACGCGATTGTCTTCGAGCAGCCGACCATGGATGAGACTATCGAGGATCAGCTGGCACAACTTCGCGACGCGACCGGTGTCGCGTGTGTGGTGATCGTCTATGGGTATGCCCGCCAGACGCTGGCCGTGAAGGTCTCCTCGGCGACGACCGCATGCATGCGTGCGCCCATCAACTACCGCGAGCTTCAACGGACGGTGCTGGCGCTCGTCAGCGAATCAGAGCGAGCAAATCATGACCTACCTGCAGAGAAGCATCGCTACTCGAGACAGGTCCTCGCGCGCGTCGCGTCGCTGCCGTCAACGGTGGTGTGCGAATGCCCGCGTCACATCGCGGAACTGATCTTCGCCCTCAGCGACTTCGAAAACTACAGCGCAGAGTGTGAATCTCGGGACGACAAAGACGCGCTGATCCACGCCTATCTCGAGCAAACGGCCGGGCACGCACGTGTCGCCTTCGAGACTGCGCTTGCGACGGTAGCGAGCCACGAGAACATTCCCGTGGACGAATGGCAGGCCCAGGACGTCGACGACTAGCCGCATGCCCCGGCTCTTTCCAGCCATCTTCGTTGGCCTGTTTCAGGCCGCGCGCTGCACCGTAAAGCACTCGCGGTAGTGTGCCAGCAGCCGCTGTAGGTTGGGATCGATCCGCAGCCGCGTCGCGGGTCGGTGCTGGGTGCGCTGGTGGAGAAAGGCCAGAAAGTCGAGGCTGCAGCCGCTGACCGGCAAGCCTTTCTGCGTAATTCTGAGCCCGCGAAAGTAACCGTCGTGGTCCGATACCTGCTTTTTCATTAAGTCTTCCCTTTGGGTTGCTTACCGTTCGATATTAGACAAGATATGGCAGATAAAGTCCATATTCCTAGACAAAAGTGGCTAAAAGCGATTTCTATACACAAAAACCTCAATAAATATTGGACATTAATCCGATAATAGAGGATTATGTCTGAAATTTCTAAATCACTGTCAAATGTGAGAAGCTTATGGACCGCACATACCACGCGTCACATTTTCGGAACGCCAAACCGACCGCCACCGGCCTTGTCATAAGTCGGCGATTTGGTATACCGGTTGTGCTGGACCCCAGCTTGCTGATCGCGGCAACCCTTGTCGCGCTGACCGTCGTGGTGGGTCCTTTAGGCTCGCTTAACGGCGATTGGCCCGCGCCCACGCTTTGGACCGTTGCGGCACTGGCAGCTGTGGGATTGTTTTTTTCAATCTACCTCCACGAGCTAGGACACGCTCTGGTCGCAGCACGCTTCGGTCTTCAGACGAAGCGCATCACGTTGTTCATCCTTGGCGGGCTGGCACAGATGGCTTCGGAGCCCAAGTCCGCAAGGGCTGAATTCTGGATCGCCGTTGCAGGGCCGTTGGTAAGCTTCGCGTTGGGCGTGCTGTTGCTCTCGATCGTTGCCTTCGGCGCGACGGATGTTTCGGCCAGGGCCGCTTTCACTGACAACCCTGAAGCCTTCATGGCAACGCTGAATCCCCTTGCATCACTGGCGTTGTGGCTTGGCAGCATCAACATCATAGTGGCGTTATTCAACCTGATTCCGGCCTTCCCGTTGGACGGCGGACGAGTACTTCGCTCCGCAGTCTGGGCTCTGACCGGCGATGGGTTCCGGTCCACCCGCTGGGCTTCTGCCGGCGGTCGCTGGCTCGGTTGGACCCTTATCCTCGCAGGCGTCGCTATGGTCCTCGGAATCTACGTACCCGTGTTCGGGCGTGGCATCGGCGGCCTCTGGCTGGCGCTTATCGGCTGGTTTGTCGTACGCGCGGCGACGAGCAGCGTCAGGCATGCTGATCTTCAGCGACTGCTTGATGGCGTGCCCGTGCGTGAGCTGATGCAGCGCGACTTTGGAACTGCTGATACGTGGACTAGCTTGCGCGAGGTTGTCGAAGACATTGCGATGCCTCGTAATCAGGTCAACATACCGGTGCAAGGCCCCGACGGCGAGTTGGGCGGTCTCATAACCCCAGAAAGCGTCAAGAAAATCCCCCGAGAGAATTGGAGCCGCTTCTCCGCGCGCGCCGTAATGACGCCTGTGAGCGAGGTTTTGGTCGCCCACGAATCAGACGACAGTATGGATGCGCTTCAGGCGTTGGTGGAGCGCGGCGACCCCGTTTTGCCGGTAGTGGATGACGATGGTCGGTGCGTGGGACTCTTTCATCGGGAACAAGTGGACCGCTGGGGAAGCAAGGCCCTCCCCAAGTCTGAATCAAAAGCCTGAATCAAAAGACTGAATCAAAAGACTGACTTAAGTGGCTGATTTAAAGTTTAAACTAGGAGAATGAGCTAATGAGCACAGAGAGACTTGAATATGCGGAGGGGCTGCGCGCCTATCAGCAAATCATCGATCGCGGCAGCCGCTGTGGCGAAGCGCGATGTCTGGGCGGGCTTCAGGCGGTGTCTGACTATGACGGGTATGGGGTCACGCTGACCGATGGCGCTGTAAACGCTCGCTTGTTGTTCCATGGTCGAATCGCCATTGATACGCCAAATCGAAGGGCCCTGAATCACTTCCTGAAGCGAATGGAAAAGCTCCTGCGCAACAGCCCGCCTGCTGATTGATTCCGCTTGCGGGGCAAAAACAGCTGGCCCAGCGTCGTCAGCCCGGTTCATCCTCGACTATGCTGTGTTCTGTCTCACAACCAGCAAGAGAATCGAATGACGCGGGATGAAGGGCCACACCGCGACCTCTTCGCGCAGCCGGGACGTGCTCTGACCTCGCGCGATGCGCGGTTTCGCGCTGATCCGCACGAGACCTATGATGCGATGCGGGCCGCTGTCGAGCCAGTCTCAAGTGCAGACTACGGCTGCCGGATCTTCACTGATTTCGAGCGGGTCCATTCGTTGCTGAAACACAAGTCGCTCAGCGTGGATGCTAGCCTGTCGCGTGATGGGTCTTACATGCGCAGTGCGGCTGGCACGGGAGTGAAGGAAAGCGTCGGTGATGCAGCCTACGAACCGCCGCTGGTGTTGCTCGATGACCCGGCACACCGGAACATCCGCCAACGCGTAAGTCGGGCATTCAATCCCGGTGTGGTCGAAGCTATGCGCCCGCGCATCGAGACGCTGACTCACAACCTGCTCGCCGCATTGGGAGATCAGCAGCAGATTGATTTCGTTAAAGATTTTGCCGGCCCGCTGCCAACCATGGTAATCCTCGACATGCTGGGCATGCCGGTAGCCCGAGCAGACGATTTCAAGCGCTGGTCGGCCCATCGGCCGGGCGATGATCTGATTTCCCGCATGCTTGTCGGTGAGCACGGAGAAGACACTGCGGAACGTCTCAGCGAACTGCAGATCATCAGCCTATGCACTCAGCTGATGGTCGCGGGGAACGTAACTACCACCGACCTCATCGGCAACGGGATGTTTGCGCTGCTGACGCATCCGGATCAGCTTGCATGGCTTCGCGCCCGACCGTCAGAGCTGGAAAATGCTGTGGAAGAGATGCTTCGCTTCGACTGCCCGATCACGGAAACGGCCAGAATCCCTGTCACAGATACCGGAATATCCGGCTGTTCAGTGAAGCAAGGTGAAACCTTGATGTTGTCCCTCGCCGCAGCCAATCATGACCCCGACCAGTTTGATGCCCCGCACAAGCTGAACCTGAAGCGCGAGATCAGTCAGCATGTGGCTTTCGGCAGCGGCATTCACGTGTGTCTCGGAGCACCCTTAGCGCGTCTTGAAACCGCGATCGCATTCCGTCAGTTTCTTACCCGCTATACGACGATCGAGCTGAACCCGGATCAGGAACCGGAGAGGCGCCATCTACCTTTTTTCCGTGGCTTCGAAACGTTGCCGCTGCGGGTAGCAGGTTGAAACCTCATCTTGAAAGATGAGCGCAATATTCAACTTGCTCGAGTCAAGCCTGAATCAGCCCCACGTCTGTTCGTCATCGATCAGGGCAGCCCTTTTTGGTTGGCTTCGAGATCACGCCTGCGTTGGCGCAGGCACAGGGACGCAATCACCATCATGCCAATCGCAACCAGGCAGTAGGAGCCAAGCCAGATCATCTGGGTTTCCAACGGAATGCCACGATCGATCAGGGTGCCCGTAACACCCGGTCCCGCAGCCGTGGCAAAGACCATCGTCGACACGATCAACGAACGGAGTGCGCCCAGATTCCGAGTGCCGTAGATTTCCGGCCAGATGGTACCCGAAAGCGTGGATGAAAAGCCGTAGCTCATGCCGAGCAGAACCATCACGCCAAACAGCGTCTCTGCCGGTCCGCCGCTGCCGAGCGCGAAACAAGAGCCCGCGAGCGGCACCAGGAAGAATGGCATGACGCTGTACGCGCGAAAGCGATCGACCAACGCACCGCAGATGAGCGCAAACACGACGGTCGAAACCGCGAGAACCGACAGAGAAAGCGCAAAGTAGTGTGGCGGCCAGCCGTAGAACGCAGTCAGGTAGTCCTGATGGTAGAACACTGTCGTGCCGATGAATGCTGGCGCCAGAACGCCCGACAGCAGCATCCAGAAGATCGGGTCTCTGAGCATTTGAGCGCGCGTCCAGTCTGGTGTCTCCGGCCAATGCTGGGCAACCGGCGTCACAGCGTGTTGCGGCGTCCGGGGTTTGCGATAGGCCCAATAGCCGATTGGTAAACCCACTAGCAACAAAGCGAGAGAACCGGCCACCCACCCCGCCTGATAACCGTACGCGACCGAAAGGCTCGCGACTATCAGCGGCAGCGTTGCCTCGCCACCCTGATGCCCGAGCACGACAAGTGACACGGCGCGGCCACGCTCGCGAGCGAACCAGCGTCCGGTCGCCGTCATTGCGATGTGCGTCATCATGCCCTGGCCAAAGAGACGCAGCAGAAAAATAGCGAAAGCAAGCGCGGCCACAGAGGGCGCGTAAGCTGCGAGCAGGGTTGCCACAGCAAGAATCGGCATAGAGATCAAAATGGTGCGGTGCTCGGGCATGATGTCGACAATCCGACCGACGAAGGGCAGGCAAAGTGCGCTTGCCAACGTTGCGAACATGTAGAGCCTGCCAAACTCGCCGTGACTCATCTGGAAAGCGGCCTGCCACTCGGCCACTGATCCCGACACGAAAAACGTCTGGCCAAAACTCGAGCAGTAGGTCAGCAGAAAACCACCGGCGATCCAGCGGAAGTTATGCCTCAGGAATGCGTTCACTCTGACGCTTGCGCCGCTTTTCCCGATGATGGCTCGGAACGGTTCAGCCATGCGAGCGCTACGGTCATCAGCAGGCCGGCCAGAGCCGCACTACCGAGCACGAGGAAGTAGTAGCGGTAACCCACGGCAGCCCCGAAACTGTCTACGAACCATCCCGCCATAGGATAAGCGAAGACATCCGGGGTGTAGCCGATCATCGAGATCAGACCGACCGCCGTGCCGGTCACCGCAACCGGCACCCGGCTCTCTTCGAGCAGGGCGAAATAGATGCCGCGGAGGGCAAAAACGGCAATGGCCACGGCAGCCACTTGAATCCACAGCAGCCACAGCCAGTCCGTCTCCCCGGGCACCGAAGCCAGCGCAACGTAACCAAAGCCCGCGAAGATGAACGCCAGCGCCACCGCACGCGTCGGGCGGATGCGGTCGGCGAGAAATCCGGCTGCGATCGCCGAGACCGGCCGCAGCCATTCCCGGAAGGCACCCAGCTGGGCGCCAAAGACCTTATCTTGTGCGTATGCTTTCTCGCCGAATGTGGCGAACTCGAAAGTACCCACGTACAGCCAGTACGCGATGAGGATGATCAGCGCCTGCAACCACACGGCCGGCATTGCGGCGACCAGCCTCAGCTGACCCGCAGGGGGGCGGTTCTCACCCCTGACGATGAGTGATCCGTGGGCGGTGTCTGCCGGCACGAATGCAAGAACGAAGAGGCCGGCGACGATCGATGCTGTAGAGTACAAAAGGATGACTGCTACCAGGCCGTCGGCCACCAGCGCAAAACGGGAGAAGACCCACGCGGCCAGCGACAGCATGACGGCGCCGACAATGCCACGGCCACCGTCGAGGATGCCGAATGTCTTGCCCTGGTCGTCGTGCCCGCCCCACAGGCGCGCCGCTTTGATAAGCGCTGCCCAGAAGGTGAGGATGGACGTGACGCCCCAGAACGCATGCAGCGCGACGAGCGTGGGATAACTGGGGATCGTCGCCATGAAATAGCCGCCAAGCCCGGTCGCGAACAAAGAGCCGCTGAGCAACGTGCGCGTGGCGACCCGGTCCGACAGCCAGCCACCGGCAAAGTAGGCAGCGAATGCTAACGCGCCGAACATGGCATTCATCACCCCCAACTGCGTGAAGGTAACATCGAAAACCTCCTGCATGCTGGTCTGGAAGCTCTTGCGCATATAAGGCAGCAGGTAGATGCTGTCGCCCGCCAGAATCAGGGCGACCATGTAGAGCCACTTTCTGTTGCCGCCCGCTGACATCGGGGTCAATTACCGCTCGAGCGTGGCAATGACGGCGAGACGAAGCCCCGCTTGCTGCGGGCTAACTGCCCGCAAAGCGATAGGTGAACTGAACACCCGCATTCCTGGGCCGCCCGACCATCAACTGTGCGGGTCGCTGTCGGTCCGTATCTGCCCCCATGATGATCCGCTCGTCGGTGAGGTTGCGGATGAAGACGCTCAGCTCCCAGTTTTCCCGTCGGATGCCCGAGTAGAGGTTCAGCACCGTGCTGCTTGGCAGCTTGATTCGCTCCAGCTGGGTGGTGCCCAGCTCGTTGAACTGACTGGCCACGTAGGATATGTCGCCGCGCAGATGCCAGTCGAACTCACTGAATGCGTTCGGGATCTCGTAGCGGAAGCCGGCAGTGACCTTCCAATCAGGCGTGAACGGTGCTTCGTCGCCGTCAGAGGCGATGGGCGGTGCCGAAGGGTCGAGGTCGCCATCCACTTCCGACTTATTGTATGAGGCGGCGAGGTGCAGATCGAGCCGATCCGTCGGCTGAGAGAGTATCTCAAGCTCTACGCCGCGGCTGACTATGTCGACGACGGCGAATTCGACGATCCAGCCGCACGCCAGGAAAGTCTGTGTTCGTGCGTCATCCCAGTTCATCTGATAGACACTGATGTTGGCCGTTGTCGTGCCGCCGAACAGGGTCTGCTTCATCCCCGCCTCGTAGCTCCACAGCGAATCGCCGTCGATTGTCGTCGGCACGCCGTCGAAACCGAGCGCAGCGAGCTCAGCCTCACAGAACACCGGATTGATGAACTGCTGTACGCTGCCTACCCGGAAGCCCTTGGCGGCACTGGCATAAAGCGTCCTCTCGTCGGACGGCCGGTACAGAAGCTCTACCTTCGGGTTGAAGCCGGACTCGGAGGTATCCTCATCCAGGCGGTCGTTACTGAACTCCACCCACCCCTGCCAACGGATGAAGGCTTCCTGTTCGTAGTCGAAATAGCGTCCGCCACCGGAGAGCTCGAAATCACCGAATTCGAAGCTCGCCTCGGCGAATACGGCAAACTGGGTGGTATCCACGTCGAAGGTGCCGTCGAAATATGCGTTCTCCAGCGACGAGCCGAAGGTGCTGCCGAGGGCAAAACCGTCCAACCCGCTGGGGGAATTTATCCAGTCGTCCAGTCCGTCCAGATCGTTGATCTGGTCGAGCTTACGGGAATCATCCTCGTAATAGACGCCGGCCACGAAGTTGAAGGGTCCTGGCAGCGTGCTGTTGACGCGAAGCTCCTGCGTGAACTTCTTGTTCTTGGTTTTGTTCTCGAGATCCACCTGCTCGAGATATATCGCGCCATCTAGCGTGACCGGGTCGTAATCGCCCAGCGCAAATACCGGCTCGCCTGCCGCGCCGAAGGCGTTGGCCAGCCCGAGGAGATTCCGGGTTCGGCGGGTATCGTCGAGCGTATTGTCCATCTCGCGATCGAAATACGAGGTGATAGACGTGAACGTGTATTGATCGAGGTCCAAATCAAACTGCAGAGAGCCCAGCACGAACTTGTCTTCAAACTCGTTATCTACGAATTTGACGTTCTGACGTTCACCAGTGATGACAAACTGATCGGCACTTTCGCTCGGCAACGCCAGGTCATAGCCGAAGCCTGTTGTGCTCTCAGCCGGATCGTTGCGACGCTGCTCCTGCGGGCGGCCGTCTGAGTCCGATTTCTGGTACATCACCATGGCCTTGGCCGTCAGCGAGTCCGTCACGTCCCAAAGACCCATCAGTCGGCCACCGTATATCTGCTCGTCGTCGTAGTCGTCCTCGCCCGTATAAACGTTTTCGATATAGCCACCGTTGGAGACGTTGTAAACCAGGCCGCGCAACGCGAACCTGTCGTTCACGGGCAGGTTGAGGACACCGTGACCCGTGTAGCTCGCGCTGCCATCCTTCGTATCGAATCCGGAGATACCGGCAGACACCTGGAGCTCTTCAGTATCGGGCTCGTTCGGAATCAACCGGATGGCGCCCGACATGGAACTCGCTCCGAAAAGCGTCCCCTGCGGTCCGCGCAGCACCTCCACGCGGTTGAGATCATAAAGCGCTGAGTCCGGATTGAAGCCGGACGTGCTGACGGGCGTCTCGTCGAAATATATCGACACCGTAGAGGGGATGTTCGGATTAGCGTGATTCAGTCGAGCCGCCGAGATTCCGCGCATCGACAGCTGAGCCTGACCGGTACCGGAACTGTTCGCGGAAAGGGCGGGCACATCGCGCATGAAGTCGGCGAACCCGGTAGCCGCCGTCTCGGCGAGCGCGTCGCCGTTAAGCACCTGGATGCTGCCGCCGATGTCCTGCATGGACTCTGCGCCGCGTTTTCTGGCGGTGACGACCATTTCCTCGATGACAAACACTTCGTCCTGCGCCTGTGCCTGTGCCTGTGTGACAAGTCCGGTATCGAGCGCGACGATGAGAAAGACGAGGCACAGACCTCTTCGGTACGGCGTTAACGACATTGCTGACTTGTCCTTTGTTGGTGCTCGCCGGATGCTGAGCTGAAACGTCATCATACCCAAGATCGACTTCCAATGTCGTTCGTGGGTGGTCGCTTGCTCATGAGCGTCGCTTGTTCAGCTGTTGCAGCACGTACCGTGAAACCCTCTCTGTCGCAATGAACCCCACTCGTTGCGCAAAGCTTCCACGGAATACGAGTTATGCCGGACGGATTGGCTAAAGGTATAAAGGAGGTTGCAGAGGCTCTCGGTATGGAATGCCTATCGTTGCGGGAGGACCCGGATGAATCAAAAAGCCGGACAATTGACAAATCCACTCACCGTTCTGGTCGAGTTTGAAATTCGTAACGACACCACGACGATGCCACAGTGGCTCGATGTATGGGGTGCACGCGGCCTCGATGCGTTGGCCAACGAGCCGGAAACAACTGCCTATGAAGCGGCGCAGTCCGAAGAGCATGAAACACAGGTGCTTATTTTCGAGCGCTACGCGCGAGGGCTATCCAGCATCGACACGCATCAGCAGCGTGCGGCTCACGCTTACCTGCAGGAAACCATGGGTACTCGAAATATGACTAAAAGACGGGTCATGACTGGCCTGTTTTCTGACGTCGATCGCTATGGATGGTGGTCACGGCCAGAACGCACGGAAGCGCTTCACATCCGTGGCTTACCGCTGACCGTCATAGTTACACGGTTTCCAGACGAGGCAACCAAAGCTCGCTACATAAAGCTGACTGGCGACCACGCCAGATACTGCTGGGACAATGAACCCGACACGCTCATCTACGCCGGTGGTTTGGCGATTCGCGACGCTCACCGCGGCCCGCAGATTCGCCAGGGCGATCTGCTCTTCGTCGCAGCGTTCGCGGATGAAGCCGCAGCTATCAAGCACCGCGATGACCCGGCGCATGTAGCCCTACAGCCGAAGCTCGCCAAACTCAACCGAGAACGCATCCTACTGCAAACCTTTCGAACGAGCGGCAAGGGGTACCTGTGGGCCGGCGAAACTCGCTAGACAGCAAACCTGAGCGGGAAGTTGAATGCACGTAGAAGTACGGACGTGACACGGGAGGGTCGACCGGTTGAGACTGTTCATACGATCCTCAGCAAAGCATCGAGTGGTAACTGAAAAGGGGGCTACCGTGCAAGGATTACCAAAAAGCCTGACGGCATTAGCCATCGTCTGCGCCGCGCTGGCAACGGCCTGCCAGACCGCAGAGCCCGTGGCAGAATACGACGGCAGCGCCATCTATCAAGGCTACTGCGCCAGTTGCCATGGAGCCAGCGGTGCCGGTGACGGACCCGTTGCGCCATCGCTGGCAATTGCCATGAAGGATCTGCGGCGCCTGCAGTCCAGAAACGACGGGGTATTCCCTCGCGAGCGCCTGCAGGAAACGATCGACGGGCGGGGGCTGCGGGCAGCCCACGGTACCCCTGATATGCCCGTATGGGGGTGGGAGTTCCGCCGGGTCGAGGAATCGGAGGACCAGGTTCAGGCGCGAATCGACGCGCTGATCGATTACCTGGAAGCCATTCAGGTTTCCAGCTGATTCGGCCCCTCGCCCGCCAGCGCCATATGATGCGTATTGCTGCACTGATGCTCGCTGGGGCAGCTGTCCTTGGCGCGTTGAACGCTGCGGCCGATGTGCAGGCGGGTAAGGCAACGTACGCCGTATGCGCGACTTGCCATGGCCAGCAGGGTGAAGGGAACGTTGCCCTGAACGCACCCCGGCTCGCGGGCCAGGAAGATTGGTACCTCAGCCGCCAACTGACGGCGTACAGGGCGGGCCGTCGCGGCACCGCACAGGGCGATATCTACGGCATGCAGATGCGCCCGATGGCCATGACGGTGGTCGGTGCCGAGGCTGAAGCAAACCTGATCGAATACATCGGTAAGTTACCGGCCTTGCCCGCGCCGGTAACCATCGAGGGAGACGCCGCAGCCGGCCAACAGAAATATGCGATTTGTGTGGCCTGTCATGGCGCCAGGGGCGAAGGGGTCCAGGCGCTTGGGGGCCCCAGGCTTGCAGGTCAGGATGACTGGTATCTGGTGCGTCAGCTGCAGAACTACAAAAACGGCTTGCGCGCCTACAGCAAGTCCGACGCTTTCGGCCAGCAGATGAAACCGATGGCGATGACGCTTAACGATGACAAGGCAATCAACGATGTGGTGGCCTACATAAATACCCTGCGCTGATCAACGGGGTTTTCGGTGATTGGTTGCTCCAGGCATCGCCGGGCAACCTGCCCGACCGCCTGCTCTTCGATCACATCTCGGGCGACACTGGAGAAATGATAAAGGGTAGAGAGTAGACTCAGAAAAATATCACCAGCAGAAGAGCAATATGAGTTTGCGCGCGGGTCTCGTTTCCTTCTTCCTAAGACACACGATCAAGAAGCGGATGTCTACTTTCGATGACCACCGGAAGCTTCGCCAGCAAACCGGTGCCGCCATTGGCAAAATACCTGGCGAGGTCGAAACGGAAGCGGTGGACGCCAGCGGCGTAAACGCAGAGTGGGTTCGCTGGCAGGGCGCTGGAAAGGACGCGGTTATCCTCTACTTTCATGGGGGCGGATACATTTTCGGGGGGTTGGACAGCCATCGTGGCCTGGCCTGGCGGCTCGCCAGAGCCAGCAACAGCGAAGTGCTGGTGGTTGATTATCGTCTGGCGCCGGAACATTCGTTTCCTGCGGCAGTGGAAGATGCGGTTGCCAGCTATCAATGGGTTATAGATCAAGGGGTTTCTGCCGAGCGAGTGATAGTGGCGGGAGATTCGGCAGGTGGCGGGTTGGCCGCTGCACTGATGGTCAAGCTGAAAGAGCTGGATCTGTCGCAGCCAAAAGCCGCGGTATTGTTGTCACCCTGGGCCGACCTTACGCTTTCCGGTAACAGCGTGCAGCAGAACGCCGACAAGGATGCCATGTTGTCTCCTGAGGCTCTGACGAAATTCACCGATCTGTATCTAGGTGATGCTGACCCCATGTCGCCTTTCGCATCTCCTGTGTTCGCGGATCTGTCCGGATTGCCACCTACCTATGTGGTGGTCGGTAGCAATGAAGTCCTGCGGGATGACTCGGAACGACTCGTTGACAATATTCGCGGTGCCGGCGGACAGGCTCAGATCCAGGTCTGGCCAAAGATGCCGCACGTATTCCCGCTGCTTGCACCCATCGTTCCCGAAGGCGCTCAGGCGATTGAGGACATCGCCAGCTTCGTGCGCGCACAGCTTTCAAACCCACCGCTCCTGAAGCGCATGGCTGGAAGTGCCGGCCCAACCCCTGCAGAACTATCGTTCCTGCTGATCACTCTGCAGCTGTCAGGACCGTTGGCCGCCGCGCCTTCGGCTGATCTGGTGCTTACCGCAGACGAGCTGCGCTGGATCGAAGCGCATCCAGTCATCCGCGCTCACAACGAAGCAGACTACGCGCCGTTCAATTTCACCGTCGATGGCGAACCCCGGGGCTTTGCCATCGACTACATGAATCTCGTTGCGGCAAAAGCCGGGCTTCGTGTGAAATACGTCACCGGTCCCAGCTGGCAGGAATTCATGGACATGATTCGCGCCGAGGAGTTGGACGTCATGATCAACGTCTCGCCGCTCCTCGAGCGCGAGGCGTTCATGCACTTCACCGAGGTGTTTTTCCAATCGCCCTCGGTGGTCGTCCAGCGCGTTGCGGACAAGTCATTCGGCTCGCTGCAGGACCTTGCCAGGCGGCAGGTTGCCGTTGTCGAAGGCTACTACCACCAGGCCTATATGGAGCAGGAGGTCCCGGCCGCCGATCTGATCCCGACCGAAGACAACCTCGCCGCCCTTTTTGCCGTGCTCGACGGGCGCGCGGAAGCCATGCTGGGGTCCTCGCACGTCACATACCTCATGAACGAGAACAGCCTGACGGGCCTGAAGGTGACTCTTGTAACCAACGCGCCGGGGCTCAAGTCCACCAACGCGCTGGGTGTTCGTCTTGGCGCGCCGATACTGCGAGACATCCTGCAGAAGTCGATGGATTCGCTGGATCCAATTGCCGTGGCTGAGCTGCGCCGCAAATGGCTGGCCGACGCGCCAAGCACCGACCAGGCAGAGGTGAGCGTATCCGCGTGGTGGCTCCTGGCCGTTCTAGCAGGATTCGTCGCGCTGCTGATGCTGCTCAACCTCATCAGTCGACGCTTTTCCAGGGAGGAAAGCGTCGTGGTGCAGACGGGCACGGCCCGCTTTCGTTTTCTCGTCTACAGCTTCTTGAGCGCCTTCGTTGTGCTGATTGCCATCATCGGCTGGTTGGCTCTGGAGAGAATCGAAGCGAAAGTACGGAGCGATGCCGGCAGCCTGCTGGAGAACATGCTGACAACGGCCGCCGATCGGCTCAATCTCTGGGTAGTTCAGCAGTCGGGCGTTCTGCAGCTCGTTGCCAATGATCCTGAATTGATCGCGCGCACCCAGGCGTTGCTCGAGGTGCCGGCCAATCCTGAAGCACTCCTGGGTTCGCCGGAGCTGGCTGATGTTCGCGACATCCTGGCAGAGAGTGAGAGCAACCTTGGCCTCGGCTTCTTCATTATCGATCCGAACGGCATCAGCATCGCCTCCGCGAGAGACTCCAACCTCGGCACTCGAAACCTGATCGCCGACCAGCGGCCGTCTCGGCTGCGGCGCGTGTTCGAAGGTGAAGCGGTATTCGTGCCGCCCGTGCTCTCCGACGTGAACATCGGCGATGCCGATGTCGGCAGAGCCACGAGCCTCTTTATCGCCGCGCCGATCCGGCGGGAGAACGGCGAAGTCATCGCAGCACTGACGATGCGTCTGGATCCTTCCCAGGGTTTCAGCCGCGCGCTGCAGATCTCCAGGTTTGGGGAGAGCGGCGAAAGCTACGCTTTTGATCGGACGGGCAGGTTGATGTCGTCGAGTCGCTTTGAAAGCGAGCTACGGAATCTAGGTCTTTTGTCCGAAGGCGAGTCCAGCATCCTGAACATTCAGATACGCGCCCCCGGGGGTGACATGACTCAGGGCTTCCGCCCCGACGTTCCCAGCACCAAGCAGCCCCTGACCCTGATGGCAGCGAGCGCGATCGCCGACATCACGCTGGCGGGCGATCAGCGCTCTCCTCTCAGATCGGACGTGGCGGGTTATCCGGACTACCGCGGCGTTGAGGTGTTCGGCGCGTGGATGTGGGACGGCGAGATAGGATTGGGCCTCACCAGCGAAGTTGATGTCGCTGAAGCGCTGTCCACGCTCACGATCGTCCGCCTGGTTTCGATGGGTGTTCTGGGCATCACGCTGTTCCTTGCCCTTGGAGGGGTGATGTTTGTTCTGCTTACCGGCGAGAGAACCAACCGGGCGCTGCTGCGCGCACGAGATGAGCTCGAAGAGCGGGTAGCAGAACGAACCAGAGATCTTGAAAGAGCCAGCGAGCAAACCAAGCTGATCCTGGAAAACGCCACCAACGGTATCCTTACGATCAACGACGATCAGATCATTGTCGGTTTCAACCCGGTGGCAGAACGGATGTGGGGCTACAAAGCCGACGAGGTACTTGGTAAGCCCCTGACCATGTTGCTGCCGGAATACGCGCGCGAACGACACCGCGACGACGTGCATCGCTTCCGCGATTCCCCGGCCATGCGCAGGCAGATGCACGGCCGCGGGGTGACTATCCTTGGCCTCACCAAAGAAGGCACAACTTTCCCGGCCGAGGTAGGCATCTCGAAGACTGAGATCGACGGTGAGATGCTCTACTCCGCTTTTGTCGTCGACATCACGGAGCGGCTGAAGAAAGAAGCGGAGATTCTCGAAGCGAAGCAGATTGCCGACGCTGCTAATGAGGCCAAGAGCGCATTCCTGGCCAACATGAGCCACGAGCTGCGCACGCCAATGAACGCCATTCTCGGCTACAGCGAAATGCTGCGGGAGGAGGCGCAAGACGAAGGCTTAGACGAGTTCGACAAGGACCTGCAGAAAATCCACGAGGCAGGCACCCACCTGCTCATGCTCATCAACGACGTGCTGGATATCTCGAAGATCGAGGCTGGCAAGATCGAGATTTTTGCCGAACACTTCGACGTGCCCGATCTGCTCACGCAGGTGCTGGCCACCGCGCGTCCGCTGGCGGAGAAAAACAGCAACTCACTCAGCCTCGAGATGGCAGAAATACCCGACGAGATTTACCAGGACGCCACCAAACTCAAGCAGGCGCTGCTCAACCTCCTGTCCAACGCGGCCAAGTTCACGAGCAAAGGCGAGATTCGGTTGAGCGCGGGCATCGAGCCCGGGGACGGCAAGTCATGGCTCAAGATAGCTGTCAGCGACTCCGGCATCGGCATCCCGGAAAACAAGCTCGAGAGGGTCTTTGAGGAGTTCGGCCAGGCTGACGAATCAACAACGCGCAACTTCGGCGGAACGGGACTGGGATTGTCCATTTCGCGCCGATTCTGCCAGATGCTCGGCGGTGATCTGACCGCAAGGAGCACAACGGGCGTCGGGTCTACCTTCACGATCCGCATACCCACGCACTACCAGAGCGCAGCGCAAGAGACCGACGTCGAGATGGTCGACGACGGACACGAGGGTGGCAAGACCCCAGAGCAGGATGGCGGTCGCCAGCCGGTGCTCGTCGTTGACGACGACCCCAAAGCGCGGGAGCTCATTGAGCGTTCTCTGCGCAGAGGTGGTTTCGACGTCGTTACCGCCTCCGGCGGCAAAGAGGGCGTGCGCCTTGCCAGGGAAATTCAGCCCCGGGCAATCACGCTGGATCTGCTCATGCCGGACATGGACGGCTGGCTCGTGCTTGAAAAGCTCAAATCAGATCCTGCTACCGCCGACGTGCCGGTCGTGATCCTGTCCGTAGCGGACGAAGAGAGCAAAGGCTATTCCCTGGGAGCTGCCGACTATCTGACAAAACCGGTTAACCGCGACGATCTGTTGAAGGTGCTCGGGCGCTACGTATCTGCCAACGAGCATCAGGTACTCATCGTGGATGACGAAGAAGCCGTCAGGACCATAATGACGAACATGCTCGAGAAAGCCGGCTGGCGCGTCACTCAGGCAGTCAACGGCCGTGACGCTCTCGCTCAGCTTGCAGCAGAGCCGCCGGGGCTGATTCTTCTGGATCTGATGATGCCGGAGTTGGACGGCTTCGATTTTCTGACCGAGAAGTGGAAAAACGAGGCCTGGCGAGACATCCCGGTGATTGTGGTCACCGCAAAAGACTTGAGCGACGACGACCGGAGCCGGCTCAACGGCAAGGTCGAGCATCTGATCATCAAAGGTTCCTATTCCGGCGAGGAGATCACCCGACTGGTACGCAAACTGCTCCAACGGACTGGCGGCGACAGCCGCAAGATCAGCGAAGCGGGTTGAGCGCGCCACCGGAGAATTCCGCCACCGATCGGCCGCCGGAACCCGTGAAGCCAACGGCCGTATCGCTTATCAAGTTCGTTCGGAACGACGACAGATCTTGGCGAAACCGGACACATCTACCATATGTTTGAGATTCGATGACCGAAACGCGTTTACCAGAGTGGTTTGAAGACCCGTATGTCGTTGCCGACCAAATAGTCGAGCGCGTGTCAGGGCGCGTTTTGCTTGCTCTGCCGCTGGGGCTCGGTAAGCCTGTCCAGCTGACCAATGCCCTGTACCAGCGGGCGCGGCAGCTACCCGAGATCGAGCTCACCATCTGCACCGCGTTGACCCTCGAAGTGCCAAAGCCTCGCTCCGATCTCGAGGCGCGTTTCATGGCGCCTCTGGTGGAAAGGCTCTATGCAGGCGTGCCCCAGCTCGACTACGTCGCCGATCTGCGTCGAGGTTCGCTTCCCGGCAACGTTCGAATCGAGGAATTCTATTTCCGCCCGGGTTCTTACCTCGGCCTGCCCCAGGCGCAGCAGAACTACACCAGCACGAACTACACCCATGCGGCGCGGGATCTGTTGGCGCGGGGTGTCAACGTAATCGCCCATATGGTGGCGCCTGACCCCGACGGCACGACGTTCAGCTTAAGCTGCAATCCCGACGTGACTCTCGATGTGCTGGATGCCGCGAGGGCGCGCGGCGGGCCGGTGCCACTTCTGGTGGGAGAGTTGAATCCGCAGTTACCGTTCATGCCCCACGACGCCGTGGTGCCTGCCACCCACTTCGAGCTAATGCTCGATCCGGCAGGCGAGGATTACACGCTGTTTCCCGTGCCGAATCGGGCAGTGTCTCTTGCAGATCACGCGATCGCGCTGCGCGTTGCCGGGCTCGTCAAGGATGGGGGCACGCTGCAGATCGGCATCGGTGCCCTGGGAGACGCCGTCACCTGGGCGCTCATGCTGCGTCGTAATCGTAACGATGTGTATCGTGCACTGCTGGCGGCACTTGGCGTCGACGGTGACGAGCCCCACCTCGACAACTTTCCGCAGGGTCTTTACGCCGAAAGCGAGATGTTCGTGGAGGGATTTCTGCACCTGCGCGAAAGCGGCGTCCTGCGCCTCACGGTGGAAGGCGCCATATTCCTGCACGCCGCGTTTTACCTCGGGTCCGCCCGGTTCTATGAGCGCTTACGGACGCTCGCCGATGAAGAGCGCCGGGGCATCAACATGACCCGCGTCAGCTACACCAATAGCCTGCTCGGCGACGAGGCAATCAAACGCGCGCAGCGCCGGGATGCTCGATTCGTGAATACCGCGATGATGGTAACGCTGAACGGGGCAGCGGTGTCCGACGGGCTCGACAACGGCCAGGTGGTGAGCGGGGTCGGCGGACAGTACAACTTCGTGGCCATGGCCCACGAGCTTGAAGGGGCGCGCTCCATTATCGCGGTACCGGCGACGCGCCTTTCCAGGGGCAGTGTCAGCTCCAACATCGTCTGGAACTATGGCCATATCACGATTCCAAGGCACCTGAGAGACCTCGTCGTGACCCAATACGGCGTCGCTGACCTCAGAGGTGCCACGGACGCGGATGTGATCGCGGCGTTGCTGAATGTGGCCGACTCACGTTTTCAGGAGGCGCTGCGGGAAACGGCTGTGGCGGCGGGCAAGCTGCCGAAGGATTACCGGATTCCGGAGCGTCATCGCAACAACCGGCCCGAGGTGCTGGCCCGTGCCCTTACCAGCACAAACACCCAGGATGCCGTGCCCTTCTATCCCCTGGGGACGGACCTGACCGATGTGGAGGCCGAGCTCGCCGTAGCTCTCGAAGCCTTGGGCGCGCGACAGGGCAGCATCCGCGTCCTGCTGGGGCTGGCATGGCGCGGCCGAAGGGCTGTCAGAGACCCACGGCTTGGCCTCGCTCTCGAGCGCATGGCGCTCGCCCATCCACGCGGTGTGAAGCAGCTTTTCCTGCAGGCTCTGCTGGCGGCGGCGCTGGAAGCCAACGTGCATGATTCCGGCCGTCCCCTGTTTGGGAACGCGTAACAATCCAAATACGCATCGCTACACGCGTGAGGAGTGGGTCGAGCCACCCAACAGATAGCTAAAACATAGATAGGCCGCCCCATGCTGCAAGGGAAGCGGTGGAACGGGTTGACGTGCCCCAGGTTTCACGTTCACCGAGATTAGGTGAGATGATGAACCTGGAGGAACGGTATGGTACGCAGAAGCTACACGAGAGAGTTCAAGTTGGAGGCGGTTCGGTTGGTCAGTGAGCGAGGACTCAGCGTCTCCCAAGCCGCTCGAGATCTCGACATTCACGAGAATGTTTTACGCAAATGGGTTAAGCAGTACCGGGATGATCCGGCGCACGCATTTCCTGGCGCCGGGCAGATGAAGCCTGAGCAGGTCGAGTCTCGCCATGTTGAACACCCCTTGTTGAGTCCTAAATACTAAGGGCGTTGCATCGACCCATTGAATTCACCGCGGCCTACTTCGCCAAGGACTCATCGTGAGATTCGAGTTCATCGCGAAGCATCGAGGGATCTGGCCGGTGACCTGGATGTGCGAGGCGCTTGATGTCTCGCCGAGCGGCTTCTACAGCTGGCGTTCAAGGCCGCCCAGCGGTCGAGCCGTTTACGACGAGACCCTGATCCGGGACATCCGTCGCAGCTTCAAGGACAGTGATCGGACCTACGGCGTGCGACGTATCTGGCCCGACCTGCTCGACTGGGGGCATGAGATCGGAAGAGAGCGCGTAGCACGTCTGGTACGGGCTTTAGAGCTCATCGCGCAACCGAAGCGCCGGAAGCGACCGATGGATGCGGGTAAACGTCTGGAGAGCTCGATAGCGCCCAACACGCTGGACCGTGAGTTCACAGCAACTGCGCCGAACCAAAAGTGGGTCGCCGACTTCACCTACGTGTGGACCACGGAAGGTTGGTTGTACGTGGCTGGGGTCCTCGATCTGTTCTCACGTCGCATCGTAGGCTGGTCGATGAACTCCCGCATGACCGCCGACCTGGTAACCGACGCCCTGATCATGGCGATCTGGCGTCGACGACCGGACACCGAGCTGCTGCATCACAGCGACCAGGGCAGCCAATATACGGCGGAGCAGTTCCAGAAGCTCCTCACGGACAACGGCATCGCATGCAGCATGAGCCGTTCTGGGGAGTGCAACGACAATGCGGTGATGGAAAGCTTCTTCTCACGGATGGTCGACGATCGGATCAGCCGCCGTCGCTACCGGACACGGGACGAAGCACGAGCAGATATCTTTGACTACATCGAGCGCTTCTACAATCCGAAGCGACGACACTCTACCCTACGTGGGCTCAGCCCGGTCGAGTATGAAAAACGAGCTAAGCAAGCTTAGGCTGGTGAACGCAGAACCCGGGGCACGTCACGTAGCTGGAGACCGGCCAAGAACAGCCGTTGGCAAATGGTTCATGTGTGGCACTGCCTACACGGGTTGGCATCATGCGAAAGAGCGCCCCACTCGATCACGTCGCGGGTGAGACCCCTTAGTAAACTCCTGGAAACAACCGGTATCTTACGCGACTTGAGTACTCCCGATATCCCAGAAGCTCTTCCTGCAGAGTCCGGTCTTCCAAGGCGGTTCTGATCACAGTGACAACCAGCGCGAGCCCCACCGGAATGAGTGTCCACGCAGAGTCCAAGGCCAGCACCATGCCCGCCATTGCCAGAACATTTCCAGCATATCCCGGGTGCCGGACGACCCGGTATGGGCCGCTGTCACATACCACATGTCCTCGATCGGTTTGGATGCGAACCATGCTGGAGAAAAAGCGGTTCTCCGCCAGAGACCACACACCGAAGGCGTATCCAAGTGCGATCAATAAGATACCCGTGATGTTCAGCCATATGGAGTACACGGGTGACCATCCAAAGCGGTGATCCAGCCCAGCCACGATGACGACCGGAAAGGAAACGCTCAATGCCATCAGCGGGGCAAGGACTTTATCCCATGCTTTGACATCTGATGCCTCTAGGATGTGGGTTCGCTCCGCCATCAGCCCCGGATGCCGCCGTTCTGCCCAAATGCGCCCCCCGATACCGGATGTAAAGATAAGTAGGGAATAGACCCACGCCTGCCACCAACGGATATCCCCTCCGCAGACCAATAAGATCAGAGGTATGGAAAGATAGAGTATGATCACGCGAAGCCACTCGCGCGGCGTTACCATTCGAGCCGTACCTGGATCAATTTTTCTTGATTCCAAACCGTCCCCGTTTCGAGTAATTTGGCTGCGCACTGCTCCAGCCGGGCAAACGACTGATGGCCCACGAACTTTTCCTTTCGCGAGATGAAAGAAGGCTACCTTATTTCGCAAACCGTCTGAATTGGGTCGGTAGTGAGCTTTCCATTGTGCAGCGCGAAAGGCAGGAAGCCGCTCGGAAGCAGACATCCCTCCAGATCAGCTAGTTAGGCGAGATCCGGCCAAAATCTGTCATTGTTCGTAGACAAGGCTTAGAACAACAAGCTCCTGGGGTACTTTATTGGCAGTCTCTCAAATAGGATAAATATCGAAACGTCGGTAGCTCGTCTAATGCGGCGGACAATCCTTCCCCAGGTCGATCAAGACACGTTCGCAATTCGTCCTCTGCCTCTAGGACAAGGCCGGCGTGAACATGGATGAGGTAAGAACAGAAGTGAACCAACCACAGGTTAGCTAACTGAGTAGCTTCACGCAGCTTGGTAACCGATTCGCCCATATTTCCTGTAGAGGCTTCTAGAATGGCTTCAATGGCCCGTACGTAAGCTCGACCGTGCAAGTTTACCTTCATCCTCATCCTTTCCAGCGCCATCCGTGGACTTCCGCTGCCAAAGCGCAGCCCAAGCAGTGCCACGGTCATGATTACTGCAACGGAGTCGGAGAGGTTGAACACCTCATCAATCCTTCGCCTCAGGATTTCTGTCTCGACATTCCCCGCAGAAAGCTCACACTCAAGCTTAATCACCAATTTGTTCGCATGCAGTTCTGGATTGCCTATCTGATCATCCACCGCCAATCCTTCGTATAGAAGTCGCGTTGCCTCAGGTAGATTCCCCTCAGCAATCGCGAGGTCGGCAAGTCCTTGAAAGAGAATCGAGTCATGCTCGGGTCTACCACATAACGCGCTCCGATAGATCGATGCTGCGGCATCGGTGTCCCCTCTCTCTGCAGCAACCAAAGCTCGAATCACACTTGATCTGACGAAGGCGCCGTCCCGCTCTAACACCCGGCTCGCAAGCTCGTCTGCCATCAGGAAATCGCCGGCATACATTGAGTAGAACGCCGCGTTTTGGAACCCAAGCGTTTTACCGGGATAGAGCTGAAGGTCGCGACTCGCAAGTTCGCTGGCCTCCTGAAATCGCAGTTGATAAAAACGGCAGACCGCCAAATTGTTGATAGCAGCGTCATCGAGCGGCGAAATCTTCATGATTGTCTCGAACTCTGATGCCGCTTTGTCATGATCTTCGCTGAAGACTGCGTGGTACATGCCGCGTGCAAAATGTTGATTCCGATCACTTTCATTCTTCATTTCGCGCATTGCTCGACCCATAACCTGGCGAGCTTCTGAGAACTGTCCGAGATATAAGCAAGCGATCGCAAGCCCTCGATATGCGGGTATGAAATCGCCGCACAGCTCTATCGTGCGTTCACAGAAGGCCTTTGTTTGTTGATAGTCATTTTTCTTTGCGGTGGAAAATGACTCAGAGAAGCAATGCAAACCTTCGATACTCAGACCGGCCATATAGTCTCGGAGTCGATCTGTATGAAGCAGGTCGTATCCCTGAATCGGTCCCGCCATTTCGACCAGTAGACCGATAAGTGCAGTGACGAGATCTTTCATGTCGGAAGCTACAGTTGAGCGAATTGCATGTTCTGTTCCACGCTCGTTGAGGGTTAAGCTAATCGCAAAATCATCCTTCTCTTGAGAGATCTCGCAGATGATGTAGCCGTTCAACCCTTCCTCTTCGACCAGCGCTTCAACCTGCTGAATTGAAAGCTCGTCTGCTTGAGAACCATCCTTGTCAGCCGTGTAGAGAAACGCTCCATCAAAATAGGTCATCCCAATGCTGAGAACCTGGTAAGCAGCACCAGAGAGTCTGTCGTCATCCGTGAGATTTATTACGGGGCCGAGCGCCCAAGATCTCTGGGTCGAGACTGGAAGCGTCGAATCCGAGTAGCTTTTTAGAGTCGCAGATATGGACGGCAGCAACTCAGTCAGCACATCCGTACGATTCGAGTGTATCTTCCACTCGACTAGCGAGATGGCCTGTTTCTGACGGAACAAAAGCGGTGGACGAACGTCGTCCAGAAGTATCGGGACTAGGATGTTTCGTTCCAGACCTTCCGCTGCCTCGGCCCTAACCCAATCTGAGTTCAACGAAGCGTTGGACCATACAACAACCACGCATTTAGCCTCGTCTAGTGCCTGCTCAATCATTCGGTCGAAGCTAACACCAGCTTGAATGTGTCGATCCCACCACACCGTCCAACCTTGTGCTTCAAATGCAGACACGAGTTTGACCACGTACTCGCGATCCGCTGAAGCATAAGAAATGAATAGATCCGACATAGTGACCGCGGCCCAGTGCTACCTAAGTGGAACAGCGATTAATCCGATTCACGCAGTCATGGTACCGCAACGACGTTCTTCGGCCACAATCCATTCCAGCTTGTGAATGGCGAGTGACCGGACAGGGTCGAAACTCGCCTCCGAGCGAACTTCCCCTAGCGACCGGTAGTTTCCCGATAGCAGACCTGGTTGTGCATCGCAGCAAGAGGCCAGATCCGGCCAATAGGAGCCATTCGCTGACACAAAAAACCCCGCTGCAGCGGGGCTTTTTGTGAGTACCAACAGGGTACATCGGGCGGCCGTTATACATCGCCCTGCGGTGATTTGGCCTCGCGGAGCACACCGGTCGAGGCCACGGCCACGTGTCACCGACTAGCCCGCGCTCGCCGGGTCCAACCTATTCGATGCAGTCCACCGGCCCCACGGACGTGCCGAACGTGTTGTGCTTCCAGAGGTTCGAGCACTCGGCGGGTATCACCGGCGTCTCGAAGTCATCCTCGAGATCGACCTCCGCCAAGTCTGCTGTTGGATTCCCGTTCGCAATATTCCCTCGCAGCGTATTATCCGCCGGTACGGGTAGTTCAAAAGGCGCGAGCCCAAGCAACAGAACGCCGACTCCGCCGTTGTTGGTCACCGTATTTCCGCGAACAATATTGTCGTTCGTGGGGCCGAACAAGGTGATGCCGTCGTCCGTGTTGCCCGACACGTGGTTCGACGCGATAACGTTGCCCGTTGATAACTCGAAGGTTTCGAAATCGAGCGTGACGTAGATTCCGAAAGGGTTATCCACGACCGTGTTCTTCCGTATCACATTACCTTTTGAGCCGATCAAGATGATGCCATCATCGGTGGCGCCCTCGAGGAGGTTGCCCCTGAGCCGGTTGCCGTTCGAGACGGCCAACTCGAAGCCATTAAGGCTGCCACCTGATACGTGGTTGCCAATGAAATCATTGTCGTTCGAAAAAAACGTTGTAACGCCCGCCGAGGCACCGTTGAACTCCGGCCTTGCCACGTTGTTGCGGTCCAGGTGCATGTTCCTCACCTTCGAGCGGTCCGTCTTGAAGAAATACATGCCGAACGTGCAATCCGCGATCGTGCCGTTCTTTACTTTGAAGCCGTTAAGGACGGGCGCTTGCGGTATCCCGTCAATTCCACTACCACTCTCCTCCCATTCGAGGGCGCTGTGAGCGTTGACGAAGATGCCGGCCACAATTTGCGGATATCTGACCGAAACGTCGTCTGGAACGGTGAACTCCCAATTCGCAGCGTCGCAACTGATGCTATGGCCAGCCAGATCCAGATGCACATTCGAGCCCGTGACATTGATGGGCGTGGTGCAGACAAGGTCGCTATTTAGTGAGTAGTTGCCGGCTACGGACAACACGTCGCCACATTCCACCGCCTCAACAGGTTCACGATGCCGACCCTGCGCATGTTGGCCAGGTCCACGCCGCTTCTGCGCGCCAGGTTGCGCGTCTAGTGTCTTGTGGCTTCCCTGCTTCATGCCATGCTCGCGTTCGCCTGCATTGGCAGTCGGGCCAACGGCCAACAACGTGAATGCCAGGCTCGCTGCCAAAGCCAGGAAGCCCCCGCGCACACCGCGTGGGGTGTCCGGAACCATGTACGTACCTTGAATTTCGATACTCGAATCCATCGTAGTAATCT
>CAMYJX010000066.1:27907-29711 GCA_947258825.1 uncultured Pseudomonadales bacterium
ATCGATCAGCCGTGCTCGATGATAGGTGTCAGTCCAGAACCGCTTTAGTAACTCGGCGGCGGAGATCACTCGGTGCGCCCTCTCACCCGTCAAACTATACTACCTGCATTAACTCGATCTAGATAAGACTCAAATCGTCTAATGCATGGGGGCGTCCGAGGAACAATTCACGGTCGGCTTTGGGTCGACTCCTGCCTATTGCGCCGCACAACTGAGCGGCAGGTGAGCAATGCTCACCGGACACTCAGATTCAGAGTCTGTGCGGGGGAAAACGGCCAATAGCGGACGATCGAACCGGCTGGCTATCTCGATGAATCAAGTGGTTGCGCCAGCCGGGCGACTATCTCCTGATATCGCGGCATTTCTTGAAGTGGCAGAGTGACTGGATGATCGGGACGAAAGTGAACTCCGACACAAAACACAAACGGAAAATTCTCATCAATGGCGCGTTCAAGATAATCCAAGGCGGTTTCGTAATCCGCGACAGCCAGGTGTAGAGAAAACTGGACGCTCAGGTCTGGGATGCGCGATTCATCTCCTGCGCCGGCAAGCTGAAATATACGCTTCGCTTCATCAAGATCCACGATACCCGCATAGGCAATGGCCAAGTAAGCAGAATCTGTCGCGGTGGGATTTCGGAGTTCAGTCAAAGCGGCATAGCGACGCACAGCGTCTGGGTCTTCGAGGTGAGCACTGACCCGTGCCAACTGCGCAAAACCGAGTGGCGAGTCCGGAATCATCTCGGTAACGAGGATCGCATGGTCTCGGGCTGCAGCCCATTGCTGCGTCCAGTAGAGTAGTTCGCTGAAATTCCAGACGGTGCCTGCGTCCGCCGGATTTAACTCTATAGCTCTCTCGTGCAGCCTGATGGCGGTTTCAGTGTCTCCCAGATTCGCAGCGTTCCAAGCGGCGTCGGCCAACACGGTGTAGTCATTGGGACTCAATGCATACGCTCGGTCGGTCGCCACATTTACCGCTTCCCAATCTCGGTTGTGTAGCGCAACAGCTCTGAGCGCCGAATACGCACGCGCCTGCTCGCCGTCCAGGTCAAGTGCGCGGAGTGCGTATTCCTCCGCAAGATCAATGTATCGTCTCTGATCCGCCGCATTGAAACTTTCGCCAATCAAGATGTGACCAAACCCTGCTTCGAATCCGTACATCTGCGCTTTGAAGGCGAGCGCGTCAGCGAACTCGCCGTCCAGAGAAATCGCCTTATCAAGATCCCGATGAATAGGTGCTGTGGATGCCAGATTTCGCAATCCTGCGAGAGCGCGGATGTAATATCCATGCGCTTGAGCGTTTCTCGTCCCCCGGCGCGCGATACGCGCACGCTCCTCCGCCGATAGCTCGGATTGCAGGGTGTTGGCAATCCTTATCGCAATCGATAACTGGACGCCAAAGATGTCCTGGAGGTCTTTTTCATATGCCTCAGACCATAGGTGGGCACCAGACTGGGTATCGACGAGCTGAGCTGTGATGCGCACGCGGTCACCGGCGTAACGGACGCTACCTTCCATCACCGTCTGCACACGCAGCTCACTACCAATCTCTGGTATGGACAACGGGCTGTCCGAATAACGAACCATGGTCGTTCTTGCGATAACCGAGAGGTCTCGGATCTTGGCTAGCTGGTTGAGAATCTCCTCATGAATCCCCGCAGCAAAGTAAGCGTTCTCCAGATCTGGACTCAAATTGGTAAACGGCAGAACGGCCACAGAGTTTCGAAGCACATCAGGTGCCACAGCTTCGTCCACCACAGCTACGGTATCGCACTCGACGTCTACGGGTTCGCCGCCCCGCATGA
>CAMYJX010000067.1 GCA_947258825.1 uncultured Pseudomonadales bacterium
GATGCAGGCCGACGAGCGTCTTGCCGTAGGTGGATTTGCCGGAGCCGCTTTCACCCACCAGGCCGACGATTTCCTGCTCGCCTATCTCCAGGGACACGCCGTCCAGGGCATGTACCTGGTGGCCACCGGCCATGGGAAAGTGCTTGGTGAGGTTGTCGCTCACCACCAGGGGCTGACGGTCGCTCACCGGGTGTTTTCCTCTTCGGCCCGGTAGTAGAGGCCCGGAATCCGGCGGGGCATCGACTCATGGTGCAGCCAGCAACGGGTGTAGTGGCCGTCGCCCTGAACGAACCGCCCCGGGTCCTGCTCGGCGCACAGATGCATCGCGTATGGGCAGCGGGCAGCGTAGCCGCAGCCCCTGGGTGGGTCGAACAGATCCGGCGGGCTGCCTTCGATGGGCATCAGCTTGTGGTCACCCTTGGGGTCGTTGGATGGCATGGCGGCGCGCAGCCCCAGGGTGTATGGGTGGGACGATCGGTAGAACACGTCGTCCACCGAACCCTTCTCCGCCACCTGGCCCGCGTACATCACGACCACCTCGTCCGCCATGCGTGCGACCACACCCAGGTCATGAGTGATGAGGATGATGGCCATGCCTGTATCCCGCTGCAGGTCCTGCATCAGGTCGAGAATCTGCGCCTGAATGGTGACGTCCAGGGCGGTAGTTGGTTCGTCGGCAATCAGTATGGCGGGCTCGCAGGCGATGGCCATGGCGATGCCTGCCCGTTGCAGCATGCCGCCGGAGAACTCGAACGGGTACTGTTTGGCCCGCTTGGCGGCCTCGGGAATGCGGCTCATCTCCAGCAGCTCGATGGCGCGGCTGAACGCGCGCTTGCGGCTGTAGCCCCGGTGCACCTCGAGCGGCTCGGCGATCTGGGCGCCGATGGTCATGGTGGGATTCAGCGAGCTCATGGGATCCTGAAAGATCATGCCCACCTCCCGGCCGCGGATCTCCCGGCCGTCAATCTCCGTGCGCCCCAGGATGTTGGTGCCGCGCAGCCGGGCGCTGCCGCCGGTAATACGCCCCGGCGGCATGGGGATCAGGCCCATGATGCTCTGCACCGAGACGCTCTTGCCGCAGCCGGACTCGCCGACGATGGCCAGGGTTTTGCCGGCCTCCACGGCGAAGCTGATGCCCCGGACTGCCTGCACGGTGCCGCCATAGGTGTCGAACTCGACCTGGAGGTCGTCCACCTGCAGGAGCGGAGCAGATGCTTCGGTGGATGCTGCGGGGGATGCTGCGGGGGATGCGTTGGCGGATGTATCAGCCTCGCTCACTCCCTGGACCTCATCCTGGCGTCCAGCGCGTCGCGCAGGCCGTCGCCCAGCAGGTTGAATGCGAGCACGGTGACGCTAATGAAGACGGCGGGGAAGATCAGCTCGTGGGGGTAAGTGAGCATGGTCTTGATGCCTTCGTTGCACATGCTGCCCCAGGAAGGGGTGGGGGGCGCGACGCCCATGCCGATGAAGGACAGAAACGCCTCGGTGAAGATGGCGCTGGGAACGGCGAACGTCACGGTCACCAGGATGACTCCCATGGTGTTGGGAATCATGTGGCGCAGCACCAGGTAGCCGGTTCCGGCGCCCAGCAGGCGGGAGGCGCTGATGTAGCCTTCCTCGCGGATCTGCAGGATCTGGCCGCGCACCAGGCGCGCGGTTGCCGGCCAGGACAGCATCACCATGGCCACCACCATGGGCATGATGCCGCTCTCGCCGGGGCCGATGCCGAAGGCAATCTTGAACAGGATCATGAACAGCAGAAACGGCAGGGCGATGACGAAGTCGGCGAAGCGCATGAACAGGTGATCCCAGCGGCCGCCGAGGAAGCCGGACGCGCTGCCGTACACCACGCCGAACAGCACGAACAGGAAAGGCGCGCAGATGCCGATGAACAGCGATACCCGGGCCCCGTACATCAGCCGCGCCAGCATATCCCGGCCAAGATAGTCGGTGCCCAGGGGGTGCAGGGCCAGCTGTACCGCGTCGCCTGGCACCAGCTCGGCGTCGGGACCAACAAGCCCGCGCTCTCGGGCTTCTTCCAGGGTGATGACCCGGGTCACCTCAACCGGCAGGGTCTCCCTGACCGCGATTTCCTCACTCAGCCCATCCAGCCCTACCACCGTGTAGTAGTAGCGGCGCGGCCGTAGATCCATGCGGTCCTCGAAGGCGGTATCTGTGCCCGTCAGGGTTTCCGCCAGGGGCAGGCCCAGGGCGTCGCCGGGGCTCATGGGAAAGATGTTGCGATAGATGCGATAGCCGGCGGCGCCCGGCATCGGGTCCCACAGCAGCCTGACGGCCTGAGCGTTGGCGGGTTCGGCCAGCCGCAGGCCTGTCTGCAGCGGCGCCAGAGATTTCCCGTCCCACGGCTGATAGGGGTCGACGATCACGGCGGCGCGGCTCGCGCCGGGGGAGCGGCTGATCTGGTCCAGATCCTGGGCGGCGGGGTCCAGGGTCCAGAGCAGCGGACCGACCAGGGTGAACGCCAGCAGGCCGATCACGATGTACAGGGAGATCAGTGCCCGGCGGTTGGCCTTGAGCCGGATCCAGGCGTCCTGCCAGTAAGACAGCGACGGCCGGGACAGGGATTGCACCCGGCGCTCCACGTGCAGATGCTCGAAGGCGTCGGGCCGCAGCGGGCTGTCGTTTTGGCTGGCCTCTGCCATTCCCTATTCCAATCTGACCCTTGGGTCGATCCAGCCGTACAGCAGGTCTACCACGATGACCATGAAAACCAGAAACGCACCGTAGAACACCGTGGTGCCCATGATCACGGTGTAGTCCAGCTGCTGAACCGCCTGCACGAAGTAGCGGCCAAGGCCGGGGATGGCGAAGACCATTTCCACCACGAAGCCGCCGGTGGTGATGGCGGCGATGGACGGCCCCAGTACAGTTATCACCGGCAGAATGGCGTTGCGCAGCTGGTGCCGGGTGAAGATCTGGGTGGCGGGCAACCCCTTGGCCCGCGCGGTGCGCACGAAGTCGGAGCTGATGATTTCCAGCATGCTGGAGCGCATGAGCCGGGTGAGATAGGCCATGGTGCCGAGCCCGAGCACCAGAGAAGGCACCAGCATGTGCCAGACGGTGCCCCAACCGGCAACAGGCAGAAGCGACACGCCGAGCAGGTCGTTCAGGTTTACCAGTGCCAGCTGCCCCAGCGCGGCGAACACGAAGCTGGGCACCGAGATGCCCAGAATAACCAGAAACATGATGATGATGTCCGGCAGGCGATTACGGTACAGGGCGGTCAGGGCGCCCCAGAGCACGCCGCCCAGACCGGCAAAGACGATGGCCAGGATGCCCAGGGTTGCGGAAACGGGAAAGTGCTCGCGGATGATGTCGTTTACCTCCCGATTCTTCTGCGTGAAAGAGATGCCGAAATCTCCGCGCAGCAGGTTCTTCACGTAGATCAGGTACTGCTGGGTCACCGGCTGATCGAGGCCGTACTTGGCTTCGAGGTTGGCGCGGATCTCCTCCGAAACCGCCTTGTCGCTGGACAGCGGATCGCCGGGCACGTTGTGCATGGCGATGAACGTGGCGGTGGCGATGAACCAAACCGTGATCACGCCCTGAATCAGTCGTCTTAGGGTGTATCGCCACATACCGGTTCGCGCTTTCCTCTCAACCTTCCTGGATGTGCACGTGGGTGAAGTCCGGGTCCGGACCCACGGCGCGCCGCACCAGGCCGTTCAGCCGCGGATCCGTGACGTAGACGACGCCACGCTCGTAGTTCATCAGCACCGCCGCGTCCTCGATGAGGATGCGCTGGATCTCGCCGAAGGCGTCCATCCGGGTTCTGGGGTCCATTGAGTTCTGGGCGATGCTCACCTGGGCGTCCAGCTCGGGGTTCGCGTAGCGGCCGCGGTTGTTCAGATTCCAGGAGGCGAACAGGTCGGCGAAGGTCAGCGGATCGTCGAAATCCGGGCCCCAGCCCGCCAGCACCATATCGAAATCCCCGGAGGTCATCTTCGCCAGGCGCTGCTTGAAGATCTGCTTGTCGATGCGGATGTCCAGCCCCAGGCGCTTTTTCAGCGTCGCCTGGTAGTACTCGGACTGCTTGTTCGACAGCGGGTTGTCGCCTGACAGCAGGACCAGGGGCTGCAGCTCGGAGACGCCCAGCTGTTTTTTCGCCAGTGCCAGATGACGCTGCGCTTCCTGCAGATTCATCTCTACTTTCGGCGGCGGGTACTCCTGGCGCAGGGTACCTTCAACGCCCTTGAGCCATATCGGGAAGATGGACTCCGCGGGCAGGTAGCCGGGCAGCTTCACCACCTTGTAGACCAGCTCTGCCGGATCCAGCGCCAGCTGCATGGCTTTGCGCAGGTGGTAGGTGGCGGTGGGGCGACCCTCCCGGTGATTGAACTCCATGAAGAAAACGGAACCGTCCATGAACCGGTGCAGGTGCCACCGCTGCTCCAGCGCCTCGTTGAGGTTTTCCTCAATCAGGCCGGTATAGGCGACCTTCTGGTCTTTGAAGAGGTTCAGTGATGCGTTGGGATCTGTGGTGACGTAGGGGAAATCGATCACCTCGATCTGGATCCGGTCGCGATTCCAGTAGTAGGGGTTCTTCTCCATGCGCACGTGGGCGCCGTGTATCCAGCGGGTGAGAGCGAACGGGCCGTTGTAGACCATGGTGTCGGCGTCGGCCCCGTAGCGGCCGGCGGTGGCTTTGTAGAACGCTTCACGTATGGGGAAATAGGTGGCGAATGCCACCAGCTTGTCGAAGTAGGCGACGGGTCTTTCCAGGCGGACCTTCAGCGTGCGGTCATCCAATGCTTCCACGCCCAGCGCGTCTACCGGCAGCTCGCCGTTGTTGATGGCCTCGGCGTTTTTCACCGGGAAGAGGATGAACGCGTACTCCGAGGCGTTGGCCGGGTCCAGCGCCGTCTGCCAGGCGAACACGAAGTCCTGGGCCCTGACTGGCTCGCCGTCGCTCCAGCGCGCGTCCTCGCGCAGCCAGAAGGTGGCATCCTGCTCGCCGATGTCCCACCGCTCGGCGACGCCGGGCGCGAGCTGGTTGTGCTCGTCGTAGCGCAGCAGGCCCTCCATCAGATGGCCGAGAATCATGCCGCTGACCTGGTCGGTGGCGAGCGTGCTGTTCAGCTGCGGCGGCTCTTCCGACAGCACCAGGGTGATGGTTCCGGTCGCTGGATCGATTCCTTCCGCGGCGCCGCCGGTGGAGCCGGTGAGGCCGGTGGCCCACGACAGCGCCATCATCAGCAGCGCTGTGCCGCCGAGCGCGAGAATGCCGAACAGCAGCAGCTGCCTGCCCGCGCTGGTGGTGAAGTTGTCCTTGCTGGGTATGACTTCGCTCAAAACGAGTCCGATGCTGTGCTTGTCGCCACGGTCGTGCCTACTGCACCGTCTTCAGAAGGTTACCGACAATGCGCTCCAAATGCATGAGGCTGTTGCACTCTTCTACCTGATGGCTGTAGGCGGTGTATTTGCGCATCTCCGCATCACCCACGTACCAGGAGTTGCGGGGCTCCGGATTCAGCCAGATGAGCCGTTTGCAGCGGTCGTACATCTCCTTGAGGATATCCGTTCGCGGGTCGCCATAGTTGTTGCGGGCGTCCCCCAGAATGATGATGGTCGTGCGGTTGTCCACATCGTCCAGGCAATGCTTCTTGAAGTCGACGAAGGCCTGGCCGTAGTCGGTGCTCCCCCCGGCGTAATCGCGCAGCGTCTTGGCAATGGCGTCTTCGATCTTGTTGCGCTCGAACAGATCCGTCACCTCCGCCAGATCGGAGGAGAACGCAAACGATCGTACCTTGGGCATCACCTCTTCCAGGCTGTAGAGGAACATGAGCATGAAGCGCGCGTAGTTTGCGACGGACCCCGACACGTCGCAGATGGCAAACACCTTGGGCCGGTCGATCTTCACGGATTTCCAGCGCAGGTCGAAGATAGCGCCGTCGTAGCTCATGTTGTGGCGCAGGGTTCGCGGCACGTTCAGCTGGCCGCGCTTGAAGACCTTCTTGCGCCGGGAATGCAACGCCGCCAGGCGCTTCGCCATCTTGAACACCACGTCCTGAATCAGGCGGAAGTTGCGCTGCTCCACGTTGGACAGCTTCACCTTGCGCAGCAGCTCTTCGCGCAGCCGCCGGCCGTCGGCGTCGGCGTGCAGCAGGAACTGCCGTTCCACATAGTCGCGGACCTGCTCACGCAGCCACTCCCGGCGCTGGCGCAGATTCTGGCCCAGGCGCCGCTGCGGAACCTTGCGGCTGTCCCGCAGATCCGAAATCTCGCGGTTGAGATCCGCCAGACTCATCTGCTCCATGATTTTTCGGGTATACAGCCCCTTCTGGGTGAACACCTGTATATCTCTGACGCCTACCGCCTCGCCGGCCTCGGCGGTGGCGACAGACAGCTCTACTTTGGAGTCGTTCATCAGCAGCTTGCCCAGCGTGGAGCTCGGCTCGCTCATCCTGCCCGGGCCGAGATCCTCTTCCGCTTCGTCTGCGTCTTCAGGATCGGCGCCTGCCGCCGTCTTTCCTTTGCGTTTGGATTTGCGTTTGCCTTTGGCGTTGGCAGCGCCTGGAGTTGGCGGGTTCTCGCCGCCGGCGCCGCCCTGGCCTTCCTGTCCGCCTTCGGAGTCGTCAGAGGAATCGTTGGCCGGCCCGTCTGCCTCTCCCTGGTCGCGGTCCCCGCGAATGTCCGTGAAGCGAAAGAACTGGTCGAAGCACAGGTCGAACGTTTCCTTCTCGTCCGCGGTTTTCGGCAGCACCAGGGCCAGGGAGCGCTTCAGCGCGCCGCGATCTTCGTAGCCGACGAGTTCTACCGCGTTGAAGGCGTCCAGCGTCTCCGCCGTAGAAATTCGCACGTCGCTGCTGCGCAGCGCGTGGATGAAATTGGTCAGCGTGCGTTCCACCCTGTCACTTCAACGCCTGGCTGGTAAGTGAGGTGAGCTCGCTGTTGACGTTTTCGATGTCCTCCTGAAATTTCAGGATGACGTTCAACGTGTCGCGCACCAGCTGCGGGTCCAGGGATTCTGTGTGCAGCAGCAGCAGCGTCCTCGCCCAGTCGATGGTCTCGCTGATGGCGGGTACCTTCTTCAGGTCCAACCCCCGCAGCTCGTGGATGAACTTCACCAGCTGCCGGCGCAGCTCCGGTGGGATCTCGGGAACCCGGGCGTGAATGATGCGCTGCTCCAGCTCCAGATCCGGGAACGGTATGTAGAGGTGCAGGCAGCGGCGTTTCAACGCGTCCGAGATCTCCCGGGTGTTGTTGCTGGTCAGAAATACCAGCGGTGGTTCGTTCACCGCTTTCAGCGTGCCGATTTCCGGAATGGAGAGCTGGTAGTCCGAGAGCATCTCCAGCAGCAGCGACTCGAACTCGTGATCCGATTTATCCACCTCGTCGATCAGCAGAATGCATCCGGCTTTCTCCTGCAGCGCCTTCATGAGCGGACGAGGCTCCAGAAACTCCTCGGAAAAAAAGATGTCGCCGAACTCGTGCAGCCGGCCCACCGATTCCGCGAAGCCCTTCGCTCCCTGCAGCACTTCGTCCAGAGTTTCCTTCAGCACCTGGGTGTACAGCAGCTGCTTACCGTATTTCCATTCGTAAATTGCCTTGGCTTCGTCGAGACCTTCGTAGCATTGCAGGCGAATCAGTGGCAGCGCGAACATATCGGCCGTGGTTTTGGCCAGCTCGGTCTTGCCGACGCCGGGCGGCCCCTCGATGAGAATGGGTTTGCGCAGGTGGTAGGCGAGGTAGACGGCGGTGGCGATCTGGTCGCTGCAGATGTAGCGGTGCGCTTCCAGCTCTGTCTTCAGGTTCTCGACAGATTCGGTGATCTTTTGCAGGTCCGGTGCAGCGTCTGCCATGTTGATGGTTACTACCCTGTGATTGCTGGCTCAGACGGGGCGGCTGCAGCCGAGGTTCCCGTTGACCAAACCGATCATTATCCCAGCGAGCCGCAGGCCTGTATACGTCCGCAACAGACCCTCACCCGTGCTGACGCATCAGGCCTTCCTGCGCCGCGGAGGCGACCAGCGATCCTTTCCGGTCGTAGACCAGCCCGCGATTGAGCCCACGGGAGCTGCTGGCGCTTGGACTGTCCTGGACGTAAAGCAGCCACTCGTCGGCGCGGAACGGCCGATGGAACCACATGGCGTGATCCAGGCTCGCCATCTGCATGTTGTCCTGCATGAAGCTCACCGCGTGCGGCAGGGTGGCGGTATCCAGCAGCGACCAGTCCGAGAGGTAGGCCAGCACGCACTGATGCAGCCGCGGGTCGTCCGGCAACGACTCCCGCGACTTCATCCAGCACATCTGCCTCGGCGGGCGCTTTTCCGGGTGGAACACGTCCATGGGATCTATGGGCCGTATTTCGATCGGGCGCTCGCGGTTGAATGACTCCGCGAATTCCGGCGGCATCTGCTCGGCCCATGTCTCCCGCAGCGCCTCCTCGTCCGGCAGGGTTTCCGGTGCTGGCGCGCCCGGCATGTCGAACTGGTGGGAGAAGCCCTGCTCCGGTACCTGGAAAGAGATGGACATGTTGAAGATGGGGCGACCATGTTGAATGGCCACCACGCGGCGGGTGTTGAAGCTGCGACCGTCCCGAATCCGATCGACCTTATACAGGATGGGCACGCTGGTATCCCCTGCGCGAAGGAAGTAGCCGTGCAGCGAGTGAGCGGAGCGTTCGTCAGGCACCGTCCGGGATGCCGCCACCAGGGCCTGCCCGATAACCTGGCCGCCGTAGACCCGCTGCCATCCCTCGTTCGGGCTGGTGGCGCGATAGTGGTTTTTTTCGATCTCCTCGAGATCGAGCAGGGCGATCAGATCATTCTTGGGTGACCCGCCCGATGCTGGGGGCTGGGTATTCGTCTGGGCATTCTTCTGAGCACTCTTCTGGGCACTCTTCGGGGCATGGCTGGTTGAATCCTGAGGCATAGACACTTCCGCTTGCGGGAGCGCTATTGTAGTCGTCTGTCCATGCGGGGAGAATCCCGGGCAATCGGGAGGAAACACATGACCAGGAGCCAGCCTATTCTCTGTCCGCGCCCGGCGACGGCGGCGCTTTGAGCGGCCTCGGCCGCGGCTTTGCCCGCGTGGTTCTTAAGATCGGCGGCTGGCGCATCGAAGGGGACCGGCCCGCCGCCATCAGCTATGTGCTCATTGCCGCCCCGCACACCTCCAACTGGGACTTCATCTGGTTCATCGCCATGGCGCTGGCCAAGGACGTTCCGGTGCGCTGGCTGGGCAAGAACACGCTCTTCAAGGGGCCTCTGGGCTACCTCATGCGGTGGCTGGGCGGTCTGCCCATCGAGCGCAGCTCGCCCCAGGGCTACGTGGCGCAGATTGCGGGATTGTTCTCGAATCCTGAGCCGGTGGTGCTGGTGTTTCCAGCGGAGGGCACGCGAGGACAGGTACCGTACTGGAAGTCCGGCTTTTATCACGTGGCGCGCCAGGCCGAGGTACCCGTAGTGCTCGGATTTCTCGATTACCCGGAAAAGCGCGGTGGTTTCGGGCCGGAAAGGATGATGACCGGGGATATCGAGGCGGATATGGACCACCTGCGGGCATTCTATGCCGGCATCGACGGCAGATTTCCGGACAAGCAGGGACCGATCCGGCTGCGGGAAGAGGGCGACCCGCTGAGGGGCGACCCGCTGAGGGGCGACCCGCCAGAGGAGGACTCGCCACCGTCCGCGGCATCTGCCTGAGCCTGGCGAAGGCGGCCGGCCCGGGCCGACCGGATCAGCCTCCCAGCGTGAAGAGCCAGATCACGCACACGATGGAAGCCACGAAGGCCAGGGAGCGCAGCGTCGCCAGATCCGCCAGATAGCAGATGCCGGGGACCACGCGCAGGCCGACGAAGGTCATGGCTAGGGTGGCGGACGTCGCCGGGTCTGCGCCCAGCACGTGGGCCACCAGAACTGCCGGCGTGAACAGGGCAATGGCTTCCCAGGCATTCTGCTGCGCGGCGTACGCCCGGGCGCCGGGGCCGGTGAGTTTGCTCGCCTGCCCCCGCGGGTCGTTATTGTCCATGCCGCCGGGCTCCCGGGTGCGGTAGAAGCCGCCCACGCCGGCCAGGACCAGCGGCAGCAGCAGCGTTATCAGCAGGCAGATCATCGGCGTGGTCATCATCTCTCTCCTCAGACTTGATCCTGCCGCGTGCGCAGGATCAGTACCGGTAGGATTCTGGCTTATAGGGTCCGATCTGGTCCACCCCGATGTAGTTGGCCTGCTTTTGCGTCAGGGTGGTCACCACGCCGCCGAAGCCTTCCACCATCAACTGGGCCACCTCCTCGTCCAGCTTCTTGGGCAGCACTTCCACGCTGACCGGCGCGCGCTGATTGGTAGGCTGGTCGGCGTAGCGCTGCTCGTAGAGGTGCATCTGTGCCAGCACCTGGTTGGCGAACGAGCCGTCCATGATCCGCGACGGGTGCCCCATGGCGTTGCCCAGATTCACCAGGCGACCCTCAGAGAGCAGGATCAGGTAGTCGTGCGGGTCGTCGCTGCGGAACACCTGATGCACCTGATCCTTGACCGTTTCCCAGCGCCAGTGCTCGCGCATGTATGCCGTATCGATCTCGTTGTCGAAGTGGCCGATGTTGCAGACGAGGGCGCCGCGTTTCAGCGAGCGGAGCACGTTGCTGTCGCAGACGTTCATGTTGCCGGTGCACGTGACCAGCAGGTCGGTGTCCTGCATCAGCAGGGTGTTGATGTCCTCCAGCTGGCCGGTGTTGATGCCGTGCATGTAGGGTGAAACTACCTCGAAGCCGTCCATGCAGGCCTGCATGGCGCAGATGGGATCCACCTCGGTGACCCGCACGATCATACCTTCCTGCCTAAGGCTCTGGGCCGAACCCTTACCGACGTCGCCGTAGCCGATGACCAGCGCGCGCTTGCCGGCCATGAGCATGTCGGTGGCGCGCTTGACGGCGTCGTTCAGGCTGTGACGGCAGCCATACTTGTTGTCGTTCTTGGATTTGGTTACCGAATCGTTGACGTTGATGGCGGGAACCTTGAGCTCGTTGCGCTCAATCATCTCGTAGAGCCGGTGCACGCCCGTGGTGGTCTCTTCGCTGATGCCGTGAATGGCGTCCAGCATCTGCGGGTACCGGTTGTGGATGATCTCGGTGAGGTCGCCGCCGTCGTCCAGGAGCAGGTTGGCGTCCCAGGGCTTGCCGTCCTTGAGGATGGTCTGCTCTATGCACCAGACGTACTCTTCCTCCGTCTCCCCTTTCCAGGCGAACACGGGAACGCCATTTGCAGCCACCGCGGCCGCAGCGTGGTCCTGGGTGGAAAATATGTTGCACGATGACCAGCGGACCTCGGCGCCCAGCGCCATCAGGGTATCGATGAGCACGGCCGTCTGCACGGTCATGTGGATGCAGCCGATGATCTTTGCGCCTTTCAGCGGCTGCTCTTCCACGTATTTGCGGCGCAACGCCATGAGGGCGGGCATTTCGGCCTCCGCCAGATTGATCTCTTTGCGGCCGAATTCGGCCTGGCTGATATCGGCGACCTTGTAGTCGGGCATGTCTTGGCTCCTAGTCGTGCTTAAGTGTTGATGAGTTTCGGTAGCTCTGGATCTGAATCTGGAAACCGTTCTGCTGGGCGTGAAACTGGGAATCGGCCAGGGTCAGCCCGGCGTTTTCCGCCCAGGCGTTGAGCTCCTGGGGTTCGAACCCCAGCCACTGGTCTCCGCACGCCTCCCGCGCCCACTCGTGATCGTGGCTGCACAGCTCCGCCACCACCAGCATGCCGCCGGGCACCAGCAGCCGGGCCGCCTGGCGGAAGAAACCCTGGGGGGATGCCAGGTGGTGGACCACCATGGCGGCGACCATGAGGTCGAAGCGTTGGTCAGCGGGCAGGTCGGCGAAGTCCCGATTGAGCAGGCGCACGTTGGCAAGCCCAGCGGTTACTTCCGAGGCGCGCTCCAGCATGTTGCTGGCGCTGTCGATGCCGACGACGTGCTGGAACCGGGCCGCCAGCGCGCTGAGCAGCTCCCCCTCGCCCGGGCCGATTTCGAGTGCAGCCCCCGGATGCAGGTCGTCGCGATCGATGAGCTCGAGTATCCCTGCAGCGTAAACGCTGCTCTCGCTGATGCGCGCCTGGTTGACCCGGAACTCGCCCGCGTGCTCGACGAAAAAGGTCTCGCAGCGCCGGCGGCGCTCATCGTGAATCTGCTCGACCCGCTCATTGAGGTCGGTGGGCAGCGTGATGTCGTCGATACCGGCCAGCAGGGCTCTAGCCAGCTCGCCGATATCGGAAGCGCGGCGGTAGAAGATCCGGTTGCCCTCGCGCCGTCTGGCCAGGAAACCCGCGCCGTGCAGGATCTTCAGATGATGACTCAAGGCCGGTTGGCTGGTGTCCAGAATCTGACACAGCTCCAGCACGCCGTACGATTCCTCCCGCAGCACGCGCAGCACCAGGCAGCGCAGGCGGTCGCCGACGGCTTTTGTCTGGGCCACCAGATGCTCCAGGGATTCGCTGAATGCAGCCTGATCGGGCCGATGCTGAGGTGCGGGATTGGCCAAAAATCTTCCGGATTGCCTGCTTGGGAGCGCGGATCCTAGCAGGCTGAACTGGGTATATCAAAAAATATTGATATAGGATCGTATGGAAGGTGTAAGCCGTCCGGGCGTCGTTCGCCGGCCTCCGTCCGCCCCAGGCCGGCGTGACGCGCCGGGGATGCTCACGCGAGCTGGGTGGCTGTGTCAGAATGTGCCGATGCAGGCCGATCCACCGGAGATTTCCAGCAAGCTGCCCGACGTGGAGACCACCATCTTTACGGTGATGTCCGAGCTTGCCCGGGAACAGGGCGCTTTGAATCTGTCTCAGGGTTTCCCTGATTTCGACGGCCCCCCGGAGCTGCTCGAGCGGGTTCAGCACTACCTTACCCATGGCCATAACCAGTACGCCCCCATGATGGGCGTGCCCGCGCTGCGCGAGGCGGTGTCGGCGAAGGTGTCGGCCCTGTACGGCTTGACGGCCGATCCGGATGCGGAGGTGACCATAACCTCCGGGGCTACCGAGGCTCTGTTCTGCGCGATCGCGGCGGTTGTATCGCCAGGCGATGAGGTCATCGTCTTCGACCCTGCGTATGACAGCTACCAGCCGGCGGTGACCTTGCAGGGCGGTATGACCCGGCACGTGCCTCTGCATCCCCCCGACTATCGCGTCGACTGGGACCGGGTTGCGGATCTGATGAACGAGCGTACCCGCCTGATCATCACCAATACCCCCCACAACCCCACCGGGACCGTCTGGCAGGCGGCCGATGTGGATGCGCTGGCGCGGGTGGTCGCCGATCGGCGTATGTTCGTGCTGGCGGACGAAGTCTACGAGCACATCGTTTTTGACGGCCGTGAGCACCAGAGCCTGTGTCGGTATCCGGAGCTGTATGCCCGGAGTTTCGTGGTGTCTTCCTTCGGTAAGACCTATCACACGACCGGCTGGAAGATCGGCTACTGCGTGGCGCCGCCGGCGCTGACCGAGGAATTCCGGCGCATCCACCAGTACGTCACCTTCACGTCGAACACGCCCATGCAGCTGGGTCTGGCGGACTTTCTGAGCGCCCACCCTGAGCATCACCTGGGTCTGGGGGACTTTTATCAGCGCAAGCGGGACCTGTTCTGTCAGCTGCTGGCCGGTTCTCCGTTCCGCGCGGTGCCCAGCGCCGGCACGTACTTTCAGCTGCTGGACTATTCGGCACTCTCGAACGAGCACGACGTGGCTCTTGCCCGGCGCCTCACCTGTGAAGCGGGAATCGCCTCCATCCCGGTATCCGTGTTCTACGACCAGCCGCCGGATCACCGGATGCTGCGGTTCTGCTTTGCCAAGGATGACGCCACCCTGCGCCGCGGTGCTGAGATACTGTGCGACCTCTGACCCTGAGCCTGATTCAAACGGCTACCCGCTGGCACGATGCCGCTGCCAATCGGCTGCTGTTCGAGGATCGGCTGAATCAGGTGCCGGCGGATGCAGACGTGGTGGTGCTGCCGGAGATGTTCAGTACGGGGTTTACCATGGCCTCTGCAGAGGTGGCGGAGGACATGCAGGGTGCCACCCTCGGCTGGCTTGACGAGCAGGCCAGGCTGCACGGTAAGATCCTGTGCGGCAGCCTGGTCGTCACGGAAAAGGGTCGGTACTTCAACCGTTTTGTCTGGATGCCGCCCGGCGGATCGCCGGTCTTTTACGACAAGCGCCACCGGTTCCGGATGGCAGGCGAGCACCTGCACTATGCGGCCGGGTCTCGACGGGTGGTCCTGGAATGCAACGGCTGGCGTATCCTGCCCGTGGTTTGCTACGACCTCCGGTTCCCCGTCTGGTTGCGCAATGCTCGGCAGAATGCTCGGCAGAATGCTCGGCAGAATGCTCGGCAGGGTGACGACCAGAATCACGGCCAGAGTCACGAGCTGGATTACGACCTGCTGCTGTGCGTCGCCAACTGGCCGGCTGCGCGGCGAACTGCCTGGCAGACGCTGCTGCGGGCGCGGGCCATAGAGAACCTCTGCTATGTCGCGGGGGTCAACATTGTCGGGACGGACGGGAACGGCGTGGCCTACAGCGGCGACAGTGGCATATATGGCCCGGAGGGTCAGCAGCTGCTGGACGCGGCGTCCGGCGCTGGCGTGTTTACGGCGACCCTCGACGGCGAGGCGTTGAGTGCCTACCGGGACGCGTTTCCCGCCTGGCAGGATGCGGACGAATTTGAACTCAAGGAGTAGAAATTGAACTCAATGCGTAAACGAAGGGATGGCGGTACCGGTCTGCTGTTGGGGGTGGTTTTGAGCCTTGTGCTGGCCGGTTGCGGTGGCAGCGAGTCCGGCGACGGTGCCGGCCAGACAGCGGAAGCCCCGCCGCATCCGGGCGAACAGACCTATAACCGCTACTGCTTCTCGTGTCACGCAGCCGGTGTTGCCGGGGCCCCCAAGGTCGGCGATCCGGAATCCTGGGCGCCGCGAATCGCCAAAGGACCGGCGGCGCTGCTGCAGACGACCATCGCGGGGATAGCCCCGGGCATGCCTGCCCGGGGTCTGTGTTCCTCCTGCTCGGATGATCAGCTGGCTGAGGCCATCGACTTCATGATTCTGCGCAGCCAGTAGTCTTTTTCGCCAGATTCTGGTCAGCGTCGTAGTGGGTTTATCCAGAATCCGAAAAAAATATATGAAAATCAGAGCATTACGCGTTGGCGCGGATTATGCTTCCGGGACTGGATAGGACTGGATAGGACTGGATAGGACTGGATAGGACTGGATAGGACTGGATAGGACTGGATAGAGGAAACCTTGGGAGCGCAGAGAGGAACCGCATCATGAGTCACTACCGGGCCGGTGATATCGTTTCCCGGCGCAAGGGTCTGGTCACGTGACGGCAACATCCTGCACAACACGCCCTTTCGCGGAGAGCACGTTTGCTCGCCGCGTGAGTTCGGGTCGGGACAGCGCCTCTACGTGACGTCGCCGCGTGGGGACGACCATCTGAGCAGGGTCTACAGCGCCGTCCCGAAAACGTCGAAAGGCTATAACCTGTTCACCAACAACTGCGAGCATACGGTTTCCCGGGTTACCCACGGCGCGCCGGAAAGCCCCCAGCTGCGCAGCTGGATCGCCGGGGTAGGCGTTGCGACCCTCACGTTTGCGCTGACCCGGCATCCCGGCGCGACCGCGGCCGGCTATGTGCTGGGCCGAAGAATAGGTCGTCGTCTGGGACGCTGGCGGTAAAGGTTCCGAATCCGGGCACCACCAGCCGATGGCAGTGCAGAAGCAACCGTGGCGCCTGCTGTTCCCGGGCATTTGGGCGGCCGTACAGGTGATCGCCAAGGATCGGGTGACCGATCCAGCTCAGGTGAACGCGAAGCTGGTGGGTGCGCCCGGTCGTGGGTGACAACAGCAGCAGGGTAGAGCCGTTGATTACGCTCAAAGCGCGCAGACGGGTGCGGCTGGGGTGGCCATCTCCGACAGCACCCGTGGTCAGCGCCCAGCCTTGTGCCTCTCGTGCTATGTCGGCCCGCTGGCCAGCCACGCGATAGCGACTCTTCCGACCTTTCCTGAGCGGCAGATCGATGCGCAGGCTGCCCGTTGTCTGCAGTGAGCCGGTAACTCGAGCCAGGTAGAACTTCCTTACCTGACGTTGCTGAAACGCCAGCGTCAGGCGTTTCTGGACGTCCACGGTCAAGGCAACCAGCAGCACGCCGCTGGTGCCTTTGTCCAGACGATGTACCTGGTAGGGGCGGGTACCCAGCAGCTCCGGGAGCTGCTCCCAGAGGCAGGCTTCGCCGCTCCTGTCGGCAAGCAGCGACACGTTTGCTGGTTTGTCGATCACCGCGAGGCCGGGCTCTCGGTGCAGGATGGACGGCATCTGGGATGTCCTTCTGACTGCGGTGGTTTCCCTGGTGGCGGGCAAAGTACCATACTGCGGACCCGTCGCGAGGAAGGGGGCCCTGGCACCAATGAACCTTCGAGATCTGCGTTACCTGGTGGCGGTGGCCGAACATCAGCATTTCGGCCGGGCGGCCGAGGCCTGCTTCGTCAGCCAGCCTACGCTGTCCACCCAGATTAAGAAGCTGGAAGAAGAGCTGGGGGTGGTTTTGCTGGAACGTACCAATCGCCAGGTCATGCTCACCCCGGTGGGAGAGCGCATCGTCGCTCAGGCCCAGCGGGTGCTGCGGGAAGTCTCCCATATGGTGCACATCGCCGAAGAGCATCGGGACCCTTACGGGGGTGACTTCAGGCTGGGAATCATTCCCACCGTTGCCCCGTACCTGTTGCCCAGGATACTCGGTCCCATTCAGAAGTCCTTTCCCAAACTGAAGATGCAGCTTACCGAAGGGCAGACGGCGGTAATCACCCGGCTGCTGCGGGAAGGCGACCTGGACGCGGTGGTTCTGGCCCTGCCCCTGGAAGAAGAAAACCTCCTGCACGTTCCCCTTTACTCCGAGGATTTCTACTTTGCCGCTTCCAAGCACCATCCCAAAGCGAAACGTAAATCGGTCACGCTCGGAGATCTGGACGAAGAGCAGGTGCTGCTGCTGGAAGATGGTCACTGTTTGCGGGATCAGGCCCTGGATATCTGCAAGTCCCACAACGCGGTAGAGAACACCAACTTCCGGGCCACCAGCATTGAGACCCTTAGACAGATGGTGGCTGCGGATGTGGGCATCACGCTCATGCCCGAGCTGGCCATTACCTCACGCCGGGGCCCCGTACGCTATCTGCCGTTCCGGGGAGAGCATCCGCACCGTGACATTGGCCTGTGCTGGCGTTCCAGCTCGACCCGCGGCCGTTTGATCCAGGAGATGGGCCAGGTATTGCAGGATGCCATGAAGGCGGTGATGAAAGACGTGACGAAGCAGGCCACGAAGCGGGCCACGAAGCAGTTATCGGGCTGAACGCCTTCGACCCTGATGGACGGTGAAGCCCTTTACTCGCCGCGTTTCGTGCGCTGCATGGTGGCCAATTTTGCGCAGGCGGTTTCCTTCAGCATGTTCCTGCACCTGCCCGGCTTCCTGCAGGCGATGGGTGCCCGCGCCTGGCTGATCGGCGTGCTGATCTCGCTGACCGCCCTGTCCGCTGTCGCTTCCGGCCCGCTCATCGGTCGAGCGATGGACCGGCGCGGTCGGCGGCCGGTCCTCATCTGGGGCAACTGCCTGAACTGCTTTACCGTAGCCCTATATCTCGGGGTCGGTACGATTCATCTCGGGCTCTGGGGCCTGCAGCTGCTGCATGGCCTGGCCGAAGCGATGCTGTATGCCGCTTTCTTCACCAGCGCGGCAGACATCCTGCCCACCAGCCGCAGAACGCAGGGATTAGCGCTGTTTGGTACCTCGTCGATGCTGGCCATCGCCGCCGGTGGGTACCTCGGCGACCTGGCGATCGCGCTGGGCGGTTACCGGGCCGTCTTCACTGGCGCGCTGCTGGCCGCGCTGACGGCCCTGGCGCTGTCCTGGACCCTGACGGAATCGCGGCCAGCCGCTGAGGCGGCGTCGGAGCCGTCGCGACGCTGGCGCGATACCCTGATGCAGCGCGCTCTGCTCAGCCTGTGGCTGGTGAGCAGCGCGTTTTTTTTTGCGATGGCAGGCGTGTTCGTCTTTTTCAAGACCTGGGTTCTGGCGACGGGGCTGGGCACCCTGGGCGGGTTCTTCACCACCTACACGGTGACGGCGATCCTGCTGCGTCTGTTGCTGGGCTGGGTACCAGATCGAATAGGCACCCGGCGAATGGTTATGCCGTCCCTGCTGTGCTACGCGGCCGGCGTGGCCACGCTGGCGGGTGCCAGCCAGCTCTGGCACGTGGTGCTTGCCGCCATGCTCTGCGGAACAGGCCATGGTTACGGCTTTCCCGTGCTCATGAGCCTGATAACCGAGCAGACGCGACCCGCTGAGCGCGGTGCTGCAATTACCATCTTCGCCGCGATCGATGAGGGCGCGGTGCTCGTGGCCGGGCCGGTGCTCGGGCTGGCCGCGGATGCGCTCGGCTACGGCGGCATGTTCATTGCTGCTGCCGGGGTGCTGGCTGCGGCGGCGCTGGTGTTCGCTGGCCACATTGGATTTAATCGGGGCAGGCACTGAGGCGGAGAAAACCGGATGATTGAATTTCACGACCCCCGCGGGCGCGCGGCCACACCGCAGGAACCCTACCAGCTGCAGGTGGATCTGCAGAGCAGCAACGATCCCCGCGTCGCGTTTCTGGCCAACGGCTTTCCCGATGCAGAGAATTTTCTGCAGCAGCTCGCGGAAGTCATGGCCGAACAGCTGCCGAGCATGCGCGCCGAGCACTTCAACAAAGGGGACGCTTCCATTGCGGCTCCCGAACCCATGCTGCAGGAGATCGAGGCGGGCTGCGTGGCAGCCGTGGCCGCCTACGGCCATTGAGGCAGCTGTACCACCGGCACCGTGCGTGACGGCATCAACATCGCCCGGCGGGGCGTTCCCGCCATTGCCCTGGTTACCGAAGAATTCTGGGCCCAGGGCGACTTCATCGCTCGCTCCCTCGGCATGGAAGACGTTCCCCGGGTGCGCCTGCCCCATCCGGTCGCCGGCACCGGCAAAGCCAACCTCCGCAAGGTGGCGGAACAGATCGCCCCGGCAGTATTCGAAGCCCTGGCTACCCGGCGGCCGGATGATCAACGAAGTGAACCAGAGTGACTGACTGGCTTGAGGCCGCGGACGAAGCGGCCGCGGTAGAGCAACTGCACACCCTGGACTGCACCGATGGCCTTCCGGTCATCGTGCCGACGCCCGAGCGGGTGTCCAGGATGGTGCTGGCGTCCGGTCAGGCACCCGAGCTGGTGTTGGGAGAGATGGGTCCCGGACGCGGCGTCGCAACCATCGAGAAGGTGGCGGTGGCGGCGGTGATGGCCGGCTGCCTGCCGGATTATATGCCCCTGGTGGTGGCGGCGGTAACGGCGGTCATCGACCCCGTGTTCGACCTGACGGAGATGCAGGCCACAACCCATTGCACCGCGCCGCTGATCATCGTCAACGGTCCGGCGCGGCACTGGTGCGGGCCTGTTGCCAGCGGCTTTGGCGCTCTGGGTCCCGGTCATCGCGCCAACGCCAGTATCGGTCGGGCGCTGCGGCTGGCAATGATCAACATCGGCGGTGGCAGGCCGGGCGTCTCCGACATGGCGCTGCTCGGGCACCCGGGCAAGTTCGCCTACTGCCTTGCCGAAGACGAAGAGAACAGCCCGTTTCCACCGCTGCATGTGCATCTGGGCTTCGAGCCCGAAGACAGCGTGGTGACGGTGATCGGTGCTGAGGCACCCCATTCCGTGCTGTACAGCGGGGATGGCGATGATCCGGAAAATCACCTGCGCCTGCTGCAGATGCTGGCTGTCGGGTTGGCGAACCTGGCGACCAACAACGCAGTGCTGCGCAACGGCTCAGCGGTGGTGGTGCTGAATCCCGAGCATGCGGGCATGCTGGCGTCTGCCGGGGTGAGCCGGCAGCAGGTGGCGGAGAAGATCTGCGAGTTTGCGTGTCACCCTCGGGCAGATCTGGAGCGCTTCGCTTCCGCGTTTGCGGGCACGTCCAGCGCGGAAGTACTGCCCTGTTTTCGGGGGCCGGAACAGATTCTTGTCCTCATGGCTGGCGGCACGGGCCTGTATTCCATGGTCATGCCGTCCTGGTGTGCGGGCAAGCATCGAAATTCGCCGGTGAGCGTGAAGCTGGAAACGGATCAAGCCTGTGAGATCCCCGGGTGCTAAACGCCCCTTCGGGGGCTGATCGTCAGGTCAGGCGCGGGTCAGGCGAGATCAGACATCAGGCTCTTGCGACTGTCTTCGGCCAGAGTCACGTCGCAGGACAAGGCCGGGTGGTCGATACCCATGCGGATGGCCGCGCCGGCCTTGGCGGCGCTGGCGCTGGCGTCGTCCAGCTCGAAACGCAGAAAATGCACCGCTGAGGTTTTCTCTTCGGTGGACCTTTCCAGGTCCTCGTTGGCGATGGCATAGACCCGTTTCAGGTCGTCGACCTGCATCCAGATCTTGTGTTCGATGCCCGACATGGCGGCCAACGCTTTGCGGCGTTCGTCCACGTCCGGATACTCGAACATGAACGTACCCTTCCAGTTGCTGCCGTCGGGAATGAGCGGGTTGTAGGCTTCTATCTCTTCCGCGATTTCCGCGGCCTCGAATATCCGCTCGACGCGCAGCATTTCCTGGACCTGGTACTTGAGGGTCGTAAAGTCTTCGAAGTACATGGTCGCGTTCGGGTTGAGAACCACGCGGCGGGGCTTCTTGTGGGCGATCACCTCTGCTCGGAATGCTTCGCGCCTCGCCGCGTATTCCTCCAGGCTCCAGAGTTTGCTTCGCTCCAGCTTCTGCATGACTACACTCCGTATGCTTTTCTGACCATGGTAATGGGGTGTTCTGCCTGATCTACGTTCAACCCCTCCTGTTCCATTGAGTGAGCAATCATCCTGCCAGCCATGGGACAGTCGGATCCGAAGGTGTCGGCCTCCGCCTGCTTCACCCGGTTCACCACAGGCCGGGCGATCTTCATCGCCTTTTCGTAGGTTTCGCTCTTCACCGCGTAGGTTCCGTCGTGCCCCGAGCAGCGATCGATGGCGGTAACCTCGGTGTCCGGGATCAGCTGCAGAAAATCCCGGGTCTTCATGCCGAAGTTCTGCACCCGTTGATGGCAGGCTACGTGGTAAGCGACCTTGCCCAGAGGGCGTTCAAAGTCTGTCCTTACCAGCCCTGCTTTGTGCCGCAGCATCAGGTATTCGAAGGGGTCGAAGAACCCGGCTTTGACCTTTGCCACCTGCTCGTCCTCCGGGAACATCAGCGGCAGCTCCTGCTTGTACATGAGCACGCAGGAAGGGATAGGCGCCATGATGTCGTAGCCGTCCTCGATGGCCTGCAGGAAGACGGGCAGGTTGGCATCTTTCAGCTGCTCGACCTTCTTCAGATCGCCCAGCTCGAGCTTGGGCATGCCGCAGCACTTGGCATCCTTCAGTATGCGCACGGGTATGTCGTTGTGGTTCAGCACGGCAATGAGGTCTTCCACCATCTGCTGCTCGTTGTGATCGCCGTAGCAGGTGACGTAGATGGCCACTTTGCCCGTGGTGCGGTCGCTCGCCCTGGCGGCCAGGCCGCGGCCGATCTCGTCGTCGATTTTGCCGGTCAGCGCCGTGGCGTGGAAATTCGGTATGGGCGCGTCGGGATGAATATGCATCACGCCGTCCATCAGCTTGCGCAGGGGCTTGCTGCTGCTGGCGGCGTTGGCCAGCTGGGCGACGCCCGGGGTGCTGAGCGCGTCAAATACCGGGTCGGTGCTGGTAATCAGTCGATCCCGCCATCGCGTATCCTGGTTTTTGAATTTGTAGGCTTTGGCCCGCAGCATGAGGTGGGGAAAGTCGACGGCCCATTCGTGAGGCGGCAGGTAGGGGCATTTTGTTTCGGCGCAGAGATCGCAGAGGAAGCACTGGTCGACCACTTTCATGTAGTCGTCTTTCGCGACGCCGTCGACCTCCAGGGTTTCTGATTCGTCTACCAGATCAAACAGCGTTGGAAAGGAATCGCACAGGCTGACGCAGCGCCGGCAGCCGTGACAGATGTCGAAAACCCGCTCGAGCTCGTCGTAGAGGCTGTCTTTGTCGGAAAACGCTTCGCTCTGCCAGTCCAGCGGTTCCCGCGCGGGCGCTTCCAGGCTTCCCTCTCTTACGGCCATCGATCTGCTCTCTGTTGTTGGTTGGTGGATAGCGCCGGAACCTGCCGGCGCGGTTCAATGCGGGTCGTTGTGCCCGTATGCCGTTTGGGGCCTGAGGCCATTCAGACTAAAAGGGGCCGCTGGGGCCCCTTTGAAGTCGCCTGGAAGCCGTTACCCTCAGCCCATCGAGTCCAGGGCTTTCTGGAACCGGTTGGCATGGGAGCGTTCGGCTTTGGCCAGGGTCTCGAACCAGTCGGCGATCTCCTCGAAGCCTTCGTCCCGCGCGGTTTTGGCCATGCCCGGGTACATGTCGGTGTACTCGTGGGTCTCGCCGGCGATAGCGGCCTTCAGGTTGTCGCCTGTGCCTCCGATTGGCAGCCCGGTTGCAGGATCACCGACGGCCTCCATGTATTCCAGGTGCCCGTGCGCATGACCGGTCTCGCCTTCTGCGGTGGAGCGGAAAACCGCGGCGACGTCGTTCTCACCCTCGACGTCGGCCTTTGCGGCGAAGTAGAGGTAGCGACGATTGGCTTGAGATTCGCCTGCGAAAGCGTCCTTCAGGTTTTGCAGAGTATTGCTGTCCTTCAGTTCCATGACGTGGTGTCCTCTATCAGTACTCGGTAGTTTATGGATGTCCTGGCGGACCTGCCCTCGATTGCAGGTCTTTTTGACATCAGCCAGCCGTGGGCTGGCTGGTGTCGATCCGCCGGCGACTGCCCTTGATTATATAGGGTCGGCGTGCTGTCGCCATTCGAAAGTAGCTATCGTAACGATAGCTGTAAGCTATTAGGTTCGGGTAATCCCAAGCTTTCTTATATGATAATCATTCGCATTCAGGGAGTACAGCCCGCCGGCCCTCGAGGAGTCGCCCGCCGGGTCAGCGTCAAAGCGGCTCGGGGGCTGGGCATGCCCATGCTGTGGAGGTCCGGCTGTTGATAGGCGCTGAGCTGAGACATCTGCTGCGGTTGTCCTTTCCCATCATTCTGACCCAGCTGTCCCAGATGGGAATGGGCGTTGCCGATACCGTGATGGCGGGGCGCTACAGTTCGGCGGACCTGGCAGGCGTTGCCCTCGGCGGCAATCTTTACTGGCCTTCGATACTGCTCCTTTCAGGGGTCATGATGGCGTTGATCCCATCGGTCTCGCAGCTGCATGGCGGTGGCAATCAGGACCGCGCCGGAGAAGTGGTCCGTCAGTCGCTCTGGATCGGTTTCGCTGGCGGCTTGTTTTTATTAATCGGGTTTCAGAATACCGAACCCCTCTACCGGTTCATTGGCGTCGACCCCCTGGCGGTGCCCATTGCTGCCGACTATCTGAGAGGGATTTCCTGGGGCGTGCTGCCGCTCATGGGCTACCTGGCGCTTCGCTACCTGTGCGAAGGGCTGTCCTGGACGCTGCCCGCGATGCTGATCGCCCTTTCCGCGCTGCTGCTGAAAGTTCCGCTGAACTACCTGTTCATCCACGGCGGTGCGGGAATTCCCGCGCTGGGCGGCTCCGGTTGCGGCTGGGCCAGCGCGGTGGTTTTCTGGCTGCAGTTCGGCGTGCTGGCGATCATCGCGTCTGCGTCCCGGATTCGCGTTACCGGCGTGTTCAGCCGATTCTCTCCGCCTGACCTGGTTGCGATCCGCAGGCTGCTCAAGCTGGGGCTGCCCATCGGTATGACGAGCTTTCTCGAGATCTCGATGTTTTCGATCGTGACGCTGCTCGTGGGTCGTCTTGGCGTGGAAGCGGTGGCCGCCCATCAGATTGCCACCAGCGTTGGCGGGCTGGCATTCATGGTGCCTATGGCAATCGGTATGGCGGCCGCGATCCGCGTTGGCTTCAACATCGGCGCCGGTGACCTGCCCGGGGCTCGGCGCAGCGGCACCATCGCCATCGGCATGGCGCTGGTTTTCGCTGTGCTTGCGGTGACCTTGATACTCGCCGGCAGGGCGCCCATAGCCGGGCTTTACACAAACGAGCTTGTGGTAATGGCGCTGGCCATGGAGTTGATGCTGTTCGTTGCGCTGTTTCAGGTCGTGGACGCTTCACAGGTAGCCGCCATTGGCGCGCTCCGCGGGTTCAAGGACACCCGGGTTCCGATGATGGTGGCGCTGCTGGCTTACTGGGCGGTGGGTCTGCCCGTGGGGGTGCTGCTCGGTTTCAACCTGACGGGATGGTCGTCC
>CAMYJX010000068.1 GCA_947258825.1 uncultured Pseudomonadales bacterium
TCTTTTCCGTCATCTACGTCCCCTTCTCTTCGTTTCGCCTACTGACTGCCCGGCGTGGGCATTACCGTTACCGGCATGTCTTCCGGCTCCAGGCCCAGATTGATCAGCACCTTGGACATGCCCAGAAACAGACCGACGCCCAGGGCCATCTCGACGATTTCCGCGTCGCTGAAGTTAGCCTTCAGATTACGTCTGGTTTCCTCGCTGAGGCTGCCGGGGTAGCCGATGACGGCATCCGTCAGCTGCAGCGCCGCCGTCTCCGCTTCGGAAAGCACCGCCTCGTAACCATCGACGATCTGATCCACCTTCTGCTCTTCCAGCCCTGCCTCACGGGCAGAGTCAAAACGGACGCGCTTTCAGTAGCCGCAGTCGGTGATGCGCGCGTTGCGCACGCGGGTCATTTCTTTGACCTCCGCAGGCACCACGCCGTGCTGCCAGAACTCGCCGTATAGCTCGAAGAATTTCCCCGTGGTGTTCGGGACGTGGCTCATCACCGAGCCGAAATCCGCCGGCGCTCCGGCGATGGCCGAATCTATTCTCGGCTTGGTAGACATGGCGCTTCCTCCGCTAGGTAAGTTGCAGTGTTCAGACGAGCGCACCCTCGCACAGGGGCGGCTCAGCCAGCTCCGCGGGCAACAGGTCGACCTCCAGCACCAGCTTCAGCCGGCAGGTGACGTCGAAGAAAGCCAGGGCCGTGAGCAGCGCCACCGCCGCAGGCGAGCCCAGGGCCCGATTCAGCTCGGCCACCTCCTGATCCGTAATCTGGTGATGGGCGTAGGGCATCTGCTCGGCGACCGCCAGCGCCGTCTTTTCCTCGGGAGAAAACCCGGAGAAATCACCGCGCGCCAGCGCGCCCAGCTCGGCTTCGCTCAACGCCACCTCCGCGTCTCGGATGGCCCATTCCTGGGCACAATCATGGATAGACGCGACCCGCAGCCGGCACAGCTCCAGAATCCGCCGCGGCACCAGGGCGTCGTCCCAGAGCGTGCGATAGAACTCGCGATAGCGCGTCAGCAGCTCCGGGCGCTGACCCAGGACGGCTTCCCAGGGTGTCCCCGCGTCGACCGATTCGATCCAGCTCATGGTTACCCTCCCAAAGGCAATGACTCCCGAAGATAGCACCCAGGGTGCCGCTCGTTAACCTTTAACGTTTCTACCAGGGTACCAGGGTGCCGGGTACCAGGGTGCCGTTCGTTAGCGTTTAACCTTTTGGACCCCGCTCTGCGGTCATGCGGTATCAAAGCAATGTCGGGTATGCTGAGCGGTAGCAAAGGGAGAATCATGGTCGACGCATCGCGCTGGATATCAGGGAACGTCGCGCAGGCACAGCTCTCCGCCATCAAGGAGATGGCCGTGCGCAGCGCCCGCGTGCCGGGGGCCGCCTCACTGACCTGGGGCCTGCCCTCGTTCGCGACCCCGGAGCACATCAGACGCGCGGTCTCCGAAGCGCTGGAGAACGATCCGGATGCCGGCAAGTACACCCTGCCTGCCGGCCTGCCGGCGCTGCGCGAGCTGGTGGCCCAACGGCACGAGCAGGCGACGGGCATCAGCGTAGACCCGGAGCGGAACATCCTGATCACCGCCGGCAACATGCAGGGCATGAACACGCTGTTTCACACCCTGCTGGAGGCCGGTGACGAAGTGATACTCACCGACCCGGGCTTTGCTTCGCACATCCAGCAGATCCGCCTCGCCGGCGGCGTACCCGTGCACTGGCCGCTGCAGGAAAACTCAGGCTGGCGCCTGGATCCGCAGGGGCTGCCGCCACTCATCAGCGCCAGGACCAAGGCCCTGGTGCTGGTGACGCCGTCCAATCCAACCGGCAGCGTGTTCCCGCGGGAACATCTGCTGCGGCTGGGCGAGATCGCCCGGGAACGGGGAGTCATGCTGATCCTGGACGACCCCTACTCCGAGCTCGTCTACGATGCCGACGCGCCTTGCTTCAATCTGGCATCGGAAGCCGCCTTGCGTGAGCAGCTCGCCTACCTGTTCACGTTTTCCAAGATCCATGCCATGAGCGGTTGGCGCCTGGGCTACATGATCGTCCCCGACTGGCTGCAGCAGCAGGTGTTGAAGGTTCACGATGCCGACCTGATCTGCGCACCCCGGCCGTCGCAGATCGCGGGCATGGCCGCGCTCGCCGGCAGCCGGGCGCACGTCGACGATTTCCGGCGCGTTCTCGCCGCCCGTCGCGAGCTCATCTGCCAGCGGCTGGATCGCGTGCCTCACGTCTTCGAGTACGTGCGCCCCCAGGGCGCCTACTACGTCTTCCCGAAGATCGTCGCCGAGCACGAAAACTCGATGAGCTTCGCCCTGGAACTGCTGGAGGAGACCAGAGTAACGGTAACGCCGGGCAGCGCATTTGGTCCCTCCGGCGAGCACCACGTGCGCATGGCCTACTGCGTGGACGACGCCGTGATCAACACCGCCTTCGATCGCATCGAAGCCCGCTTTGGTGCCGTTCGTTAACCTTTAACCTTTCAGCCTTTGGCTCCGTCGAAAAACTCCGTAAACCCTGCCGGCGCGTAAGGGCCGATGACAATCTGCTCCAGCACGCCGATGCCGGTTCGCTCGCCGTCGGTGGCGCGCACCACCTGCTGAACGTGAAGGTTCTCTCGAGACAGAAAATCCAGCTGACGGGTATCGAAGGACTCGCCGCCGATTTCCAGCTCGCCTTTCCACATGCCCTGCCCCCACTCCGGGTGCCCGTACCCCAGCCCTTTCATCTGGAACTTGAGAATGGGCTCCAACGAGATGGTTCGGGTGTCGCCTTCCAGGCTCACGAGATCAATCTCTGCCGAGGAAGCCAATCGCGTTCCCGGGTGATAACTCACCCGATGCCGCGCGGTGGCCATACGCTCGTCCTGGCCATCTTCCACGCCGGGAACCTCGGCTTCGCTGCCATACAGCGGCGCGACGATGCCCTCCCGAACCAGAGCTTCGCCTTTGGGGCCGTCAAAGAAAATCGCATGTGAAACATGGTCATCCCAGAACAGGGGCGCCCACAGAAAGAAGATGCCGTTGGGCATGACCGGCGCGCCGCCGGTCTCCGGCTCGCCCACCGCGCGAACCCCCCAGGACCGGTCTTTGGTGCCGTGGCACTGCGCTTCTTCGACTTTGATCTCGCCGTCGGGATGGCGGACCACGCCGTGCCAGCAGCCGAACTGATCGAAGCGGGTCGCATCCATCACCCGGCGTGCACCGCTCCACAGCGTCTGCCGGGCTTCCTGAATGGAAGCCGTGCGTGCGGAAAAAGTGAGGTCGCAGGAGATGCCGCTGCTGTTGTCGTCCAGCACGACCCGGACCCGTCGCATGGGCTCGAGGATCTCGATGCGGAACGGGCCTACCTGCATGTCGGTACGCTCTGTCGGCGCGCGCCGGGAGCCATAAAAGCAGTGCTGGCGGCCGCCCGGCTCCACCACGCTGAAGGCGCAGTCGAGAATGCCCCGGTACGGGTAAACGGCCATACCGATGCCGAAGTAGTAAGAACCGTCCGCCGCATAACCGTTGAACCAGGTACGGTCGTAGACGTTCCGATCGCTGGTGACCGGATGCGCCAGCGGCTCCGGCGTCTGGTGGACCGGATAATCGTCGAGCTTGTTGAGCATGGCTCCCCCCTGAATCTGGCCTGCCATCGTGCTGGCCTGACGGTGTTGTGTTTCTTGCGTCGCCGAGATCAGACGACAGCCAGGAATATACCACTAGATCTCGCCCACCTATTCGACCTCATCGGCGTTGTCCCGCACAATCCTGCTTCCTGAAAATCCATCGGCCACGGGAAACGGAACGTGGACACCTTTGACTACATCATCGTCGGCGCGGGTTCCGCCGGCTGTGTGCTGGCCAACCGCCTGTCGGCGGACCCCGACTGCCGCGTGCTGCTGCTGGAGGCCGGTGGCGAGGATCGCAACCCGCTCATCGGCATTCCCAAGGGCATGGCCAAGCTGGTGCGCAGCCCGAAACACGCCTGGTTTTTTCCCGTGGAGCAACCGCGGGAGCCGGGCCTGCCCGCCAGCGAAGTCTGGATACGCGGCAAGGTCACCGGCGGTTCCAGCTCCATCAACGGCATGATCTACTCCCGCGGCCATCCGGAAGACTACGAGGAGTGGCAGTCTCTGGCCGGCCCGGGCTGGGGCTGGGCGGACATGAAGGCCGCCTACCGGGCCATCGAGGACCACGAGCTGGGCGCGGCAGATCACCGCGGCGCCGGCGGCCCCGTTCACGTCAGCACGGGCAAGCTGCGCTATCCCGCGGCAGAGGCGATGATCGAAGCCGGCCAGCAGATGGGCCTGACGCGGAAGGAAGACCTCAACGACGAGATGCTGGAAGGCGTCGGCTACTACGCGCACAACATCAAACGGGGTCGTCGCCAGAGCGCGGCCCGCACCTTCCTGAAGGCGGCGCGCCGTCGTCCCAACCTGCGGGTCCAGAACGGCGCTCACGTAGAACGGGTGCTGTTCGAAGGCCGGCGGGCATCGGGCGTGCAGTGCCGCGTCAACGGCGCGCTGGAAATTTTTCAGGCCCGCGGCGAAATCATCCTCTCAGCGGGCGCCATACTATCCCCGGTCATTCTGCAGCTGTCGGGCATCGGCCCGGCGGACCATCTTAAAACCGCAGGCGTGGAAGTGGTGCAGGACAGCCCAGACGTCGGCAACCGGATGCGCGAGCATCTCGGTTTCTCAATGCCCCATCGACTGCGGGGCACCCGCGGATTGAACCACCGATTCCGCGGGGCCGGCCTGGCGCTCAGCGTGCTGCAGTACTACGGCTTTCGCAACGGCCCCATGGCTACAGGCCCCTTCGAGGTGGGCGCCTTCGTGCGCAGCGCGCCGGGCGCAAACCGACCCGACACCCAGCTGTACCTGGGGGCGTTCACCTACGCCCGCAGCAACGACAACTTTCCGGTGCAGCTGGCCGGGCCGGACAAAGAACCCGGCATGACCATCTACGGTCAGCTGCTGAACCTCACCAGCGAGGGCTCGGTGATGATTCGCTCCAGCGATCCTCACCAGCCGCCGGTGATCACGCCCAACTGGCTGCACACCGAGTACGACCAGACCACGGCCATCGCCATGGTGAAAACCATGCGCCGCTATGTGAAGCAGCCAGCGCTGTCCGCCTATGTAGGCGAAGAGCTCGTGCCGGGGGACCACTGTCAGACCGATGAGGACATTCTGCGGGCGGTCCGACGCCTGTCGACCAGCGGCCTGCACGGGGTGGCCACCTGCCGCATGGGCAAGGACGATACCTCGGTGGTGGACGGCAACCTACGCGTGCGCGGCGTGGCAAACCTGCGCGTGGCCGACTGCTCGGTGATGCCTGCTCTGGTTTCCGGCAATACCAACGCGCCGGCCATGGCGCTGGGCTGGCGGGCGGCTGATATCATCCTCGCGGATCGCGGCCAGCGCTGAACCTCTGAAGGCCGCGAGAGCGAACCAGAAAGTCGGTTTGAATAGAATTAAAAATCAAAAGGTTACACACGAATGCTCCAGGCCTTCATGGACGCCCACGTCTACCCCAACGAGCAGCGCTACCACGAGCAGCTGAACGCCATGGAGGACCGCTTCGCCACCGTGCCACTGATGGAAGAGCTGAAAGCCAAGGCAAGAGACGCCGGCCTGTGGAACCTGTGGATGCCCGCAAACCACGGGGGCCTGAGCAACGCCGACTACTGCCCGCTGGCGGAAATGATGGGCCGGGTGCTGTGGAGCCCCGAGGTGTTCAACTGCAACGCGCCGGATACCGGCAACATGGAAGTCTTCCTGAAGTACGGCACGGAAGCGCAGAAAGCCCAGTGGCTGGAACCCCTGCTGAACGGCGAGATCCGCTCGTCCTACTGCATGACGGAGCCGGACGTCGCCTCCAGCGACGCCACCAACGTCAGAACGTCCATCGCGCGGGAAGGCGACGAGTATGTGATCAACGGCCGCAAGTGGTTTATCACCAACGCGCCCTACGAGCGCACCAAGATCTTCATCGTCATGGGTAAATCCGACCCGGACAACGCCAACCGGCACCTGCAGCAGAGCCAGGTTCTGGTGCCCAAAGACACGCCCGGGGTCACCGTGGTGCGCCCACTCACCACCCTGGGCTACGACGACGCGCCGCTGGGCCATGCCGAGGTGCATTTCGACAACGTGCGGGTACCCGCAGAGAACATCCTGCTGGGCGAGGGCCGCGGCTTCGAGATTGCCCAGGGACGCCTCGGGCCGGGGCGCATTCATCACTGCATGCGGCTCATTGGCAGCGCCCAACGCGCGCTGGAGTTCGCCTGCCGTCGATCGGTGAGCCGGGAGACCTTCGGCCGCAAGCTGGCAGACCATCAATCGGTGCTGGAGGACATCGCCAAGTCTTTCGGCGAGATCGAGCAGGCCCGCCTGCTGACGCTGAAGACGGCGCGAAAGATCGATGAGGTGGGCGCCAAGGATGCCCGGGATCTGATCGCGGCGTCGAAGATCACCGTACCGCTGATGGCGCAGACGGTCATCGATCGCTGCATGCAGATTCACGGCGCGGGGGGCCTGACCGCCGACTATCCCATGGCGGAGGCTTACAACTACGCCCGCTGGTGCAGGCAGGCCGACGGGCCCGACCAGGTGCACATGATGGCGCTGGGCAAGCAGATCGTGCGCCGCTACGCGGGCTGATTGGTCTTCTCAACAAGCGGTTGTGCCCATCCCGGCCCCGCGGCAAACTGAACACGGTCAGGGATGAATGGGAGAGCATCCGTGCAGGAGTTGAAGGAACCGCTGTCGGGCATTGTGGTGGTGGAAATGGCCATCGCCGTGCAGGGGCCGGCGGCCAGTCTTTATCTGCGGGACATGGGCGCCGATGTCATCAAGGTGGAGCCGCCCATCGGCGATCCGACCCGCTACGGACGCGGCGCGGACAATACCACGCCCGCAGAAACCTATGGCCCCCAGTTCGTCGCGGTGAATCGCGGCAAGCGCTCGGTGTGTGTCGACCTTTCCACAGAGCTGGGATGCAGAGCGGTGCACGCCCTGCTGGCCTCCGCCGACGTCTTCCTCACCAACTACCGCGATCCGGCGCTGGTCAAAATGGGCCTGGGTCACCAGGATCTGGAAAAACGCTACCCCAACCTGATATACGCGTCGGTGAACGGCTTCGGGCCCGCCGGCCCGGACGCCCATAAAGCCATGCTCGACGGCGCAGCAGTGGCCCGCGGCGGCCTCGCCAGCATGACGGGCATCGCGGACAAAACGCCGCACCTGCCCGGCGCCATCATCGGCGATACCGCGGGGGCCATGCACCTGGCGCTGGCGGTGATGACGGCGCTGCTCGCGCGAGAGCGGCACGGCGTCGCTCAGCGGGCACAGACCAGTGCCCTGGGCACGCAGCTGTGGCTGCAGCAATGGGAACTCACCCACATCAGCATGACCGGTGCGCGGCTTCAGCCCGAAGGTTCGCATCATCCGATTTTGCGAGGCCCCTACGGCATCTATCGCACCAGCGACGGCGGCGCCATCATGCTCGCCCAGACCATGGAACAGGAGGCCTGGGACGAGTTCTGCGTCTTCGCAGACGTACCCGAGCTGGCTTTCGATCCACGCCTGCAGACACCGGGCGGGCGGCTTGGCGAGGGCATCAGCGAGGCGGACAGCACCGAAATCCGCGCAACCCTGACAGACGCGTTCGCCCGCAAGACGGCGGATGAGTGGGACGCGTTTCTGCGCACCCAACCCGAGATCATCTTCGAACGCGTGCGCGACTGGCACCAGGTGCTGGAAGACGAGCAAAACGTAATCAACGGCTACGTCACCAGCGTCGACGTTCCCCATATGGGCTCCATCAGGACCGTGGGTAATCTTGTCACCCTGAGCGAGACGCCGGGCAGCGCCAAGGGCGATCCGCCGGCCCTGGGCGAAGGTAATGCGGAGCTTCTGGCTCGGGCAGGCCTGTCGACGAAGGATATCGAGGAGATCACCGCCAGAGCCACCAGCGAGCGGGACGCAGCGTTTGCACTGCTGGCGGCTGTAGCCGGAAGCCAATGAACAGGGGAATCAACTCATGTCGCCAACCGTCGTAGCCCTGCTGGGCTTTGCCGCCTGGTCGCTGGTGCTGGTGCTGGGCATCGGCCTCTACCGAACCAGCCGCGTTGCGCTGGGCCAGCGGGAACCCAACTCGTTTGCCGCATCGGGAGAAGACCTGCCGGGATTCGGCCTGCGGCTGACCCGGGCGCACGCAAATACCTTCGAATTTCTCCCGGTAGCGGGCGCCGTGATGCTCTGCGCGCTGGCCACCGGCCAGGCCGCGGTAACCGACGGCCTGGCCTACGCCTTTCTGGGCGCCCGCCTGCTGCAGTCGCTGACCCATCTGGCGTCCACCAGCAACAGCGCCGTGCTGATACGGTTTCTGTTTTTCGCGGTGCAGGTGGTCATCGTCGGCTGGTGGATCATTGGTCTGTTCGGGGCCCTGAGCTGAGCAACCGCCCGTTATCGGAAGCCGGGGCCTAAGAGCTGGAGGGGGTTGCGTCCGCCGCCAGCACCGCGGACACGCTGGCGTAAGTCGACACGCAATACGGCACGCAATACGTCAGCAGGATTTTTGTCAGAACCTCAGCGGAAATCGCGCCGGCCAGAAGCGCATCGCCCTGATTGATGGCCATCAGTATGGTGCCCACGATGGCGCCGACCTTGAGGCTTCTTCTTACGATATCGCCCCGTAATGCAATCCTGAGCCAGCGTTTCATGCTGAGGATAGTAGCGTAAACCTATGATATTCAGAATTTTTAGACGGGAGCGGGAAAGCGACTGGGCTGCCGCGAGGACGCGGGTCAGCGCCCCGCCTGAGGGTAGCCGGGCGCCACGAGGATCAGAGGCTCACCTGCATCTGCGACAGGTTGACCGGAATCCGGATCAACCAGAAAGTATCCGCGCGACTGCATGCACGTGAAGAACGCTTCGCCGGTATCTGCACCGCATTCCTGGGTGTCGAAGGCGAACAGATACTCACCGCCCGCCGGGTGGGACCAGGCGTACACGGGGCTTTTTTGGGCACAACCGGTTCCCGCCATCGAAGCGAGGGTTACGATGGCTCCCAGCAACAGGCTGTGGAGCGGATTCTTATCGAAGGGTGCCGGTGTCATTGCCGAAGCTTAGCTTTCGAATATGACATCTCTATGACAGCCCCGGCTCTATGACAGCCCCGGCGGTCTCGGGGAAGGGGCCTTCTGGCAGCGGTCTAACGGGGCGGCTGCTCGTCGCTGTAAGCGGTCAACACGTAGCCTTTCTCGTTCATGCAGTTCACGTACTGCTCGTAGGCCACCGTATCGGTCTTGAGGACTCGAGGACCGGATTCACCCAGGGTCTCTGTGGCACACTGATTATTGTCGACCCGATACTCTACGCCAGAGACCCGGTCGAACGACACCCAGTGGTGCGTGGCCGCCTGATAGCCGTCGGAAGCGCATCCGCTGAGGGCCACAACAGCCACAAAACCGGCAACCCGAAATGGCTGCCAGGCGGGTTGGTTATCTGTTCGGCTCATGGCTGCTCTCTCTCCCTCGTGCCTCATGAAACCTCGGCCTCATGAGCTGCCGTCATCAAAATGACATAAAACTATGATAGCGCTCGAAAAAAGGCCGGGCAACCGCTGGTGCCGTCAGCGCCACAGCCCCCACGACCGGGCCCATTCAGACATCCAGGGATCTCGCAGGGGCCTCGCAGGGGCCGCCTCACGCTGGCGCTGTTCCCATCCGGGGGCTACCCAGACGGAGATTTCCGTCGGTGACAGCGGTTCCCGACCCCGTATCAGATCCGCCGCCCGCTCGGCCAGCATCACCGTCGGCGCGTTGAGGTTGCCGTTGGTGATGCTGGGAAACGCCGAGGCATCGACCACCCGCAGCCCGGCAACGCCGCGCACCCGGCACTCGTGATCCAGAACCGCCATGGGATCGTCCACCGCGCCCATCCGGCAGGTGCCGCAGGGGTGATAGGCGCTCTCCACGCTGGCTCGCACCCAGGCGTCCAGGTCTTCGTCCGCTTCGACGGCCGACCCGGGGCCGATCTCCTCACCGCGATACGCATCCAGCGCCGGCTGGGCGACGATCTCCCGACTGAGGCGCAGGCAGCGCCGCCAGTCGGCCCGGTCCTGCTCGTGCTGCAGATAGTTGAAACGGATCTGCGGGGGCGTAGCAGCGTTATCCGACGTAATCCGCACGCAGCCCCGGCTCTTTGGCTTGTTGGGCCCCACGTGCAGCTGAAAGCCATGACCACCCAGAGGCGCGCCGCCGTCGTAGCGAACCGCCGCCGGCAGAAAGTGAAACTGAATGTCCGGCCACTTCAACCCGCTGCGCGAGCGGATGAAGCCGCAGCTTTCGAAGTGGTTGGTGGCCCCCAGCCCGCGGCGGAACAGCAGCCATTGCAGGCCGATGCCCGCTTTGCCGGGCAGGGTGAGCTTGCCGTTCAGAGTGACGGGACGGGTGCAGCGGTACTGCAGATAGACCTCCAGATGATCCTGCAGGTTCTCGCCGACGCCGGGCAGCTCGTGGCGCAGCTGGATGCCGGCCCCCTGAACGACCTCTGGCGCTCCGATGCCCGAACGCTGCAGCAGCGCCGGCGAGCCGATGGCCCCGGCGCAGAGGATGACTTCCTGTGCCGCCTCGATCTCCAGAAGCCTGCCGCCAAGGCGAAACCTCACCCCACGCGCGCGCATGGGTTCGCCCCCCAAAAGCACCTGCTCGACGCTGGCGGGCGAAGCCTAACCCCTCGCGCACGCAACGGTTCACCACCAAACAGCACCTGCTCGACGCTGGCGCCGGTGACGACCCGCAGGTTCCCGCGGCCGGCTGCGGGATCAAGATAGGCACGGGCCGTCGACCAGCGCACCCCGTCCTTCACAGTCATCTGCATGGGCCCGAACCCTTCCTGGCGGAACCCGTTGCAGTCGGCGGTGACGCCGTAACCCGCCTGCCGACCCGCTTCGATGAACGCAGGGTACAGCGGGTTCAGCCGGCCGCCGTTTCCCAGCCCCACCGCAAGCGGGCCATCCCCACCGCGATAAGCGTCCGGGCCCGAAATCCAGGACTCGGCGCGCCGGAAGTAAGGCAGGCAGTGCTCGAACGACCAATCCGCCGCCCCCAGCGCCTGCCACTCGTCGAAATCGCAGGGATGCCCACGCACGTAGACCATGCCGTTGATCGCCGAGGACCCACCGAGCCCACGACCTCTGGGGCAATCCAGGCGTCGACCATCCAGGGCCGGTTCCGGCTCGGTCTCGAACCTCCAGTTGCGGCGCGTGCCCTTCATGGCCAGCGCGAAGGCGCTGGGCATGCGGACGAAAAGGCTGCGGTTGCTGCCCCCGGACTCCAGCAGCAGCACCCGGTTGCCAGGGTCTTCCGACAGGCGCGCCGCCAGCACGCAACCGGCGGACCCGGCGCCGATGACGATGTAGTCGTAGCGACTCACCGGAAGCGACCTCCCGGGCGCACGCTCAGCGGATGAACGCGCGGATGCATCTGCCTGGCAAGCGGGAGTTCCGAACCGGTCATGGCAAACCCCTCATGGCGTTGAACTGGAAGCCCGCCGTCATCCCGTGGCAAGCACAACGATGCCGGCAAACATGACGACGGCGGCCAGCAGTCGGCGCCCGGTGCTGCCCTCCCCCAGCAGCTGCCCGCCGATGAGCACGGCGAACAGCACGCTCACCTCCCGCGCCGGCGCCACATAGCTTACCGGGGTAGAAACCAGCGCCATGAGCACCAGAATGTAGGACAACGGGCTGAGGATCGCGACCCCGAGCACGGCCCGACGATGTTCGCGCCAGACGCTGGCAATGCTGGCTGGGCCGGCTGAGCGGCCGCGCCGTCGCGCCACATAGGGGGACAGCATCGCCAACCTTCCCAGGGTCGCGACGTAATCCAGCAGCAGCGGCGGGATCAGCAGCGCGCTGACGGCATGGGCATCCCACAGCGTGTAGCAGCCGATGATGGCGCCCACCAGCAAACCGAAAGCCACGGAACCGCGCGCCCTGTCGCGGGACGGGCCACCCGGTTCCCAGACCAGGGCGACAACGCCGGCAACGATGAGGAGGCCCCCGAGCAGCACCCAGGGGCTCGGGCGCTCGCCGAAAATCAGCACCGCCGCAAGCACGGACAGCGTCGGGCCGGCGGCTCTCGCCGTCGGGTAGACCACTGACAGGTCGCCCACCGCATAACCTTTCTGCAGCAGCAGGTAGTAGGCGAGGTGCAGCCCGGCGCTGACCAGGCAGACCAGCAGCTCCGCAGGGCCGAAGCGGAAATCGCCCAGCGCCACAACGGCGATGGCAAACGGCAGGTAGATGCAGGCGGAGGCGGCGCTGAACAGCCATACGAACACCGCGCCGCCGCTGGCCTGCTTGGCCAGAGTATTCCATGCGGCATGGGCAACGGCCGCGGCAAGCACCAGCGCTATGGCGATACCGCTCACAGGTTGCTGAGATTGATTCGGTGGCTCAGCCCGCCGGCGGCGCGGGCGCGGTCAGATGCCCAGGTCCAGCAGGTTGTAGTCCCGCAGCTCCGCACGGGTCTCCGGCGTCCAGTGAAAATACTGTTGTGACTCTGCGAAAGGCCGATACGCAAAGGGCACCTCATCAGGGAAACGCTGGCGCCGGGCGTCGATGGCATAGCCAATCACTCGTGATCGCTCACGGATACGCGCATCGTCGTAGACAGCAACAGGATTGTGAACGCCCCCGCTGGTCACGCCCAGAACGGAGGCGCGCCGGTGAAAGCCGAAGTTCAGGGTGACGCGCACCCGATCGCTGGTGTTGGCAAAGGAACCGTGTACGGCCTGACGGTTGCAGATGGCAACGTCGCCGGGACGACAGATAAGGGGCACGGCGCCAGGCAGTCGCTCGGAACCGGCGGCCCCTACCAGCGCCTTGATATCCACCTTGCCCAGCTGGTGCGATCCCGGCACCACCCACAGGCCGTTGACCGCGTCACAGCCGTAAAGCTGCGCCATGAAGTTGAAGCCGTGGCTGCCGGCGTCCAGGTCCGGGCTGTCCCAGTGGGTCCAGCCGTCCTGATGCCAGGCGACAGAGCCGCCGAGCCGCGGGTGCTTGATCCAGAGCGCCTCGTTGAAGGGGGTGAAGTCCTCCCCGTTGATGTCCGCAGCAACCTGGAGAAGTTGAGGATGCCCATAGAGCCTGAGGCTGGCGTCGGAAAACTGCAGCGAGCCCAGAATCAGCTGAATCACGTGGGTCGGGGCGTCCGCCGGCGCGACCGGCTCGATCATCTTCACCGGATGCCGGCCGTTGACGCGATCGGTTCCACCCAGCGGATCGGACAACGGGCGCACCCAGCTGATGTTGGATGCCTGGCAGTCGGAGCCAAGTGCGGGACGACCCTGTCGATCGACTTTTGAACCCTTGCTGACCGGCGCGTGATCCAGCATCTCCGCCAGGTCCCGCTCCAGATCATCGAGCTCCTCGTCTCTCAGGATGCTTTCGAACACATAGAAGCCGTGGCCCCGGTAAGCCTCCAGAATCTCCGGGGCCAGACGACCTTCCGCGTCGAAGCGGATGGGTCCGCGATTACCCAGCTCCAGTGCCCGACGCGTTCCGTCCGCTCTATACCGGGCCATTTCCGCTTCCGCGGGCCCATAATCGACGTCCGGAGCGCTGATGATCGGCGACTCGGCCATGTTCCACCTCTCCCCTGGCTGCCAACGCTGTGTTCGTGCCTTCCCTGAACCTTATACTCCACCTTCCCGGGGGCCGTTGGCAATCATCCTCCGAGCCTGGCGGGAGCACCTACCCAGCAGGTATAGCAGACTTATGACCCGACACATCGAAATTGGCGGTACCCCCAGTGAGATAGGTCTGGCCCATGGCCAGCAGCTGGCGGCCGCTATCGCGTCCACCATCGCCATCTACAGCAGCTCGTTCAACCTGGCGGAAGACCGGATCGTCTCAGAGGCCGCCTTATTCAGCGAGCGAATCGCCGCCCGTGCGCCGGCACTGGGCGAAGAAATCGACGCCATCGCCCGGGGCGCCGATCAGCCGGCACACTGGATCTACGCCCTGAACGCCCGCAGCGAGCTCATGGCCGCCAGCGTGGGTGAGTGTACGGCAGTTTTCTTCCCGGAATCCGGCGTGATCGGGCAGACCTGGGACTGGATGGAGCAGCTGGAACCGCTGTTTGCGGTGCTCACCATCCACAGCGACACGGGGCACAAGCTGATTACCATCACGGAACCGGGCATCGTCGGGAAAATCGGCCTGTCCTCGGCGGGTATCGGCGTGTGCCTGAACTTCATGGGCGCTCCGGCGCGGCAGATGGGCGTTCCCATTCACATCGTGCTGCGGGAGATGCTGGCTGCCCGCAGCCTGGCCGATGCGCGGCGCCGGATGGACGACTTGGGCGCGGGCCGGAGCGGCCATATCCTCGTCGGTTCCGCCGGCCAGGGTGGCTTCAGCCAGGAATTCGTCGGTGCTCTGGCGTCGAGGACGGACATCGACCGCCAGCCGTTCGCGCACACCAACCATTGTCTGCAGCTGACCGTCAGCGAAGAAGAGGTCAGAGAAAACTCAGAGGCGCGGCTGACGACGGCTGAGGAACTGGTCGGCGAGGCCGCTGCCGCCAACCTGGATACCGTCAAGCAAATTCTCAACGATGCGTCTCACCCCACCCATCCGACCCGCCGGCCCTACCGCCCGCAGTCCGGCATGATCATCGGCACCGTCTGCACCGTGGCAATGGATCTGCGGGAACGGCGGCTCGACGTCCGCGGCGGCGCTGAAGCCGATGCCCCGTTCGAAACCTATCGCCTGTAGCCGCCAGCAGGCGGCCGAAACGCCTACCGTTCCTTGCTGAACACCAGCACGAAGCTCACAGGCACTGCCTTGCTGATGCTGGGCAGCCCGGCAATCTCGCGCAGCTGCTCTACCCCGTCCACAAGCCCGACGCCGGCCGCATTGACGATGACCGGCTTGCGGCTGCTGACCAGCATGGTGTGATCCGCAAGCCTTGCAGCCAGCAGGTCCAGGGTCACCACCAGAGACTGGTCCTTGATCAGCAGCTGCCCTTCCATGTCCAGGTGGGTCACCTCGCCAGGACCAAGCGCCTGCAGGCTGTCCATATCCACCCGCCCGACAAGCGACGCCGTTGGAAAGCGAACCGTTTCAAACAGCACGTCGCGCATCCGCTCGTCGCGAATGGGAATGAGGGTATTCACGCTCGCCAGATCGATCGCCACCTCCACGCTGCCGTCCGCCCCCACGGCGCCGGACAGGCGTTCGAAGGTGTGCACCTCGGCAAAGTCACCCGCCTTCACCGAAACGAAGCTGAGCTGGGATCGGGCGTTGTCCAGCTTCCACGTCGAAGCGTCTGCCGCGGTCGCGGCCGTCGCGACGAGCCAGAGGCCCAGGCTGAGGGTCAGCGTGATGAAGAATCGCATGTTTGCTCCCGTGTAGCGTAACTGTCGGACGACCGGACGCCGTCGCCAGGCATTCTAGCGCAAAGGCGCCCGCGGAACCCCCGGTCGGGGACAGTCCTCAGGGTGAATTTCATGGGCAGCCTTCGGGGCCTGGACCTATCATGGGCGGTTTACATCGCGCAGCAAACAAAAGGAGAACGCTGGTATGGATCAAGCCGCAGGGGCAGAAAAGGCTGCCTGGATCGCACCCAGCGCAGAGCTGTACGGGGACATCCGCCTGGCTGAAGGGGTGAGCATCTGGCCCAAGGTGGTGATGCGCGCCGAGGCTGCCCACATCGAGATCGGCGCGTTTTCCAACATCCAGGATTTCGTGATGATCCACTACGGCAACGATTGCCCCAGCATCATCGGCGAGTATTGCTCCATCACTCACCACGCCACCGTACACGGGGCAACGGTGGGAGATCACTGCCTGATCGGCATCAACGCCACGCTGATGGACGGCTGCGTGATCGGCGAAAACAGCATCGTCGCCGGCCACTGCATCGTCTCGGAAGGCACCATCATTCCACCTGACTCCATCGTCGGAGGCGTGCCGGCAAAGGTCATCGGCAAGCGCAACAACCGCCTGGCGAACCGGCTGAACGCCGTGGCCTATTTCGAGAATGCGGTGGCGTTCGCCCGGGGCAACTACCGACGCTGGTCGGATGAAGACTACAAGGAAAAGATGCGCGCCCTCATGGCCGAGTGGTCGGCGGGTGAGGCGCCGAAGCCCTGATGACGTAAAGCGCCCCGGCAGCTGGTCGATCGGGCTATCCGAAACGCTGCGCCGGCCGGTAAACTGCGCCGCCAGGGAGGCGTTCGAGAAATCGGGCCAAAGCTAACGACACTCGAAAACGGGAACGACAATGAGAAGAAACAGACTGGGCAGAAGCGGGATCGTGGTCTCGGAGATCTGCATGGGAACCATGACCTTCGGCGCGCAGGCGGACGAGCGAGATGCAGTGGCCATCCTGGATCGATCCTACGATGCCGGCATCGATTTCTACGACGCCGCCGAGGTATACCCGGTTCCGCCCAAGCCAGAGTACGCGGGCGCGACCGAAGAGATCGTCGGTCGCTGGATGAAGACCAAGCCCCGGGATTCGCTGATCATCGCAACCAAGGTGGCCGGGCCCGGCCACGGCTGGATCACCCCCGCGGTGCGCTACGGCAAGACCAGCCTGGACCGTCACCACATCACCCGCGCCATCGAGGGCAGCCTGAAGCGCCTGCAGACGGACTACGTGGATCTGTATCAGACCCACTGGCCGGATCACGGCGCCGGCTACGACGAGACCTTGTACGCGCTCGACGGCCTGGTTTCCTCCGGCAAGGTACGCATACTCGGCTGCAGCAACGAGACGTCCTGGGGGCTGACCAAGAGCCTGTGGACGGCCGACCTGCAGGCCTTCGCCCGCTACGAGACCATCCAGAACAATTTCAGCCTCAACAACCGACGTTTCGAAGATGAACTGGCCCAGGTCTGCCGTCAGGAGCAGGTCAGCCTCATCCCCTACTCACCGCTGGCCGGCGGGGTCCTGACCGGCAAGTACAACGACGGTGCCCGACCCGAGGGGGCACGCTTCACCAACTATCTGAATTCCGGAGAGCGCCAGCAGGCGATGGTTCGACGCTTCGTCAACGACCAGACTCTGGAGTCCACCCGACGTTTTCAGGAAATTGCCGAAGAGGCAGGCGTGTCAGTAGTCACCCTGGCAACCGCCTGGAGCAAGCAGCACGATTTCGTTGCATCTACCATTGTCGGCGCGACCCACGTCGACCAGCTGGACGACATTCTGGCGGCCGCCGATCTGGAGCTGAAGCCGGCAACGCTGGCCAGCATCGATGCGGTTACCCGGGAAATCCGTTACCCGATGGGATGAGCCAGCGATAGGCCGTCATGCGGGCCCCGAGTCAGGGGGTCGAGGCCCTGGCTGAACCGGCTGCTGCCGGGCAGTGCATTCCGCGTTTCAGGCTGAGGCTCGAACCGGCCTTCCGGTCCGCCCTTCCTCCTGCGCGGAGAGAATGTGGCGCTGCAAAGCGCGCTCTGCGCTTCGCTCGTTCGCAAAGGGGCCATGCTCGCCTTCTCGAGCCTTGAAGAACCAGAAGTCGCCCTTGGCGAAGACACGTTCCACTGTTTTCTCCGAGCTCAACCCGTCCAGCTTGATCTTGCTGCTCTTACCCAGAAGTTGAACCACTTCGGCTATCGGCATGGCAATGACCTGGGTCTCATCCTCAATGCGGCAACTCACCTGAGCGACGCCCGAGGCGGCGTCCGCTTCCAGGACCATATGGAGTCGGCCGCCCTTCGAGAAAAGTCGGCCCGCTATGCGGTGGGCGCAACGCGCTTTGTCTTTCTTCATCCTTGGGTCTTCCGCTGTCCGTTGTCTTATTCCTGCGTGAGAACAAATGTACGCACCAGATCCCGTTCTGTGTGTGATGCGGATCACACTTTCGGGAAAAAACGGGGGCTATTCGCCCGGACCGGCTAATCGAGCCGGACCACCCGGGTTCCCAGGTTGCCACCCGCCAGCAGATCGACGAAAGCCCCGGGCGCCGCGTCCAGCCCGCGTACTTCGTCCGTCAGGCTCACCAGCTCCCCGGAGTCGAGCCACGCGGCTATCTCCCGGCGGGCGGCCTCATACTGATCCTCAAAATCGAAAACCAGGAAACCCTGCATGGTGAGGCGCTTGTTGATCAAAAGGCCGGGGACGCCCTTCGGGCCAGGCTCGGGAGAATCCGTGTCGTACTGAGAGACCACGCCGCAACAGGCAATGCGGCCACCCACGTTCATCCGAAACAGCGCCGACCCGAGAATCGCGCCCCCCGTGTTGTCAAAGTACACGTCCACCCCGTCAGGGGTCGCTTCCTTGAGCGATTGCCGGTAGTTGGCATCACGGTAGTTCACCGCCGCATCGAAACCGAGACGCTGGGTCAGCACCCCGCACTTATCGTCGCTGCCGCAGACGCCAACCACGCGACATTTTCTGATCTTCGCCAGCTGGCCAACAAGGTGGCCCACCGAACCTGCCGCAGCAGAAACCATGACCGTTTCCCCCGCCTGGGGCTGACCCACCTGCAGCAGGCCAAAATAGGCGGTCAGGCCGTTGACCCCCAGCGGGCCCAGGTAATGGACCGGATCCTGCCCACCGGGAATAATCGACAGTTGCCCGCGCTTCTGCAGCGAAAAACTCTGCCACCCGGTGGGGGCCATGACCTTCGTGCCCTCAGGCAGCTCGGGATCATTGCTTTCGATCACCTCCCCTACCCCGGTGCCGTTCATGACGATGCCGGTTCTGGGGGCACCGGCGTAGCTGGCGCTGCCCTGCAACCCTGCCCGCGTGCCGGCGGTAATGGCAAAGGCGATGGTCTTGACCAGCACCTCCCCTTTGGCGAGCTCCGGCACGGCGGTGCTCGCCAGCCTGTAGTTGCTCTCGGCAAGCTTGCCCTGGGGAATCGAATCGATCAGAACCTGTAGATTTTCAGTCATACGTCCTCCGGTTGTACGGGTCGGCCAAAGCCTGCAGAAAATGGTTGGGGGGCTGCTATCACCGCTTAATGTACCCTCTGGGGATCCGCCGTTCACCCGCACGCGGAGCGAGCTTGCCAGGCAGACGACATCTCCCGACTCTGACGTGCGTCACATCAATCTTCGGCCATCCCACTAGACTGCGCGCTCCCTGTCGAAAAATGGAGAAATTATGGACAAGCGAACAATTGCCCTGGGACTGCTGGTTCTCGGTGTTGCGTCATTGAGCCACGCCGACAACCAGGCTGGAAAATTCTACGCGGGCACCGGCGCCGGCCTGTACTACGTGGACTTTGACAACCTCGACTACGACGAAGGTGCTGCCACCCTGCGAGGCTTCGGCGGCTACAGCCTGAATCAATACGTCTCTTTCGAAGTCGGCTACACCAAGCTGTTCGAGGTTTCTGACGACATACTGGGCGTGGACGTGGATGTTGACGGTAACGTCTGGGATCTGTCCGTGCGTCCCACGCTGCCATTGAGCGAGGACTTCCGTGCGTTCGGGATCATCGGCTGGTCCAGCTACGACTTCGAGGTCAGCGCAAGCGCGCCCGGTATCAGCGTCACCAGCAGCGAGGACGGCGATGAGCTGCACTACGGGTTGGGTGCTGCCTTTGACCTCACCGACAGCTGGACGCTGCGTGGCGAGTGGGTAACCGTAGACGTGAGCGACGCCGATTTCGGCATGCTGTCCCTGTCTGCAAGTTACAACTTCCGCTAGTCCTTCCCAGCACAAGAACGTGCTCCAGGCGCCCGGCACCGGCCGGGCGCCAATCGACCGGGGAGCTGATCGCGCCATCGGGTTAATATTCCCTCCCCTTATTCCACGGGAGACCGGGTATGGATTACGAGACCCTCAGACTCGAACGCACCGATGCCATCGCCACGCTGACCCTCAACCGACCGGAGTCGCTGAACGCGATGACCGCCCGCATGGGGCAGGAACTGAACGACGCATTTGTCCGGGCGCGGGATGACACGGAAGCGCGCGTGCTGGTAGTGACCGGCGAGGGTCGCGCTTTCTGCGCGGGAGAGGACGTCAAGGAACGGCCCGCGGACTCGGCTGATGCCCGTCGGCGCGGCACGCCCCTGGGCAAACTCGCTCGTGGCCCCCTTGCGCCCATCGACTTTGCTCAGACTTTTCGCAACATGCCAAAGCCAACCATTGCGGCCGTCAACGGCGCCGCCGTGGGGCAGGGGTTGAGCCTGGCGCTCGCCTGCGACATGCGAATCGCATCCGAAAACGCGCGCTTTGGCGCCGTCTGGACGCTGCGCGGCATACCGCCAGAGTCGGCCGGCGCCTATCTGCTCACGCAGCTGGTCGGTCCTGCGAAAGCCTGCGAGCTGATTTTCGGCGGCAAGATCATCGATGCCGAGGAGGCCAAGGACATCGGCCTGGTGAACGAGGTGGTCCCGGCTGCCGAGTTTCGCGAGGCGACCCGGTCGTTCGCACTGGAGATGGCCAACGGCGCGCCGGTGGCAAACGGGGTAGCCAAATTGATGATCTACCAGGCCCTGGAAACCAGCCTCGCCGTACATGGTCGGTTCGACTTCTTCGGCCAGCAATACTGTTTCAACACCGACGACAGGGAGGAAGGTATCCGCTCCTTCCTGGAAAAACGGCCAGCCAACTTCAAAGGCTCGTAGAGATCCGGCCGTTCAAGCGGGCCCTCGAGGTCTAGACCATACCCACCGTACGCAGGGCGGCCTCCAGCTGCTCGATGCGCTGCTCGATAGCGCCCGTGTAGCCCACGGATATGCGTATCTGACCGGGAGCGATGCCGGCCGCGGCCTTGTCCACAGCGCTGAGCTCGCTCGATGTGCTGCTGCCCGAGCAGGACATCAGGGTATCGTGATAGCCGAGGCTGACCGCCATGTAGCCGAAAGCCTGCTCGTTCTGCAGGCAGGCCATGAGCTCGTTGGCTTTGTCCTGGCTGCCGGCATCGATGGCAAGCACGCCGCCGAAGCCGTACTCGGGCCTGCAGAGGCAGCGGGCCCGTGCATGATCCGGGTGGCTGGCCAGCCCGGGATACACCACCTTCAAGCCCAGCTGCTCAAGAAGCTCGGCGATGCGAAGCGCCCGGGCGCTGTGCTCGGTAATCCGGAGGGGCAGGTGGGGCATACGGGTGCTGAGCTCAAACGCCACCCTGGGATCCATCGTGGGGCCGAGCAGCATGAGGGCGCCCAGCTGAAGGTCCATCAGCTGTGTGATGAACGCTTCGTCCGCGCAGATGGCGCCGGCGATGATATCGGACGCGCCGCCAATGAACTTGGTCATGCTGTGCACGACCACGTCGGCACCAAGATCCGCGGGGCTTACCACCACCGGCGCAAAGGTGTTGTCTACGATCAGCCTGGCGCCGTGACGCTGCGCCAGAGCGGCGAGCCCGGGAATGTCCGGCAGGCGCAGCGTCGGGTTCGACAGCGTCTCGCAGTAGATGACCCGGGTCTCCGGCTTCAGCGCGCGGGTGACGGCGGCTTCGTCGTTGATGTCCACCAGCGTGGTGGTGATGTTTGCCTTGGCAGGAAGAAAGTCATGCAGCAGAGCGTAGGTGCCGCCGTAGATGGCGTTGCTGGCCACGATGTGATCGCCAGCGTTACAACAGGTCAGCAATGCGGCGCTGATTGCGGCCATGCCGCTGGCCGTGCAGTAGGCGGCTCGAGTGCCCTCCAACGCGGCGAGCTGGCGCCCGAGATTGAAAACCGTAGGGTTGAAGTGGCGCCCGTACAGGTAGCAGCCACCTTTGTCCGGGCCTTTGGCACCGGCGAAAATTTCCGGCATGGTGTTCGGCTGCATGACGGTAAACGTAGTGCTCGCCTCCACGGACATGTTCACGCCACCGTGTTCACCGAACTCATGGCGGGTTTCGGCCAGGGATCGAACAGGGTCGCGCTGGTACATGGCTGTGCTCCTCACGCTTTGAAGATCGGCGCTTTCGAACCGACCCTATCTGTAGTGAAGCACGCGAACGAGGTTTGTCTGCATCCAGCTGGATCTCCGCGAACTGCCAGGCGAACATGGAAGACGCGCCCAGGTACAGGACCTTCCCGGCCCGCACGGGATCGTGCAGCGCCTCCGGGGTTTCTTCGATGGGAACGTCCACATGACCGGGTACGCCGTGGGGATGGCGATGAATGACCAGGTGATCGGTGTAATCGAGGCCAAGCCGCCGCAGGCTCTCCTCCACCCCCTCCATGATGTGCTTGCGTGACAGCCCGCGCTCAGGACCTGGCCGCCCGCCAGCCGGCAGCCCGGGCTTCCTGCTCGTTGCAGAACCAGCGTTCCCCCCGGGACCTGCTGATCCGCGTGGACCCATAGTTCTCCTGACCCGGCAGGTGATAGATGCGCTCGCCTCTACCGTTGATATTGCCTTTGATGGGGCATTTCGAGTCCGCGACCTCCGTGGTCTGCCTGCCGTTCTGCCAGCGCCACTGCCAGGGCGGCACCCGGTCCGCCTCCGGCAGCGACCAGAGACCGCGCGCCGCATTCCGGGCGTCCCGCTCGTGTCTCAGCAGCGCCCGATCCGTGAGGTGCTTTGTATAGGCCCAGGCCGAACCGGTGCGGACCATCTCGGCACAGACGTCCAGATCGTCCACGTACGGACGACCGACGGTTCTGCCATAGCTGTCGGTGTCCTGAACAACGATCCGAACGTTCTCCCCGGAAACCAGATCGGCAAGTACCTGCCTGGACCGGCGGCCGTAGGGCTGATCCTGTTCCGGCGCATCGATTTCGGCCAGTCGAACCTTTACCAGCGCACCGTCGCCCGAGCGCAGCGTGATGGTATCGCCATCGGCAACCTTCACCACCCGACCCGAAAGGTCGGTCGCCGTCGTGGCTTCACAGGCCGCACATATCAGCAGCGCGACCATCAATGGCCATCGGCGAGCGTTCGAAAGCAGGTTCATGGCTGGCAAGTGTAACCCGTCGGCGTAGAATCCGAAGGGTGCGGAAAGCGCCAGGGAGGCAGCAGAGTGGGAAACATCTGGAGCGGCGAGCGGGTCCTGACGTCGGACGACATTCAGCGCCGCGCTCGCCAGGCGGCCAGCGGCTTCGATTTTCGAAGCGACCCTGGGTTCCAGCACCCTGGGCGCCTACCCGGTCGCCGTGAACTGGCACTACACGCCCGCCGAGGCCAGCTATCTGCTTAAAGACGCCGACGTGAGGGCGCTGGTGATCCACGCCGATCTGCTGGCGCCGATTCGCGACGCAATTCCAGCGGGCGTTTTCATTCTGGCGGTGCCGGTGCCCCCGGAAATTCAACGCGCTTACGGTCTGTCGGACGCCCAGTGTCAGGTTCCTCCGGGCATCCTGAACTGGGAAACCTGGCGCGAGGGGTTTCCGGACCGAGAGCGCCCACCTTCCCCCATGCCCAGCACCATCATCTACACCTCCGGGACCACCGGCCGGCCCAAAGGCGTGCGGCGGCCTACCGCCACCCCGGAGCAGGCGGCGGTCAGAGACCGCATGCTCAACCAGAGCTACGGCTTCACCGACTATCCGGGCCGCGGTCAGGAAATCACGACGGCCATCGTCGGGCCCATCTATCATTCCGCGCCCAACGCCCACGCCCTGTTCTGCTTCCGCCAGGGCGCGAACATCGTGGTGATGCCCCGCTTCGACCCCGAGGCCCTGCTGCAGCAGATTCAGGATCGGCGCATTACCCACCTGAACATGGTACCCATCATGTTCAATCGACTGTTGAAGCTTCCGAAGGCCGTACGCGCTGCGTACGACCTGTCGTCCCTGCGGTTCGTCGCCCACGCCGCGGCGCCGGTATCACCGCCCATCAAGCACGCCATGATCGAGTGGTGGGGGCCCGTCATCAACGAGTACTACGGGTCCACGGAGATGGGCAACGTCACTTTCTGCACCGCCGAGGAGTGGCTCGCGCATCCGGGTACGGTAGGACGGCCCATGCCGGGGGCGGTGGTCAGGGTGATCGACGATGCAGGCACCGCCTTGCCACCCCGTGAGATCGGCGAGGTGATCGGCCGCATGCAGGGGGGATCGGATTTCACCTACCAGAACGACGATGAGAAACGTCGGCGAATGGAGAAGCAGGGGCTCGTCACTCCCGGAGACATCGGCTACTTCGATGAGGACGGTTACCTGTATCTGTGTGATCGCGCCAACGACATGATCATTTCCGGCGGCGTGAACATCTACCCGGCGGAGATCGAGGCCGAGCTGCACAAGATGCCGGAGGTTGCCGACTGCGCCGTGTTCGGCATTCCCGATGAGGAGTTCGGCGAGGCTATCTGCGCGTTCATCCAGCCGCAGCCCGGCCTGACGCTCAACGAATCGGATCTGAGAACCTGGCTTCGCCAGCAGGTCGCCGGCTACAAGATGCCCAGGGTCTGGGAGTTCGTCGCAGACCTGCCGCGGGAAGACTCCGGAAAGATCTTCAAGCGCAAGCTGCGTGAGCCCTACTGGGAAGACGCCGGCCGGAACATCTGAGAGCTCGGACAGACGGCGCCAGGCTCCAATCAGGCTCCTGGGGCCATGACACGGCACTTGGGTTATCCTACTATCCCGTTGCTTGTTGGAAACTCATGGGAGAAAAGAGCATGGCAGAGTCGCTGATCAATACCGAGATCGAAAGCTGGCCCGAACAGGAACTGAGGGGCCACCGAATTCCGGGCTCGCGCTATACCTCCCGCGAATTCGCGGAGCAGGAGTGGGAAGGCATGTGGACCAAGGTCTGGCTGCTGCTGGGCCGCGAGTCCGAGATTCCCAACCCGGGGGACTGGCAGTGCGAAGAGGTGGGGCCGGAGTCCATCCTCATGGTCCGCCAGACGGACGGCGGCGTCAAAGCCTTCTACAACGTCTGCCAGCATCGCGGCCAGCCTCTGGTATCCGACGAGAAAGGCAGCGTCAAACGCTTTGTCTGCCGCTACCACAGCTGGGCGTTCATGCCCGACGGCTCGCTCAATTTCGCCCCGGATGCCGACGACTTCCCCGAGGGCAATCCCTGCGGCAAGGTCACCCTGGAAGAACTGCGCTGCGAAACTTTCGCCGGTTTCGTCTGGGTCAACATGGACCCCGATTGCGTCACCCTGCAGGAGTTTCTCGGGCCTATCTGGGACGACTGGCAAAGCCGCGACCTGCACACCTGGAAGCGCTATGCCGCGCCGACCACCACCCTGCCCTGCAACTGGAAGGTGGTGCTGGACAACTTCAACGAGTCCTACCACGTGCCGACGGTACACATGGCAGCAAAGCCCAGCACCAATCGCAGGAAAGTTCAGGGGGCCATCAACACCAACTACAAGGAAACCCGCTTCGATCTTTCCAACGAAGGCCACAACCGCATGATCATGCGCGGTGGTTACGGGGTTGGCGCCACCGACAAGGAAGGCAACATTCAGGAACCGCTGGCCAGCGAGCTGAAGCACTGGGAGCTGGATCCGGAGGATTTCAAGGGCAATCCCGAAGGCACCCGGGAAGCGCTACAGCAGGCCAAGCGCAGGCTGGGCCCGGGCCGCGGCTACTCCCACTACAGCAAGATTCCCGACGAGCAGTTCACCGACGCCTTTCACTACACCCTGTTTCCGAATTTCGCCGTATCTGTGTGGGCGGACGGCTTCCACTTTCTGCGTGCAAGGCCCCACCCCACCGACCCGGAACAGTGCATCTTCGACAACTGGTGGTACGCCAGCCAGCCGGAAGGCGACAACCTGCCGGTAAGCACCATGCTCGGGCCCGTCGAAAGAGATGCCGAGGTGCCCCACGACGTGTTCGAGGTGGGCGAAAAATCCATGGGCAAGACCATCGACGAGGACATCGCCGTTTTCGTGCGTCAGCAGAAGGGGTTCCGCTCCCGCGGGTACAAGGGCGTGTATCTGGCCAATCAGGAAAACCGTGTCCGCCGCTATCACGAGCTGATCGACGACTACATCGACGGAAAGCTGCCGCAGCGCTGAGGGTTCACCCGGCCGCAGGCGGGCGGGCCCCTCGTCAGAGGGGCCCAGCAAACCAGCGTTATCGCCAGATCTAGCGCGCCGCGGGCAGGCCCGCAGCACGCAGGTCCGCGTACAGGCGGTCCCGTTCGAGCTGCGAAAGGTAGGGAGAACGCTGTCGGAAAAACCACAGGTTCTCCGACGGATCGATCTCGGTCATTTCCGCAACCACCCGCTGCGCTTCCTCGGCCCGTCCCAGATTCACCAGGCTTGCGGCTCGGGTTCGCAGCGCGACTATGAAGGTCGAATTGTGGCCGAGCGCTTTGCGGCACCACCCTTCAGCATCCGAATGCCTGCCCAGCTGATAACACGCGATTGCCCGGCAGGTGTAGGCAAAGTAAGCCAGCGGACCGGCGGCATCGAGGGCGTCAAGGCGATCCATGTAGGACAGACAGCGTTCGTGATCCCCGGCGTAGTGAGCCGTCCAGCCGGCAGCGATCAGCGCCATGGGCGAGCAATCGTTCAAACTGAGCGCACGTCGCACCAGGTCTTCGCCGGTTGCCACGTCGAGATCGGAATGCGTGATGACCACAGCTGCCAGTCCCAGCACGAACGGGTCGTCCTGGCCAATTTCTACGGCCTTCCTGGCGAGACGGCTGGTCTGCGCGATGAGCTGCGGCTCGCTGTTGTAATCCGCGTGAACGCTCCTCAGCCACGCAGCCGCGCACAGAGCCATGGCGAACGAAGGATCCTCCACAACCACCGCCTCCATCTCTCGCAAAGCATTTTCGACCTGAAGGCCTTCGGCGGAAAAGATGTACGGCAAGGCCAGATAGAATCGATCCTGCAGGGTCCGCTCGACTGCCTGTTTATCTCGCGCGATGCCAATCAGGGCGATGCACAGATCGAATTCGAAATGGCTGGCAAAGTAGCGCTCTACCCTGCTGACCAGAGGCTCCCCGAACCCGCCGTCGAGGCTGATCTGCCAACCGTAAGCGCTGGCGCCTGAGTCCCGTCGCAGCAGGTCGACCCGTAGCTCGAGGGTTTGCGCAGAGCGATAGGCATAGCTTCGCAACAGCAGATCACCGCCATTTGTCGACGTACCGCTCTCCGGGTCAAGAGACGGGGGGACGCGCGTTGTGCATAACCTGACCCGGGTGGCCGCCGCAATCAGCCCGGCGGTAATTTCGCGACGCTGTCCGTCCGAAACCTCGGCGGAAGCTTCGCAGGCCGCAACCACCATGACGGGCCGGGAGCCCCGACCCTTCGAACCGACCTCTGACCTGCCTGGCGGGCCCTTGAGCGCCAAATCCCTCATGGCATCGCGCAACGCCCCGACCACAGGAACCCCATCCCTGGCGAGCTCCCGGTGGGCAAGGTCCAGCAGCTGTCGGGCATCGCTGAGGTTGCCAATGGCAACCAGCTGTTTCACAAGCAGTGCCCAGGAGGCCTCGTCCGCGCCGTCCATATCGACGAGCCGCCGCGCATAGTCGACCGATCTTCGATCGTCAGGCATCGACTCGACGATGCGTCGCAGCAGCCTACGGTGCAGCTCCGCGAATCGCGCTCGCTCTGCCAGGCGCCAGGCCTCGAATTCCGGCTGACGGTCGATCTGAAGACCATCGAGAAACCCGCCGACAAAAGCCTGCTCTGCCGCGATCAGCTGCGCCAGCACCTCCTGTCCTTGCAGAGCTTCGGGAAGTGAGCCGCCAAGGTGCTGGACGTCGTCAATATCCGTCTGGAGAGGGACACCGATCTCGATGCGGTCACCGTTGGCTCGTATGAGGGTCTTATCGCGGTCGCTCAGCGCCGAGCGAAGACGGCTGATGCACCATCTCAAAGACGCCCGGGGATCTTCCGTGTCCGCGAACAGAAGCCGGCACAGCCGGTCACGGGAGACGCCGGACCTGCTGACGGTGAGATACGCGAAAAGGCCGCGAGTTTTGCGCGACCGAGGCAAGGTGACGGGCCGTCCATCTGCCGCCACCCGCAACGGGCCGAGCAGACGAACCTGCAAAGATCCGGTAGTGTCTTCCAACGCCGAGACCGCCCTGTTTTTCTACTTCGCCCCGGAACGGTCCCAAGCTTTTCGGGGGCAGCATTTCGGAAACTGCTGCCAGCGACCTGGCCGGCGCGCCGCTTTCACACGGTTTTTCAAACGGTAGTCCACACGTTTATATCCGAAGATCCGGAGGCACGCAACGCAGGCGGGCGAGCCAACCGAGTTCCCAAGTGTTATTAAGGAGCGGGTCGCTGATGAACCTCTATTTCCGGTTAGCGTACGCAATCTGTGTGGGCTTGATCGCTGAAGCGCTGGACCACCGCCACCAGCTCGTCAGCCGATATCGCGTCTGGCCCCACGACCTGGACGCTTTCGGACACATGAACAACGGTCGCTATCTGCAGATCATGGACGTCGCCCGTGCAGAGTGGATGACCCGGGTCGGCGTGGTAAGCTGCATGTGGCGCCAGCGCTGGACGGCGGTCTTAGGGGGCAGCGTGATTCGTTTCCAGAGATCGCTGAAACCCTTTCAACGCTACCAGGTCAGAACCCGACTGCTGTCGTGGGACAGACGATGGTGGTACCTGGAGCACACGTTTCTCGACGCGCAGGGGAAACGTGTGGCCACCGGCATCTCCCGAGCAGCGCTGCGAAGCAGAAACGCCTGGGTCGAGACGGAATCCGTCGTCAACCTCCTGCAGCCCGGCACTACCGCTCCGCCGATCCCAGACTATGTCAGAGACTGGCTGCGACTGGAGCAGGACATGTGGTCCCATGGCAGGACAGATCGCGCGACGGACCCGCAGCCGGCTGAGGAGCCACAAGCAATGGAGATGCGGTCATGACATCGACCCGCAACGGGACCGCACAGCTTTTCTATCGCCTGACATCCCGACCGCGCCTGGTGCTGATCCTGAGCTGCGTGTTCATTCTGCTGACCGCATCGGGCATGGCCAAGCTCAGCAAGGACACATCGGTCCGTGCGTTTATCCCCAAGGATGACCCGTCCGTGGTCAACGACGATCGCATTACCGAGATATTCGGGCTCAGCGAGCCAATCGCCGTCGCCGTGACCACGGCCGACGGCAGCTCGATATTCACAAGCCGCTCCCTCTCGCTGGTGCGGGATCTCACCGATGCCCTGACCACCCTGCCGAACGTGCGCGCCGACCGGGTGGCGAGCCTCGCGACGGAATCATCAATTGCAGGCACCGAGGGTCAGGTACGGGTCGATGCCTACACGCCCTGGGGGGAAATTTCCGAAGCAGAGGCCGCTTCGGCACGCCAGCGCTGGCTGGCCATGCCACCGCATATCGGAACGCTGGTCGCTGAAGATGAAAGCGGCGCCGTGATCCTGGCGGAGATCATGGACCAGGATATGGCAGTGGAAACCTATCTCGCCACCCTCGCGCTGGCAGAGCAATACCAGACCGAAGGCATCGAGATCCACGTCGCGGGCCCCGCGGCTGTGAGCGCGTTTCTCAGCAGAAAGATCGACGGCGACGCGCGGGTAATGCAGCCGCTGGTCTTCGTGATGGTGCTGGGTTTCATCTTTGCCGCTTTCCGCAGAGCCAAAGCGCTGCTCGCGCCTTTCGCCGTTCTCCTCGGCGCTGCCGGAGGCGCGATGGGCATCATGGGCTGGGCCGGCATTCCCTACTTCGCCATTACCAACGCTCTGCCGGTCATCCTCGTTGCGATCGCCGTAGCCGACGCGATACACGTGCTCTCCAGCTACTACCAACTGCGATCACAGCAGCCGGAAGCGGAGACGCGAGACCTGGTCGTGATGGCAATGACAGAGATGGCCCAGCCCATCACGCTGACGACGCTGACCACCATCGCCGGCTTCGTCGGCATCGGCCTGGCGTCAATCATGCCTCCCATTACCTACTTCGCCTGGTTTGCCGCCCTCGGCGTGGCCTTTGCCTGGTTGTTTTCGCTGGTCACGCTACCCAACATGCTGGTACTGCTGCACCTGGGGCCGAGCAAGGCCTTCAGCAGCTGGAAAGATGGCCGGCCCAACCTGCTTGGCCGGTTTTTCCATCGGGTGAGCGCATTCAGCGCGCGAAGACACGTGGCCGTCATCACGGCATTCCTGATCATTGGCGGGCTGGCTGCCGTCGCTGCCCAGAACCTGAGGGTGGATCGGTCCCAGGTGGAAAACTTCGCGCCCACCGAACGCATCCGAATCGCTGACGAGCTGATCAACGACAGATTTGCGGGCACGTCTTTTCTGGACGTGATCGTCGAGACGGAAGCGCCCGACGGCCTGCTCGAGGCCGGGCGAATGGCCAAAATCGTTGCCCTGCAGGAATTCATCGAATCCCTGCCCCACGTGGAGATAACCGCCAGCATCACTGACTACCTCAGCCTGCTGCACAAGGCCATCAACGAGGAGCAGGTGGCTGGAAGCAGGCGCCTGCCGACGGAGGACGACGCCATCGCCCAGTACCTGCTGGTTTACGAAGTATCCGGTGACCCTACGGACTTCGAGGAAGAGATCGACGCGCAATATCAGACGGCCCTGATACGCAGCGTTCTCGACTCGGTATTCTTCTCCCAGACCCGTGATGCGGTGATCCAGCTGGAGAAGTATCTCGAGACAGAATTCAACGAGCCAGGCATGCGCGCGACCCTGGGGGGTGACGTCAACATCACCTACCACTGGATGAGCCGTCTCAAGCAGTCCCACTTCGACGGCGTGACGCTGTCGCTCGTCATGGTGCTGGGCATGGCCATCATCGCGTTCCGCTCGCTCGGGGCCGGGCTGCTCTCCGTCATCCCCGTATCCTTCACCATCATCACCATCTACGCGCTGATGGCGTCCCTGGACATTTACCTGGAGCCCGCGACCAGCATGTTCGCGGCTATTTCCGTGGGCGTGGGTGTGGACTTCGCCATACACCTGGTGGACCGGCTGCGGGCCGCCCTGAGGCTCAACCGCGACAACATCGAAGCGGCTGTCGCGATGGCCGTGCCGGGTACCGCCAGAGCCTGCTTTTTCAACGCCGCCGCGCTGGGCATCGGCTTTTCCGTGATGCTGGCGTCCGAGCTGCCCATGCTGCAGCGGTTCGGCGGTCTGGTGGCCACCGCGGCCTTCACCAGTTTCGTTGTGGGCCTTGTCGCCATACCGGCCTGCTACGCGGCGGCGCTGAGGCTGAAACGCGCAGGGCTGCGCTGGGCCAACCGGCCACGGGTGTCGAATGCCATCCTGCTGGTCGCCGCCATCGCCATGGCACCAGCGGAGCGTCTTTGGGCCGACAGTGCCCGCGGATTAGAGATCGCGACAAAGATTGCCGAGCGGGACGAGGGAGATCTTGCCAAACGTACCATTCAGATGACGCTGACCGACCGGCGTGGCGGCGAGAAGCAGCGCAAGGCGCTGGTGCTGAAAAAATCGAGCCCGCAGGCGCGGTTGACGCGAATCACCTACCTGGAACCCAAGGCGTTGCGCAACACGACGTTTCTGAGCCACGACTCGCAGACGGTCGAGCGGCCGGACGAGAGATGGCTCTTCATTCCCGCCGTGCGCAAGGTCCGCCGCATACCGGCCTCCGATCGGGGGGACTACTTTCTGGGAACGGATTTCACGTACGAGGATATGCAGAGCGACCTGAAATTCGACGTCGCCGATTACCACTTCGAGCACGTTGGCACCCATCAGATCGACCAGCAACTGATACATGAGATATCGGGCGCACCGCGGAACGAGCAGATTGCCAGAGAGCTGGGTTACGGCGCCTTCAACGCGCGCGTTGACGAAGCCACATGGTTGCCGCTGCGCATCGAGTTCTACGATCTTGAATCGCAGCCGCTGAAAACCATCGAGGTCAGAGGCTTCGAGCAGATCGACGGCATCTGGACGGCGACCGAAATCAGCGCCGTGCATCATCAGAGCGAGCACAGGACGCTTTTCACCTACCTGGGCGTCGAGTATCCGGACAGGTTGCCAGAGCAGAGCTTCGACCCGAACAGCCTGCAGCGCCGACTGCGATCAGGATTGATGGGCGACTGATGCGCGCTGGCTGGCAAGCTGCCTGGCTGGCGCTGCTCCTGCTTCCCGTGCCTGGGGTTGGCGCCGTGGTGGAAGAAGCAGAGGCAGAGCTACGCCTGACCTACGGCAACGGAACGGCTCGGAATACCGCCATCGAAAACAGCGCCACCCTGCTCCCCAGAATGGCCATCAGCCTGAGTGACCAGGTCTGGCTCGAGACGTCCGCCCGCGTGCGGGTGCACGGAGCCAACAAGCTCGAGCCAGAACGTCCCGCGTACCAGAACTATACGAGCGCTTCCAGACCTCGCATGCTGAGCGATGACGACGCCGCAGAGCTCAGAGATTTTTATCTCGAGCTGACGCTCGGGAATTCGAATTTGCGGGTGGGCAAACAGCAGATCGTGTGGGGAAACCTGGATGGCCTGCGGGTCCTTGATCAGATGAATCCTCACAGCTTCCGCGAGTTCATTCTGGCGGACTTCGAAGAATCCCGGGTCGGCCTCTGGAGCCTCTATTACGATGCCGGCCTGGGTCCGTGGCGAGCGGAACTGGTATGGACGCCGGATACCACGACCCATGACATCCCGGAGCCCGGCGCCTGGTTCGAATTCCAGGCACCCCGCTACCGCTACGGTGCGTCCCCCGGCGCGCGGTTGCCGGAAATCACCACCGACCTGCCGAAATCCATGATCGACGACGCAACTTACGGTGCGCGCCTGTCAGGAGCCGTCGGGCGCGTGGACATCCGGCTGCAGGCTCAAACGGGGCTGGACTACGAGCCGCTCGGCAGGCTGGAAGCCACCCCGTCGGGCGTCGTGCTCGAGCAGTTCTACAGGAAGCGCCAGATCTACGGCCTGAGCTTCGAAAGCACGGTGGCCGGGCTGGTGGTACGAGGGGAATTCTCGGCGCAGCCCAATCGCACCTTCAACACCAACGAAGATGGAGATCTGCAGATTGCGGAGGCAGACCAGTGGACGGGAGCCATCGGCCTGGACCTGAACGGCCCATGGAACACCTTCTTCAATTTTCAGTACGTGTATGACCGAGTCTCCAGCCCGCCGGATGGCCTCGTTCGGCCGAATACGGACCACATCGCTACCGTTTTCGCGCGCCGCACCTTTGCCTATGACGCGATCACCGCCGAGCTGCGATGGTATGGCACGCTCGACGAAAACGACGGGCTCGCACGCGGATCGGTCTCCTGGACGCTTGCCGATAATCTCAGCGTCGAGCTGGGCGCCGATTTCTTTTACGGCGATGAAGAAGGCATTTTCGGCCAGTTTCAAGACCGAGATCGCGCCTACGTTTCCGTCGCGTTCACGTTCTAGAAAAGATCAGCCAGGCGCTAGAGGTTACCGAAGGTGCGGATTTCCCAGTCGGTGACCACGTTGGCGAACTGCTCCAGCTGCCACCGGCGGTCACCGACGAAGTTGTCGACGAAACCATCGCCAAAGGCACGGCGGGCAAATGCCGAGCCGTCCAGGCGGTGGATCGCATCCTCGAACCCCAGCGGGAAACCGGTGCCTGGCGCGTCCTCCACGTCCCAGCCGCTGCCGGTTACCGGCGGCGGCGGCTCGATCGCTTCCTGAATTCCGGCTCGACCCGCGGCCACGGCTGCAGCGAGCCCCAGATGCGGGCATAGATCTGCACCCGGAAAGCGCACCTCTACCCGCGCCGATGACGCGCCGACATTAATCGCGCGGAACGCTACCGACTTGTTGTCGATGCCCCAGGTATTGCTCAGGGGGGTGAACAGGTTGGGGCGGAAACGCTTGAAGGAGTTCAGATTCGGCACCATCAGCAGGAACAGCTCCGGCAGGTAGCGAATGAGCCCCCCAATGAAGTGATGGGCGGTGACGGACAGGCCGTCGGAAGCGTCCGCGTCGAAAAAGGCCGAATCCTCCGTGTCGCGATGCCGCAAGGAGATGTTCATATGCGCCCCGCACCCCTGCTGATCTCCACGGCGTCGCGCCATGAAAGACAACAGCCGGCCGTGACGCCGCCCCGCCAGCTTCGCCACGGCCCGGTAGAGGGCCGCGTTGTCGGCCATGCGCATGCCCGGCTGTGGCGCAAGCGCCACCTCGAGCATGCCGAGGTATTCCGGATGCAGGGTATCGATCGCGATATCCGCCTGGGCACAGGCGTGCAGCACATCGCTGAGAAACGGGTCGTCGTCCACCTGCTCGACAAAGGAAAACGTGTTGCTGTAAGCCGTTTTCTCCGCCACCTCCTCAGCGCGTTTCGATGCCATGGAGTCCGGGGTCTCCAGCAGCACCGCGCCTTCCATCTCGAAACCGCCGAAAAGATCGAATCCCAGCTCGGAGAGACGCGCAAGCTCCGCGGCCAACCGCGAGCGCACGCAGTCATCGGCCTCCGGCGGTCGAAACTGCCCCAGCAGCAGCAGGCCCGGCGGATCGCTGAACGGCACCTCTCTCAGGCTGGCCGCATCCAGCAGCACCGCGCCGTTGGCGAAACCGCGCTCGGGCTGCATATAGCCGTTGGTGGGGACGATTTCGTCGTCCGGCCCGATGCCCGAGGGAATCGCAATGAACGGAATACCTGCAGTGAAGCCTTTTTTCATGTGGCCCGCCGCGTACTTTTTTGTCCGCAGCGTGCCATTGGAATCGAACCAGCCACAGTGAATGTGGGACAGGCCGCGTTCCTGAATCAGCAGCAGAGCAGCCTCGACCATCGATCCTTCGTTCATGTTTCAAGCCTCGCTTTCAATTCTCGCTTTCAAGACAGGCTGCTCCTGCAGCTTGACCGCGGTGCCGTAAACGAGCAGCTCCGCCGCCCCCTGCATGACCGGCGCCGTGATGAAACGCACGCCGACGATGCCGTCTGCACCCAGCCCCTTTGCCTCCGCTATCATCCGGTCGAGGGATTGCTCACGAGCCTCCGCCAGCATCTTGGTGTACTCGCCGATCTCGCCACCTACCAGGTTGCGCAGGGCGGCGAGAATGTCCTTGCCCAGGTGGCGGGCACGGATGGTATTGCCCCGAACCAGACCCAGGGTTCGGGTGATCTCCCTGTCGTTGAACTCGTCCTGCGTCGTCAGATGCACCTTACCTCTCCACGTTCTTCGAGTAGTAGTCGTCCTCTTTGCTGGCCAGGCGCTCTTTGATCACCTTTACCAGCAGCACGCCGACGCCCAGCAGCGCGATCAGGATGATCAGGCCGTAAGGGAAAGCGGCAATGACTCCGAACAGCATCGCTCCTATGTAGACGGCTGCCACGACGCCGAGACAGAGGTAGCCGATCTTCTCGTAGCTGTCCATATCGTCTCCCTGCAGGTTGTTGCCAAGGTCGAGTGGCTAAGCTTACTTGAAGACGCCTGAATTTGATGCTGCGGATAGGCGGCGGACGATGCCATCACTTCTGTCGTCGATGCTAAACTGGCAGACCCGCGTTGCGGCGTCCCGGCTGAAAGGCCGCGGAAAGCTTCAACGCAGCATACTCATCATCAGAGATACCGGGCATGGAGCCGTTCTATTTCGGAACGAACAACGCACTCTTCGGTGCGTTTCACATGGCTGAGGGCATGCCCCGACGCCATGGGGTGCTCCTGGCAGGCCCGCTGCTGAACGAAGGCATAAGAGCACACTTTACCCTGCGCCAGATTGCCGGCAGATGCGCCGCCATGGGTTACGACGTGCTGCGGTTCGACTACAGAGGGCTTGGCAATTCGAATGGCAGCTCGGCAGCGATGACCCTTGATGGCTGGTCGGCGGACATGCTCGACGCTGCCCGGGAGCTGGCCAGGGTTTCGGGCGCGGAGACCCGAACGCTGATCACGGTGCGCTTCGCCGCCAACCTGGCCCGGATGCTCCTGGAGAAAACGACGGTGGAGCGGCTGGTCATGTGGGATCCGATTCTGCAGGGCGATCACTGGCTCGCGCTGCTGCGCGAGGGGCAGAGCAAGCTGCCTTCGAGGCTGCGCAACCAGATACCGGACTCCGACCGGGAGTTCATGGGACATGCCACCGGGGCCACGTTCGTCTCCGAGCTGGAGGCCCGACCGCCCGCTTCCGTCAACGGCGCCGCCGCTTCCGCCGTCGTTACCGCCGACTATCGGCATCTGACCGCGCTGCACGCCATGAGCGACGACGTCGAGCAGGTCGATGCAGACTGTCGCTGGCAGGCCAACACCTCGGACGTGCTGTATCCCATCGACGTGATCAATTCGATATGCACCCGCCTGGCGTAGTCTCCACCCCGCTGCTTCTGGGAGAAACGGGGCTGTTCGGCATCCGGACAACGCCGGCGGAGCAGCCTTCCACCGTCGGCATGGTCCTGCTCAACGGGGGCATGCTGCCAAGCGTCGGCCCGTTCCGGATGAACGTTGATCTGGCAGAGGCGCTGAGCGGGCTGGGCGCGACTACCCTGCGGCTGGATCAGTCGGGTAAGGGAGAAAGCCCGGCTCGCTCTGAGCTCACGCCGGCCGACGCCGCCCTGCTCGACTACGACGAAGCCCTGGCAAATCTCCAACGCTGTGGCGTTGAGCAGACGGTCATCGGCGGGCTCTGTTCCGGCGCGGTGGATGCGCTGCAGATTGCGGCGCAGCGCGAAAGCGTCGTGGGTCTGGTGCTCCTGGACGGTTACGTAGAGCAGACGCCGCGCTGGCACTTTCACCATCAGGCCAGCAGAGCGGCTCTGCAGGCGAGCCGCTTGCTCGAGCGCGTCGGCAAGGTGATCTCGATGAGGCCCGAGAGCCTCATTGAACGTCTGAAGCGCAAGCTGGCCGCCGACTCAGTAGAGACCGAAGCGCCGATCCTGACGGACTATCGCGACTGGGACGCGCTGGATCTGCGGCCCATCTATGCGAGCGTGCTCGACAGGGGGGTGAAGGTGCTCAGCGTATTTTCGGGGACCTTCTATCCCTACAACCATCAAGGGCAGATGGTCAATTTTCTGGGGCCAGGCGTGGATACTCACAATCTCACTGAGGTTTTCCTCAGCGAGGCGGACCATACTTACACGACGCTCCGGTGTCGTCGCCGGTTGCTGGAAACGGTCCTGGATTGGTTTGACGCGGAGTTTTCCGCAAACCCGAAACAAGCATGAACAAGCCCCGATGAAATCCCCCAAGCAGCTGGTTAACCAACTCATCGTGCAGCTGACGCGCAAAGTGCAGCACGCGTACTTTCGAGAGCAGAACCGCCTCTACTCCGAACGCTGGCACCCGCACAACGCCCTGCTGAAAGACGCCCTGGCCGAGACCGTGGAGTACATAAAGGCCAACATGACCCAGGCCATGATCCGCTCGGACGCTTACGACGTTCTCACCTACGCGTCGAACCAGGTCACACTGGAAGGTCTGTACATGGAGTTCGGCGTGCGCACCGGCAAAACCATCAACCACCTCGCGCGGTTGAACCCAACGGCGACCGTCTTCGGCTTCGACTCCTTCGAAGGGCTGCCCGAAAACTGGTCGGGCTGGTTACAGGACAAAGGCACCTTCGCCGGAGAGGGTATCCCCCAGGTCGACACCAACGTGCGCCTGGTCACCGGCTGGTTCGACGAATCACTGCCCCCGTTCCTCACCGACCATGACGGTGATCTCGCGCTGGCGCACATCGACTCCGACATCTACAGCTCCGCCAAGACGGTACTGGAAAATCTGGCGCCACGGGTCAGACCGGGTTCGATCATCGTTTTCAACGAGTACTTCAATTACCCCAACTGGAAAGAACACGAGTACAAGGCGTTCCAGGAATTCGTCGCGCAGAACGGCGTCCAGTACGAGTACCTGTGCTGGGGCATGTACGAGGTCGCCGTGAAGATCCTGGCCCTGGGCGAAGCCGGATAAGCATCGCTTGCCGATCATGAACCTGAACACGCGCATCGCCAACGCGATCCATGACAAAAATCTGGCTGATGTGGTCAGCGCCACGCTGGATACCGGGACGGATGCGGTGACCGAAGCGCAGCTGGACATGCTGAGACAGGCCGACGCCGCATGCGGGCGAATTCGTAATCTGTGCAGCAATGCCTGCAGCCTGATGTGCAACGAGTTGAAGAATGCAGGCATCCCATACCAGATCGACGACCAGGAACTGAAGGGCCCACAGATCCACCAGTTCACCATTTCGATCCAGACGCCGGACCCGACCACCGCCGTGGCCATCGCGCGTCGACTGGGCTACCGACCCGCCGCCGATCTTTCCGGCGCGGTGTGGGAGCTGTTCTGGCGTTCGAACGACAGCACGGTGCTGACCAGAAAGGACGAGGTCACCATGCGGCTGCGCCTTCGCTGGCCCGGGTCCAGACGTCCTGCCTGGCAGGCGCCGTTCTGGCCCCATCTCGCTGACATTCGCGCTGCGGCCGGTGGCTATCCTGGCCCGGCGGTTCGGCGCCCGGAGCCGGAAAACGAGCATTGGAGAGTTCCTGGGAACGCCCACAGATCTGATTCCGGAGCTGCTGGCTTTCGCCAACGTGAACGGCAGCGACGTCGTCTACGATCTGGGCTGCGGAGACGGCAGGATTCTGATCGAAGCGGCGACGCGCTACGGCTGTCGCGCGGTTGGCTACGAGCTGGACCCGTCCCTGTGCCGGATCGCCAGAGACCTGGCCTCTCGAGAACAGGTGAACCATCTCGTCACGATCCACAACGCGGACGCGATGGCGGCGGAGATTGGAGGCGCGGACGTGGTGTTCCTGTTTCAGCCGCCGGATACCGTCTCCAGGCTCGTGCCGGAGTTACTGAAGCAGCTGTCCCCGACAGGCAGGATCGTTGCTCACGAGCAGTCTCGAGTCCGGTGCGACCCGTCGCCCGCGGCGTCCAGGCCTTTGTTCAGCCCTGCGGCGCTCACTGTCGCGCACCTGTGGAAAGCAGACCCGACGCCCGGCGCCTGAGCCTGCGCCAGATGCCGGGTCGAATAGATTGGGCCAGGTCCTGCAGCATACCGGGCAAGGTCGGATAAGGGTCACCGTGCTCGCGGAAAACGTAGTATTCGTACAGCACCCGAAAGTAGCGCTTCCAGTATTCCGGCAGTCCGGCCATGGACGCCCGCATGGCCATGAGGGTTTCGATGATCTCCTGGCGACGTCTGGGAGAGCTTGCGGCAAACGCTCTGTCGGCAAGCAGATCATCGATGGAGCCTGCCTCGAAATCTGAAAAACGGTACAACCCGGAGAGCCATTTCACCTTAGCCGCATCGAACCGGGAGAATCGCGCCAGGCTTCTGTTGAACATACGGTTTGCCCTCTTGAAGCTCTCGTGGGACACATCTTCGTACCATGCGTTGACCATGACGTTGAAACCATAGCTTTCCACGTGGTGCCACCACAGCGGGGGTATGTAAAGGGTATCGCCCGGCTCCAGGATCACCACCTGGGCCATGGCCAGCGCGGAACGAAAACGCGGGTACTTCGCCTCATCCAGGTCGAGGAGCTTCACCAGCGAGCGCGTGACGCCGGCAACCGGACGATGCAGCGGCGCGGGATAAATGAAGGGCAAGGCTTCCGGCGGGAAGAGGGTGATACGCTTGGTTCCGTCGACCATGGAGATCAGGTTCCGCATCAGGTCGAAATGCAGGTCAACGACGTGGTCGCCGCTGCCGATCCACATGTTTTCCTGGCGCAGCTCCTCGCCGCCTATGGCGCGCAGAGAGGTCAGCCGCGCAGCCGCGTTCGGCAAGGCCGCCAGGGGCAACGCCGCCGCATAGGCACATTCGCCAGTCGGCTGACGAACGAGCTCCGCCACCCGGCTTAGAAACTCGCCGGCGGAGCTGGTGCGGCTGTCCATGCTGAAATTGGGCTTCAGGTCGGGACCCATGCCGATATCGCCCTTCTGGTCCGCGGGCAGGTGGGTAAAGCGAACGTCCCCCTTACCCAGAACAGGCTCGAACAGATCGATTCTGTCCGGACCGGCCGGCGTCCGGGCAACCTGTTGGACCAGCGGCCAGGAAGCAACCAGGCCTCTGGCGACGAAGGGCTGATGATCGGCCACCAGCTGCTTCAGCAGCGTTGGGTCCGCGCTGTCGATCTCGCGAACGGCAGGAAGGTCGAACGGATACTCACGCATGCTCATACCACCAGCGCGCTATTCGCGTTTGAAGAAGAATCTGCGCAGCAGGCGCGGGAACCATTGAGGGAAAACCCGCGACGACGGTCGCGCACGATGCCGGGTGTCTTCGGAACCCTTGTTCGCATCCAGCTGCGCCGCCATACCGCCAAGGGTTCGGCTGAAAAAATCCTGCGGGCCCAGCTCGACACCCGTCTGTCGGGCGATTTCCGCGGCCACTTTCATCGTCAGCAGCGAGTGCCCACCCAGCTCCATGAAATTGTCGGCAACGGAGAGGCCGTCGGCACCCAGGAATTCCGACCAGATTTCCGCAACCAGCTTCTCGCTTTCCGTTCGGGGCGGCACCGCCTGGGCCCCGCGAAGGTCGAGGCGCTCCAGCCCCGGAAGCCGCTGGTAGTCGACCTTGAGGTTCGGCGTCAGCGGCAATCGCTCCAGCGCCACGAAGTGCTGAGGAATCATATAACCGGGCACCCGCTCACGCATGTGGCGCCGCAGGCTGATGGGATCGAGCTCGCGGCCCTGCTCGGGAACCACGAACGCCACCAGGCGCTCATCGCCCTGCGGTCCGGTACGCTTCGAAACGGCAACTTCCGAAACTTCTGGCGAGATCGCCAGGTTGTACTCCACATCTCCCGCTTCGATCCGGTAGCCGCGGATCTTCAGCTGAGTATCCAGTCGGCCCAGATGCTCGAGACGCCCGTTGGGAAGCCAGCGTCCGAGATCGCCGGTCCGATATAGTCGAGCCCCGTCATGGAAAGGGTCCGCCAGAAACCGCTGCTCTGTCAGGGCCTTCTGACCTCGATATCCGAACGCCACCCCGTCCCCGCCGATGACGATCTCACCTTCAACCCCGGATGGCACCGGAGCAAGATGCTCATCCACAACGTAGATCCGGGTGTTGGCAATCGGCTGACCGATATCGATGGCGGTGGGGTTTTCATCAACCCTGGCAACGCTCGACCAGACCGTGGTCTCGGTGGGCCCATAAACATTGAACAGAGCAGCGCAGCTCTGCCGCAGCTCGCTGGCCAGGGTCAGGGGCAGCGCTTCGCCGCCGCATAGGACCTGCAGGTTCGACGACCCCTTCCAACCCGCATCCAGGAGCATGCGCCAGGTTGCCGGGGTCGCCTGCATGCAGGTCGCCCCGCACTGCTCGATTTCCTCCATCAGCAGCCTGCCGTCGGCGGCCAACCGTTCAGACACGACGTGCACCCGGGCACCCGCGCACAGCGGCAGCAGCAGTTCCAGCACCGAAATGTCGAAGGAAACCGTCGTGATGGCCGCAAGCACGTCTCCGCGCCCGATGGAGAGCAGGTCGCCGAACGCGGCGAGAAGATTGCGCACCTGACCATGACCCACCTCAACGCCTTTCGGGACGCCTGTGGATCCCGACGTGTACATCAGGTAGGCAAGGTCACCCTCCCCCGGCTGACATTCGCGCAGCAGCTGGGCGTCGTCGGGTCCCGACCCGGATTCCAGCGCATCGAGGTACAGGATCTGGCCGGCAAAGGCGGGCGCTCCGCCCTCAGCAGTCAGGTCGGAAACCAGGTATCGAATGCCGGAGTCGCTTTCAATATGCCGCAGACGATCTGATGGCAGCTCAGGATCCAGAGGAACATAGGCGGCGCCCGCCTGCAGCAGGCCGAGGATCGCCAATGGCAATCGCTCGCTGCGGGCAACGGCAAGACCGACGACCTCACCCTTCTTCACCCCGGCGCGCCCGAGGTTCGCGGCCACCTGCAGGCTGCGCTGCCGCAGATCTGCGTAGGTGATGCTGCCATCGGCCGAAGATACCGCGATCTCGGTCGGGTGCGCGGCCGCCGCTGACCAGATCAGATCGGTGACGGACGCCCCCGGGAGCTCCCCGGACAGCTGCGGTCCCGCCTTCTGCAGCGCAGCGGACTCCGCCTCGCGCTGCAGGGGGATCCGCATCCATGGGCGACTGCAATCGGTGGTTGCCTGCGCCAGATAATGCTGCAGGGCCTGCAGAAAATTTGCCACCAGGCGCTTTTCGAAGAGTGCGGATGAATATTCCAGCTCGATGTTGATCCTGCCGTCGTCCTCGGTGATCCAGCAGCAGAGATCGGTCTGAATGGTGGTCTGGGCCATGGGCTCGATGGCCGCGCTGAGACCGGGAATGGTCCATCCGTCGTCTTCGATCCGACGGAATGCGAACAGCGTCTGAAACACCGGCGTGCGGCTGAAGTCCCGCGGCAGCGACAGCGCGGCCACGACTTCCTCGAACGGAACCTCGGCGTGCTCAATTGCGGCACGCGTCTTGGTGGTGACGTGTTCCAGCACCTGGGCAAAGGACCAATCAGCCTCCGGCCTGAGCCGAAGCGCCAGCGTATTGATGTACGGCCCCAGGCTCTGCTCGGCGCCCACATGGTGGCGCCCGGTTCCTGCCGGGGTGCCGACCACCA
>CAMYJX010000069.1 GCA_947258825.1 uncultured Pseudomonadales bacterium
GTCCGATTGCGATGGACGATGGGTTGCGCTTTGCGATTCGCGAGGGTGGTCGAACGGTTGGCGCCGGGGTGGTCACCAAGATTATCGAGTAGCAGATCGACCGCCCCCGCCTCCTTAGCGGGGCGGTCCCAGGGCCTCCCGGGTGATTTAGGTGTTGCCTGGTTTCAGATCGATCTGTATAGTTCGGCCTCCCGTTTTCGGGTGTAAATCCGTAAGGGAAAGAGGGGGTTCGGTTTGCGCTGCCCTGCGGGTTATCAGCGATTTTTATAAGAATTATGCAGCGGGGGGTGCCCGCTGCTTAGTCGGTTGGAGTTCAAAGCACCGTGCAGAGTCAGCGGATTCGTATACGTCTGAAAGCGTTCGATCATCGTTTGATCGACGTCTCCACCCAGGAGATCGTCGACACCGCGAAGCGGACAGGCGCTCAGGTAAAGGGGCCCATCCCTCTCCCCACTCGCATGGAGCGCTTCACGGTGCTGGTCTCTCCCCACGTCAATAAGGACGCAAGAGACCAGTATGAGATACGTACTCATAAGCGCATGCTCGATATCGTAGAGCCCACGGAGAAAACCGTGGACGCTCTGATGAAGCTGGATCTGGCAGCGGGCGTAGACGTCCAGATCAGCCTGAAATAAAGGTAACGTCCGGGCCATGGCCCGGGGTTTTTGCGATTGACGACCGAACTTTGGCGTCGATCGCTCGACAAGATCCCGATAGGGGATCGCTGACGCGAGAGACCGTTTGCTGGTCGCCTTGTTGGCAAGCTGGCAAGCGGTGTTTGCATCTGTCGTAAGCAGCTAGGAAACGGACCGATGGCGATTGGATTGGTAGGTAGAAAAGCAGGAATGACCCGTGTCTTTACCGAAGACGGCAACTCTGTGCCTGTGACGGTCATCGAGGTTGAGCCGAATCGGGTTACCTATGTCAGGACCCCTGAAGCCGACGGTTATTCTGCGGTTCAGGTCACCACGGGCTCCGTTAAGCGCAACAAAGTTGCTAAACCGGTTGCAGGCCATTTTGCCAAGGCCAACGTCGAGGCGGGCAGAGGGCTTTGGGAATTTCGGCTCGACGCGCCAGAAGAAGGCGTCGAGGTGGGCGCCGAGATGGGCGTCGATCAGTTTGAAGCCGGGCAGAAAGTGGACGTTCGCGGCGTATCTAAAGGTAAGGGCTACGCCGGCGTGATCAAACGCTGGAATTTCAGTGGTCAGGACAACAGTCACGGCAACTCCATCTCCCACCGGGCCCCCGGCTCCATCGGCCAGTGCCAAACCCCGGGCAGGGTCTTCAAGGGTAAGAAGATGTCGGGGCATATGGGTAATGCCAAGGTTACGACCCAGAATCTGGAGATCGTCCGAGTCGATGCAGACCGGAACCTGCTGCTGATCAAGGGTGCCGTTCCTGGTGCGCCCGGTGGCGATGTTTACATTCGTCCGGCGGTGAAAGCCTGAGCGCGCGGAGGAGGCTGAATGAACCTGAATCTGGTAGCGAGCGGTGGCAGCGTGGAAGTATCTGAAGCTGCTTTCGGTCGCGAATACAACGAGGCCCTGGTGCATCAGGTGGTTGTTGCGCATCTCGCGGGAGCGCGTCAGGGTAGCAGAGCGCAGAAGTCTCGATCGGAAGTCAGGGGTGGCGGCCGCAAACCCTGGCGTCAGAAGGGCACGGGTCGCGCACGCGCGGGAACTACCCGCAGCCCGATCTGGCGCAGCGGTGGCGTGACTTTCGCAGCCAAACCCCAGGATCACAGCCAGAAGGTCAACCGCAAAATGTATCGCGGCGCCTTGCAGTGCATTCTTTCCGAGCTGGTTCGACAGGAACGTCTGGTCGTTTGCGATGCATTCTCTGTCGATGCCCCGAAAACCCGCGGTCTCCTGGACAAGCTCAAAGGCCTCGACCTGCGTGACGTGCTCATCGTTGCAGAAGAGGTTGAGGAAAATCTTTACCTCGCGGCGCGAAATCTCAAAGACGTCGACGTCCGTGACGTTGGCGCCATCGACCCGGTCAGCCTGCTCAGTCATGACAAGGTGCTGATAACCGTCGGCGCGCTCAAGAAGTTAGAGGAGGCGCTGGCATGAACCGGGAGCGCATGTTTACCGTCCTCGTGGAGCCGCATTTCTCGGAGAAAGTGTCGCTGCTCAGCGACGACAGCAACCAATACGGTTTCAAGGTCGCGCGCGATGCCACCAAGGCTGAAATAAAGGAAGCGGTAGAGGCCCTTTTTCAGGTGAACGTGGAAAAGGTGACGACCTCGAATGTGAAAGGTAAGACGAAGCGAACGGCTCGCGGGATTTCCCGCAGCAAGAACTGGAAGAAGGCCTATGTCCGCGTCGCGGCGGGCCAGGAAATCGACTTCATGGTTACGGATTAAGTCAGATGCCTGTTGTAAAAGCCAAACCGACATCCGCTGGGCGCCGTTTTGTAGTCAAGGTTGTAAACCCGGAGCTGCACAAGGGCGCGCCGCACAAGCCGCTGCTGGCTGCTAAGAGTAAGACCGGCGGCCGCAACAATGCGGGGCGCATCACCACGCGTCATCGTGGTGGTGGCCACAAGCAGCACTACCGGCTCATCGATTTCAAGCGCAGAAAAGATGGGATCCCTGCCGTCGTCGAGCGTCTGGAGTACGACCCGAATCGCACCGCCAACATTGCGCTGTTGAAGTACAAAGATGGCGAGCGTTCGTACATCCTTGCTCCGCGGGGGGTCTCGGCCGGAGACCAGCTTATGAGCGGGTCCGGGGCTCCCATTCGCCCCGGCAACGCGATGCCGTTGCGCAACATCCCGGTTGGTAGCGTCATCCACTGCGTAGAGCTCAAGCCGGGCAAGGGTGCTCAGATGGTTCGCAGCGCGGGCGGCTCCGCTCAGCTCGTTGCCCGTGAGGGCAGTCACGCAACGCTGCGTCTTCGTTCAGGTGAGATGCGCCGGGTGCTTGTGGAATGTCGGGCGACGCTTGGCGAGGTGGGCAACTCGGAGCACAGCCTGCGGTCGCTGGGCAAAGCGGGTGCCAAGCGCTGGCGCGGCGTCAGACCCACCGTACGCGGCGTAGCTATGAACCCCGTAGACCATCCACATGGTGGCGGTGAGGGCAAAACTTCAGGCGGACGACATCCGGTGAGCCCCTGGGGCCTGCCAACGAAGGGCCACAAGACGCGCAAGAACAAGCGCACGGACAAGCTGATCGTCCGACGTCGAGGAAGGAGATAAGCGATGCCGAGATCGTTGCGGAAGGGTCCGTTCGTAGACCTGCATCTGATGAAGAAAGTGGACGCCGCTGTTACCAGCAGTGACAAAAGGCCCATCAAGACCTGGTCGCGACGCTCCATGGTGCTGCCCGACATGGTGGGTTTGACCATAGCCGTCTACAACGGCCGTCAGCACGTGCCGATCCATATAAATGAAGACATGGTCGGGCACAAGCTCGGGGAGTTTGCTCCGACCCGCACCTACCGCGGCCACGCGGCCGACAGAAAGACCCGTCGGTAGACGGTTGCAGACTTTAGGAGTAGCCCGAATGCAGGTTAGCGCGAAAGCCAGAAGACTGAGCATCTCCCCGCAGAAGGCGCGGCTGGTGGTCGACATGGTGCGCGGCAAGCCGGTGAGCGACGCCTTGGACATTCTCAGCTTCAGCCCTCAGAAAGGGGCCGTGCTGGTGCGCAAGGTCGTTGAATCAGCCATCGCCAACGCTGAAAACAACGAAGGTGCGGACATTGACGAGCTCAAGGTCTCCGAGATCTTCGTCGACGAAGGGCTGACTATGAAGCGAATCAGGCCTCGGGCCAAGGGTCGCGCAGATCGAATTTTGAAACGCACCAGTCACATCACCGTTACGGTATCGGACGAGTAAGTTAGCTATGGGTCAGAAAGTAAATCCGATCGGAATTCGCCTTGGCATTGTCAAAGACCACACGTCCGTGTGGTATGCGGACAAGAAGAGCTATCCAGAGTATCTGCTGAACGATCTGGAAGTGCGCGAGTTTCTGCGCAAGCGCCTGGCGCAGGCCTCTATAAGCAGAATCGAAATCGAACGCCCGGCGCAGACAGCCCGGATCACCATCCACACCGCGCGTCCCGGGATCGTCATTGGCAAGAAAGGCGAAGACGTCGAGCGTCTTCGAGGCGAGCTCGCACGGATGATGGGTGTACCCGTGCACGTCAACATCGAAGAAATTCGCAAGCCCGAGATGGACGCGTTGCTGGTGGCGCAGAACGTCGCTCAGCAACTAGAGCGTCGGGTGCAGTTTCGCCGCGCCATGCGGCGGGTGATACAGAACGCCATGCGGCTCGGAGCGGAAGGTATCAAAGTGCGGGTTGCCGGACGTCTGGGCGGTGCTGAAATTGCGCGCTCAGAGGTGTACCACGAGGGTCGTGTGCCGTTGCACACGCTGCGTGCTGATATTGATTACGCCACCTGGGAGGCGCAGACCACCTACGGGGTGATCGGCATAAAGGTCTGGATCTTCAAGGGCGAGGTTATCGGCAGCGAGCCTGAGCCCCAGGTTCAGGGCACGGGATCCTGATTGGTATCCCGACGCTGCAACAGTTACATGGCTCGGTCAGATGACTCGGTCAGAGTAAGTAGCCAGAGCAAACAGACAGGGTAAAGGTGTAGCAAGGTGTTACAACCGAAGAGAACGAAATTCAGAAAGCAGCACAAGGGACGCAACCGCGGTGTTGCGCTGCGGGGCAGCCGGGTCAGTTTCGGCGAGTTCGGTTTGAAAGCGGTTGGCCGCGGGCGTCTTACCGCACGACAGATTGAAGCCGGTCGACGGGCCATCACCCGGCATGTACGGCGAGGCGGAAAAATCTGGATTCGAGTGTTTCCCGACAAGCCCATAACCAAGAAGCCGCTGGAAGTGCGGCAGGGTAAGGGCAAGGGTAGCGTCGAATACTGGGTGGCTCAGATCCAGCCGGGCCGCATGCTCTATGAGATGGAAGGCGTTTCAGAAGCGGTAGCCCGAGAGGCGTTGACTCTGGCTGCGGCCAAGCTGCCGTTTGCTACTTCGTTCGTCAAGCGCACGGCAATGTAGGCGGAGATATGACGATGAAAGCTAGCGATCTGCGTGAAAAGACCCCGGAAGAGCTGCAGGAAGAGCTCCTGAAGGTAAGAAAGGACCAGTTCGGTCTGCGTATGCAGAAGGCCAGTGGCCAGCTGGGCCAGTCGCACCTGCTAAACGAAACCCGTCGCGATATCGCGCGGATCAAAACGATCATGGCGGAGAAAGAGAATGGCTGAAAAAGCAGCCGAAACTACGCAGGTCCGGAGCAATCCGCGAGCCGTTACAGGAACCGTGGTCAGCGATCGTATGGACAAGTCGATCACGGTGCTCGTCGAGCGGCGGGTGCAGCATCCGGTGTACGGCAAGATCGTGCGCCGGTCTTCGAAGCTGCATGCGCACGACGAGAAGAACGACTGCAAAGTGGGCGATGTGGTTACCGTCGTCGAGTGTCGACCAATTTCAAAAACCAAAACCTGGAGGCTGAAGAGCATCGAAGAGCGCGGCCGGGAATTGTGAGGGTAGTACGCCTGGGCGTATCTATCCGGCGGCGAATGAAGATGCCAGAGGGTTGATCCGATGATTCAGACAGAAACGATGTTGGATATAGCTGACAACAGCGGTGCTCGCCGGGTGCAGTGCATCAAGGTGCTTGGTGGTTCCCGCCGTCGCTACGCCGGTATCGGAGACATCATCAAGGTAACGGTGAAAGAAGCCATACCCCGGGGCAGAGTTCGTAAAGGGCAGGTCATGAACGCGGTGGTGGTTCGTACCCGTAAGGGCGTACGTCGAGCAGACGGCTCAGTGATCCGCTTCGATCAGAACGCGGCGGTACTGCTCAACCCGCAGAATCAGCCGGTCGGGACCCGTATCTTCGGGCCGGTCACGCGGGAACTCAGAACGGAGAACTTCATGCGGATCATCTCTCTTGCGCCGGAAGTGCTTTGACCGAGCCGGCCGGGCCTGCCGGCAATCCAGACGAAGGGCGTTAGCAGCGAAGCGGAAACAGACAGATGCTTAAGATACGAAAGGACGATGAAGTGGTGGTGATCGCCGGGCGGGATCGCGGTAAGCGCGGCTCTGTGCTGCAGGTGCTCAAGGACGGCAGGCTGCTCGTCTCCGGCGTGAACATCATAAAGAAGCACCAGCGTCCGAATCCGAACGTCGGTCAGCCTGGCGGCATTGTTGAGCGCGAGGCGCCCATTCAGATCTCCAACGTGGCGATCTGGAACAGCGATGCGGAAAAGGCGGATCGCGTGGGGTTTCGAGCTGAAGAAGGAAAGAAAGTCCGCTTCTTCAAGTCCTCCGACAAAGTGATTGAAGACTGAGAGCGATACAGCTATGGCAGATTTGTATCAACGGTACCTGGATGATATCCGTCCGAAGCTTCTCGAGGAGCTCGGGTGCGGAAACATCATGCGGGTGCCACGAATCGACAAGGTCGTCCTAAACATGGGCGTCGGCGAAGCGGTGGGTGATCGCAAAATACTCGAGAACGCGGTTGGCGACATGACCCTGATCTCCGGTCAGAAGCCCGTGGTAAACAACGCCCGGAAGTCTGAAGCAGGGTTCAAGATCCGTGAAGGGTGGCCCATCGGTTGCAAAGTGACCCTGCGTCGCCAGCGGATGTACGAGTTCATCGAAAGGCTCATCGGCATCGCGATCCCCAGAATCCGGGACTTCCGCGGTTTGAACCCTCGATCCTTTGATGGTCGAGGAAATTTCTCCATGGGTATTACCGAGCAGATCGTTTTCCCGGAGATCGACTACGACAAGATCGACAAAATAAGAGGCATGAACGTCGTCGTGACAACTTCGGCGCGGACGGACGCTGAAGCTTTGGCCCTGTTGCGGGCATTCAACTTCCCGTTCCGTACCTGATCGGCAGAAGGCAAGAGATATGGCAAAAACATCTATGGTCGAGCGCGAGAAGAAGCGCGGACGAATGGTCGCCAAGTACGCGAAAAAGCGTGCTGAGCTCAAGGCGATAATAGGCGATCGTAACGCGTCGGACGACGAACGCTGGGAAGCGCAGCTGAAGCTGCAGAAGCTGCCCCGCAACGCGAGCCCCGTCCGCCAGCAGCGGCGATGCGGCCTAACCGGCAGGCCCCATGGCGTTTACCGCAAGTTCGGCCTTGGCAGAAACAAGCTGCGTGAGGCGGCCATGCGAGGCGACGTGCCTGGTCTGGTCAAGGCGAGCTGGTAGCAGGTAGAGGTACACCATGACGATGCAAGACCCCATCGCTGACCTGCTTACCCGTATCCGTAATGGACAGCAGGCTCACCACCCGTCCGTCAGCATGCCGAGCTCCCGAGTCAAGCAGGCCATCTGCGAGGTACTGAAGAAGGAAGGCTACATAGACGGGTTCGACGTGGACGGCGAAACAAAGCCCACGCTGAACGTGCAGCTGAGATATCACAGCGGACGTCCCGTCATAGAGGAAATCAAGCGCGTCAGTCGCCCCGGGCTTCGGGTTTACAAGCCCTCCGAAGAGGCGCCCAGGGTTCGCGGTGGATTTGGCGTTGCCATCCTGAGCACAAACAAAGGGCTCATGACTGATCGTGATGCCAGGGCCCAGGGTATTGGCGGGGAAGTGCTCTGCACTGTCTTCTAGCGAGGTAAGGAAATGTCTCGAGTCGCAAACAATCCTGTCCCGCTTCCCTCAGGCGTAGAGGTTAAGCTCGACGGTCAGCAAATCAACGTCAAGGGTAGCCGCGGCGCTATGGATTTCAGCGTCCACCCCGAAGTTGAGGTGGTCCAGGACGGCGATGGAATAAAGTTCGCAGCGCGGGGCAGCGCCAAGTCTGCGCGAGCCCTCGCCGGAACGACGCGGGCGCTGGTAAACAACATGGTCATCGGCGTTTCGGAGGGGTTTGAAAAGCGGCTGGTCATTCAGGGCGTTGGTTATCGCGCCCAGGCCCAAGGTCGCAAGCTGAACCTTCAGCTGGGATTTTCCCACCCCGTGGACTTTGAAATTCCGGAGGGTGTGGAAGCGCAGACGCCGAGCCAGACGGAGATCGTGCTTACCGGGGTCGACAAGCAGCTGGTCGGCCAGGTGGCGGCAGAGATTCGCTCGTTCCGCCCACCGGAGCCCTACAAAGGCAAAGGGGTTCGCTACTCGGATGAACGGGTCCGGCGCAAGGAAGCCAAGAAAAAGTAACCGGAAGAATTAAGTAAAGGCAGATGAAAGACAAAAAGGCATCCAGGATCAGACGTGCGAAGCGCGGGCGCATGAAAATGCGCCAGCTCGGAGCGGTGCGGCTTTCTGTTTACAGGACTCCGAGGCACATCTACGCCCAGATCATATCCCCCGAAGGGGACAAGGTTCTGGCGGCGGCCTCTACTCTGGACAAAGATCTTCGCGGCGGTGCCACAGGCAACGCGGACGCGGCGGCAAAAGTAGGCGCATTGATCGCTGATCGTGCCAAGAGCGCGGGAATCAGCCGGGTGGCTTTTGACCGTTCCGGATTCAAGTATCACGGCAGGGTCAAAGCCCTGGCAGAAGCCGCCCGTGAAGGCGGATTGGAGTTCTGAAGATGGCATATGCGGACGAGATCCAGGAAGAAGGCCTTGTTGAGAAGCTGGTGCAGGTCAATCGCGTAGCCAAGGTGGTGAAGGGTGGCCGCATATTCGGCTTTACCGCCCTTACCGTGGTTGGCGACGGCAATGGCCGGGTAGGTTTCGGTCGCGGTAAAGCGCGCGAGGTGCCCGTCGCCATTCAGAAGGCCATGGAGGCCGCCCGGCGCAACATGGTAGACGTGCAGTTGAACGGCTCGACGATCTGGTATCCGGTGACGGCAAGGCACGGAGCGTCGAAGGTTTACATGCAGCCCGCATCCGAAGGTACCGGCGTTATCGCCGGCGGAACCATGCGGGCGCTGCTTGAAGCGGCCGGCATCCAGAATGTTCTGGCCAAGTGTTACGGCTCGACCAATCCGGTCAACGTGATTCGCGCGACCTTCAAGGCGCTGTCGAATATTCAGTCTCCTGAGATGGTGGCAGACAAGCGAGGTAGATCCGTAGAGGAGATCGGTGCCTGACGCTTTTTGGCGGACGAAGGCAGGGCACGGGTAAATCCAGGGTAGTAGTTGTCATGAGTGATAAAAAGATACGCGTCACATTGGTTAAGAGCACGGCAGGCCGGCTCAAAAAGCATAAAGCCTGCGTCGCCGGATTGGGCCTCAGACGCATCGGTCACTCAGTGGATGTGGAAGATACGCCTTCGATTCGCGGCATGATCAATCGGGTCAGTTACATGGTGCGGGTGGAAGGAGAGTAAGAACATGCGACTCAACGGCATAACCCCGTCCAAAGGCAGCAGGAAAGCCAAGCGACGCGTCGGGCGTGGCCCAGGCTCCGGCTGGGGTAAGACGTCCTCACGGGGTCAGAAAGGTCAGAAAGCCAGGTCCGGCGGTGGCGTCCGTGCCGGTTTCGAAGGCGGCCAGCTGCCGTTGCAGATGCGGGTGCCCAAGTTCGGCTTCCGTTCCAGAATCGGATTGACCACCGCCGAGGTCCGGCTTGGCGAGCTGAGCAAAGTGGCCGGAGACCTGGTGGACATTGCCGCGTTGAAGGCTGCCAACGTGGTGCCGCGCAGCACCAAGCGTGTTCGAATCATGCTGTCCGGAGACATCGATCGGGCTGTGACGGTACAGGGCATCAAGGTTACCCGTGGCGCACGCGCAGCCATTGAAACCGCTGGAGGCAAGGTAGAAGACTGATGGCTTCTCAACCGGGGCAGTTGGCAGGCGTACAGGCGGGGCTCTCCGAGCTTCGCGCGCGGCTGCTTTTTGTGCTGTTTGCCCTTCTCGTCTATCGGGTGGGTACTCACATTCCCGTGCCCGGAATAAACCCGGAGAGGCTCGCCGCCCTGTTCGATCAGCAACAGGGGGGCATTCTCGACCTTTTCAACATGTTTTCCGGCGGCGCGCTGGAGCGCATGAGCATCCTGGCCCTGGGTGTTGTGCCTTACATCACCTCCAGCATCATCATGAATCTCATGAGCATGATGTATCCGGCCTTGCAGCAACTGCGCAAGGAGGGTGAGTCCGGACGGCGCAAGATCACACAGTACACCCGTTACGGCACGTTGATCATCGCGCTCATTCAGGGCACCTCGCTTTCCGCCACCCTGGCAAACCAGAATCTGGCTTTCGACCCGGGGCTCACTTTCTATTTTGTCGCCACCACGACGCTGGTCACGGGTGCTCTGTTCATGATGTGGCTCGGTGAGCAGATCACAGAGCGGGGCGTGGGCAACGGAATTTCTCTGCTCATTTTTGCTGGGATTGTTTCCGGCTTCCCTGCCGCTATCGGCCAGTCGTTCGAAGCCGCGCGACAGGGTGACATCAACATCATCGCCCTGCTTGCCATAGGCGTGCTCGCGATCGGGGTCGTGGCTTTCATAGTCTTCGTGGAGCGTGGTCAGCGTCGAATCACGGTGAACTATGCGAAACGCCAGCAGGGTCGGCGACAGTATCAGGCCCAGGCCAGCCACCTCCCTCTGAAGATCAACATGGCAGGCGTCATTCCAGCAATCTTCGCCTCCAGCCTTCTGCTGGCGCCGGCTTCCATGGCCCAGTGGTTTGGAAACTCGCCGGGCATGAGTTGGCTGCAGGAAATCGCGCTGGTGCTTTCTCCGGGACAGCCGCTCTACATCCTGATGTTTGCCGCAGGCATCGTATTTTTCTGCTTCTTCTACACGGCCATCATGTTCGATCCCAAAGACGTGGCAGACAACCTGAAGCGACAGGGCGCCTATGTCCCCGGCATCCGCCCCGGCCAGCAGACGGCTCGCTACATTGACGACGTGATTACCCGCCTTACGGTCGTTGGCGCGCTCTACATAACGCTGGTGTGTCTGCTGCCGGAGTTCATGGTCGTCGCTTTCAACATCACATTTCAGCTTGGCGGGACGGCGCTGTTGATCGTTGTGGTAGTGGCGATGGATTTCATGTCACAGGTGCAGGCGCACCTCATGTCCAGTCAGTACGCAAAGCTGATGGAGAAGTCGAATCTGAAGAACTACGGGCGTAGCGGTGCCAGGCGTTAGCTCTGGAACATTTCGCCGAATCAGGCGCCGAGGAAATAGCGATGAAAGTTAGAGCATCAGTCAAGAGAATTTGCCGGAACTGCAAGATCGTCAGGCGCAAAGGCGTGGTCAGAGTGATCTGCAGCGCTGAGCCCCGGCATAAGCAGCGTCAGGGCTGAGAGCAGGGTAATAACGGAGCATATAGATGGCACGTATCGCCGGTATAAACGTACCAGACAACAAGCACGCGGGAATCTCGCTGACCTATATCTATGGCATTGGCCGCACCACCGCGCAGAACCTGTGCAAGGCGGCGGGCGTGAATCCAGCCATGAAGATTCAGGATCTGAGTGACGACAAGCTCGATGCCCTGCGGGGTGAAATTGCCAAGCTCAGCGTGGAGGGCGATCTGCGCCGTCAGGTGTCCATGAACATCAAGCGCCTGATGGATCTCGGCTGTTATCGTGGCATTCGCCATCGGCGCGGTTTGCCGGTTCACGGCCAGCGAACTCGCACCAACGCGCGCACGCGGAAAGGCCCACGGCGTCCGATCAGAAAGTAAGGATGGAAATTTAAATGGCAGAGCGCAAGAAAGCCAAGCGCGTGGTAGTGGACGGCGTAGCCCACATTCACGCCTCCTTCAACAACACGATCATCACTATCTCTGATCGTCAGGGTAATGTGCTCTGCTGGGCGACGTCCGGCGGTTCGGGTTTCCGCGGCTCCAGAAAGAGCACGCCTTTTGCCGCGCAGGTGGCTTCCGAAAGGGCGTCCAACACGGCTTTGGAATTCGGCATGAAGAGTGTGGATGTTTACGTCAAAGGTCCTGGCCCCGGCCGTGAATCGGCCGTGCGGGCGTTGAACGCCGCTGGGTTGAAGATCAACAGCATTGCGGATGTCACCCCGATTCCTCACAACGGATGTCGGCCTCCGAAACGGCGGCGCGTCTAAGACGCAGACGGAGAGAAAGTTATGGCTCGATATACTGGTCCCAAGCTCAAGCTCGCGAGGCGTGAGGGTACCGATCTGTTCCTGAAGAGCGGCGTGCGCCCTATCGATTCGAAATGCCACATCGACTCACCGCCTGGTCAGCACGGTGCGCGCCGCGGGCGCCTGTCGGATTATGCGGTGCAGCTTCGAGAGAAGCAGAAGGTGCGGCGGCTTTACGGAGTCCTTGAGAAGCAGTTCCGCAATTACTACAAGAAGGCGGAGCGTCAGAGAGGCGCAACAGGTGAGAACCTGCTGCGGTTACTGGAGGCACGTCTGGACAACGTTGTTTACCGAATGGGATTCGGCTCTACCCGTGCGGAATCACGTCAGCTGGTTTCTCATAAAGGCATCACCGTGAACGGGCAGCTGGTAAACATCCCCTCCTACCAGGTGGGCGCAGAAGATGTGGTCGCGGTTGTCGAAAAAGCTCGCAGCCAGCTGCGTATTCAATCTGCTCTGACGCTTGCCAGTCAGCGCGGCGGCGTGGATTGGGTAGACGTTGATTCGAACAAGATGGAAGGGGTTTTCAAACGCCTCCCCGACCGCAGCGAACTGCCTTCCGAGATCAACGAAAATCTCATAGTAGAGCTGTACTCCAAGTAATCAGAGCTCAAGGAGACTCATGCAATGGCACAGTCGGTAACCGAATTTCTCACCCCTCGCCACATCGACGTACAGGAAGTAAGCCCCGTGCGGGCGAAAGTCACCCTGGAGCCGCTGGAGCGTGGCTTCGGGCACACGCTGGGTAATACCCTGCGCCGCATCCTCCTTTCGTCCATGCCCGGATGCGCGGTGACGGAAGTGCAGATCGATGGGGTGCTTCACGAGTACAGCACCATCGAAGGCGTGCAGGAAGACGTGATCGATATCCTGCTCAATCTGAAAGGGATTGCTGTCGTTCTGCACAATCAGGAAGAAGCCGTCATCACGCTCAGCAAGGAAGGTTCGGGTCCAGTGACCGCAGGTGATTTTCAGCTGACCCAGGATGTCGAGATTGCAAACCCCGACCACCTGATCTGCAGCCTCAACGAGAACGGGTCGATTCGTCTGGAGGCAAAAATCACCCGTGGCAGAGGGTACGTTCCGGTGGACAGCCTGGCTGAGGAGGAGGAAAGTCGCCCCATCGGCGTTCTCCGCCTGGACGCCACTTACAGCCCCATGCGTCGGGTGGCATACAGCGTTGAAAGCGCTCGAGTCGAGCAGCGTACCGACCTCGACAAGCTGATACTGGATATCGAGACCAACGGAACCATCGATCCGGAAGAAGCCATTCGCCGCGCGGCCACGATTCTCCAGCAGCAGCTGGCTGTATTCGTCGACCTGGAGAGCGAAGGGGAACCGGCAGCAGAGGTGCAGGAAGATGAGATCGACCCGATCCTCATTCGGCCGGTAGACGATCTCGAGTTGACGGTGCGCTCGGCGAACTGCCTCAAGGCGGAAAATATCTACTACATCGGCGATCTCATTCAGCGGACGGAGGTCGAGCTGTTGAAGACGCCCAACTTGGGTAAGAAGTCGCTCACTGAGATCAAGGACGTGCTCGCCTCCAGAGGTTTGTCACTGGGAATGCGCCTTGAAAACTGGCCGCCTGCCAGCCTCAGAGGCGATGACAAGGTCGCTTAAGAGCGGTATTCGCTTAAAAGCAATAACTCATCGTAGGAAAGAGCCATGCGCCATCGTAAGAGTGGTAGACAACTGAATCGGAACAGTTCCCATAGGCAGGCTATGTTTCGCAATATGGCGGTGTCGCTGATCGAGCATGAAATGATCAAGACGACCCTGCCGAAAGCGAAAGAGCTGCGTCGAATTGCGGAGCCTCTCATTACGCTGGCCAAAGAGGACAACGTTGCAAACCGTCGGCTGGCATTCTCTCGCACCCGAAGCAGCGCCGCCGTGGGCAAGCTGTTCGTGGAACTGGGGCCCCGCTATCAGGAGCGGCCCGGTGGTTATACGCGTATCCTGAAGTGCGGCATCCGGCCTGGAGATGCCGCGCCCATGGCCTATATCGAGCTGGTGGACCGCCCGGAAGTCGAAGACCTCGAAGAGGATTTCGACGACGAGTTTGAGGAAAATGCTGACGAGACCGAAGGCGCCGCTGCGGCTGAGACCGAGGAACAGCGCTCCTAGCCAGCGGCCTTGTACGTCGCGCTGACGTGCAACGAACTAACCGGACAGGAAACTAACGGCTCAGCGCTTCAGAACCGGCTTCAGGAATCGCCCGGTATGAGAACCCCGGGCTTTCGCCAGCTGCTCCGGCGTGCCCTGAGCAATGATTCGGCCGCCGCCCGAACCTCCTTCCGGCCCCAGGTCGATGACCCAGTCTGCGGTCTTTATCACGTCCAGGTTGTGCTCGATAACGACGATGGTGTTGCCCTGGTCACGCAACCTGTGCAGCACAGACAGCAATTGCGCAATGTCGTGAAAATGCAGCCCGGTCGTCGGCTCGTCGAGAATATACAGGGTACGGCCGGTATCCCGTTTAGAGAGCTCTCTCGAAAGCTTGACACGCTGAGCCTCACCGCCTGACAGGGTGGTCGCGCTTTGACCTAGGCCGATGTACGACAGGCCCACGTCCATCAGGGTTTGCAGCTTGCGTGCCAGCATGGGGACAGCGTCGAAGAACTCCCGTGCTTCCTCCACGGTCATCTCCAGCACCTCGTTGATGTTCTTGCCCTTGTAACGGACCTCGAGGGTTTCCCTGTTGTAGCGTTTTCCCTTGCAGACGTCGCAGGGTACGTAGATGTCGGGCAGGAAGTGCATCTCCACCTTGATGACGCCGTCGCCCTGGCAGGCTTCGCAGCGGCCGCCCTTGACGTTGAA
>CAMYJX010000070.1 GCA_947258825.1 uncultured Pseudomonadales bacterium
ATCGCCCTTGCCAGCAGCCGCGAGCTGGGGGGGCGCATCGTGTCGATCAAGTCAGAAAACCTGACGCTGGAATGGTCGAATGAGAGCGATGAAGAGGCGGCTCAATGAGCCGCCGTTTACGAGAACCGAGGCTCAACGAGCCGCGGACAGAACGACCCCTCCTGACGGTCCAACCCGAATCTCCGGCAGGTTATCCAGCCGGCAGCGCTGTCCGGACACGCACTCCCCTGATCTGACGTCGAATCGGTAGCCATGCCAGGGGCACGTGAGGATGCCATCCTGAAGTCCCTGGGCGTCCAGCGGCCCGAGTTGGTGAGGACACTGGCGTGGAAAAACCACCAGATCTTTCTGTACCTCAGCCAGCACGTACTCCCGACCACCAAGGTTCACCGCCAGGGGCAGCCGGAGATCCTCTCGAGCGCCCAGTTCCAGCTCGTGTTCGTTATCGCGGATAGCGTCGATGCGGCGATCGAGTTGCCGCTGCCGACCCATCATCATAGCGACGTCTTCATCATACAGACGCTCGTAGAGCCGGGCATAAGCCTCTCCGACCCGCGATCGCTGCTCGTCCGCAACCCCGGGAACGAAGAAATCCACCACGATATCCACCCGTCTGGATTCGATGGGAAACACGTGGGTCCATATTTCGGCTCCTGCAGCAGGGCCGGATAGATTGCGCGTTATCCACCGACGACAGGCGCGGTCCAGACGCAGCTCTATGACCGAAGCGTCGCCACGGGCGCCGACTAGGGCGGCCCGCCATCCCCATGGACCTTCCGCCTCACAATCAATCCGAGCAAAGCTCGAGCTGTGCACGTAGGGCAGGTGCTCCCAATCCAGCGTGTTTTCATACATGCGTTCCAGGCTGACGGGCAGCACGCGTCTGTAAGTACCCACGTGGGGGATCGCGGAACCGGGAAACGGCGGCAGGATTTCATGCTCAGGCATAGCTTCGGCTCGGTGCAGCAGACGGCCCAATGCTACGGCAGCCTGAGCGCTCAGGCGAACCGCGCGCCTGAAGCGGCGGCCTGCCATTGCGCACTGCACGATTGACACCTGTACCGCTAGTCTGCTCCTATCTGTCTCGGGGAGGAAAGGGAGACGCACACCAGCGCCCCTTTCGAGGGACGGCCGAGCGTAAGCTCGGCCGTTTTTCGTTTAGACGCCCCGGAAAGCCCGTTCAATCAGCTTCGCACGGGATCGAGCACGAAGCGAAACGGCCTGTCGTCGACCTTAGCATCAACAGCATTAGCCCCATCAACCGAATCAACCGCGCCATCGAGGTCGGCCGCCTGCTCAAACCGCACGGCCAGGATCTCACCTGCGATATAGTCGGCGTGGTCCAACGCGGCTTTGACGAGCACCGGATCGCCGGCGAACGAAACGTCAATTCGGTCCGCGACGTTCAGACCCTGCTCCTTGCGCTGCCGCTGTATGCGGTTGACGATTTCCCGAGCGTAACCGCCGGCAATGAGATCGTCATCAAGCTCGATATCGAGATCCACGGCAATGTACCGATTAGATACCACCCCGGTCCCCGGACGCGGCTGCTGCTGAACCTCGATTTCATCGGTTGAGAACGTCTCGTCCTCGAGGGTGATGCTGCCCGTTGCCTGAAGGCTCTCAATCTGCTCCGCAGACAGCGCCGCGATGCGCCGCTGAAAGTCTTTCATGCGCTTGCCCAGGCGTTTTCCCAGCACCGGAAAATTGGGCTTGGCCACTACCTCGATATACGCGCCCTCGTCCGTATCGTACGCCACCTCCAGCACGTTCAACTCTGATTTCACATAGGTCTCCAGGGCCTGCAGATCACCGAGAAGCGCCTGGCTCCTGTGCACCACAGACAGCTTCCGCAGCGGTGTGCGCAAGCCGATCTTGACCTCCTCCCGCTTCTGCCGGCCGAGCAGCACCACCTGCTGCATGCGGGACACCGCGGTTTCGAGCTCGGGCCGAACGCTCTGGGATTCGGGCTCCGGATAGTCGCACAGGTGCACGGAGCCCGGCGTAGCCTTGCCGCCACCCAGCGCGGCAAGCTGCCCGTAGAGGTGTTCCGAAAGAAACGGCGCAAACGGTGCCATCACCAGGCTGAGCTCGTAGAGCGTCGTGTACAGCGTGCTGTAAGCGGCGATCTTGTCGGCGGTTATGTCTTCTCCCCAGAATCGCGAGCGGTTCAACCGGATATACCAGTTAGTCAGGTCTTCGATGAAGGAGAAGAGCTGCGGAACTACGTTGTAGAGGCGATAAGCTTCCATCTCCTCAGCCACGCGCGCCTTCAGCGTCTGCAGCCGGGAAAGTATCCACTGATCGAGAATATTCTCGCCAACGTGCAGGCCCTTGTCGGGCGACCACTCATCGATTTCCGCATAGGTCCTCAGAAAGGAAAAGGCGTTGTACCAGGGCAGCAGCGCTCGCCGGGTCATGTCTCGAACCCCCGAGTCCGCAAAACGCTGCTCTTCTCCCCGAACCAGACCGGAGTTGATCAGGTAGAGACGCAGCGCGTCCGCGCCGTAGGTCTCCATCAGCTGATCGGGCGGCGTGTAGTTGCGCAGCCGCTTGGACATCTTTTTGCCGTCCTCGGCCATGACCATGCCGTTGACGATGACGTTGCGAAATGCGGGTTTCTCGTAAAGGGCAGCTGCGAGCACCGTCAGGGTGTAAAACCAGCCTCGGGTCTGATCAAGGCCTTCGGCGATGAACTCCGCTGGAAAGCCAGCGGCGAACACCTTCTCGTTCTCGAACGGGTAATGAAGCTGGGCATAGGGCATGGAGCCCGATTCAAACCAGCAGTCGAGGACTTCCTCGATGCGGCGATAGGTTCCCTGCTCTCCATCGATCTGAAACGTCAGCGGGTCAACGAATTCCCGGTGCAGGTCTTCCACCCGCGTACCCGTATAGGATTCGAGCTCGTCAATCGAGCCGACGCAGATGGCCCGCCCGGTCTCGTCATTGATCCAGATAGGGATGGGCGTACCCCAGACCCGGTTGCGGGAAATGGACCAGTCGATGGCCCCCTGCAGCCAGTTGCCAAACCGGCCCTGCTTGATGTGCTCTGGCACCCAGCGGATCTGCTCGTTCGCCGCGAGCAGCTTGTCGACGATCTCGGTCACCCGCACGTACCACGAAGGAATTGCGCGATAGATCAGCGGCGTATCCGATCGGTAACAGAACGGATAGCTGTGCTGAATGACCTCCTGAAGGTAGAGGGCGCCACGGTCCTTGAGGTAGCGCACGATGTCCTTATCGGCATCTTTGACGTACTGGCCCGCGAAGTCGCTGACCTCGTCGGTAAACGCTCCCTGCATGGACACCGGACAGGCGAAGGCCTCGATACCTGCGGCCCGCAGAATCCGATAGTCGTCCTCGCCAAACGCGGGCGCCTGATGCACCAGACCGGTGCCGCTGTCGGTGGTGACGTAATCGTCCATCACCACGACAAAAGCGCCCAGAGGCTCCTGGTCGGCAAAGTAGGGAAACAGGGGCTCGTAGCGCCGCCCTGCCAGGCTCCGCCCTTTGACGGTCTCCTTTACCTCGAAATCGCCGTAAGCCGAAAGCCGCTCCGCGGCGAAGTAGATGTCTTTGTCGAGGTCCGGGTCGTGGACCTTCACATATTCAATGTCGGGGCCGACGCAGATAGCCAGATTAGACGGCAGCGTCCAGGGCGTGGTCGTCCATGCGGCCAGATAGGCGTCTTCGTCCCGAAGCTTGAACAGCACAGTAATGGCGGGATCCTGCACATCCTGGTAGTTCGAGTTCGCCTCGAAATTGGACAGCGGCGTACCCAGCTCGGTGGACAGGGGCATGACCTTCACGCCCTGATACACCAGCCCTTTCTCCCACAGCTGCTTGACCGCCCACCACACCGACTCCATGTACCAGGGATCCATGGTCTTGTAATCGTTGTCGAAATCTACCCAGCGCCCCAGTCGGGTGATGGTGTCACGCCATTCCGACACGTATCTCTGCACGATGCTGCGGCACATCTGGTTGTAGCCGGCGACGCCCAGGTCTTCTACGGCCTGCTGGGCAGACATGTTCAGCTGCTTATCGATCTCGTGCTCGATGGGCAGGCCATGACAGTCCCAACCAAAACGACGCAGCACGTAGCGCCCTTTCATGGTCCAGTAGCGGGGCACGACGTCTTTGATGGTGCTGGCAACGATGTGGCCGTGGTGCGGAAGCCCGGTTGCGAAGGGAGGACCGTCGTAGAAGATGTAGGGTTTCTTCTCACGAGTATTATCGAGCGACTTCTGGAAGATCTGGCCTTCTTCCCAGAAGCTCAACACTTCGTGCTCCATGTCCACGAAGGAGAACGTACTGCCCGTCTGCGCTGGTTCAGCCATATCCCGACCGGTGCCCGAAAAGCGGCGCATTGTAACCGTATTGACTGCCTTTCCCTACCGCATGGTCGGCTTGCTCTGGCTGAGGCTTTGCACCCGCGACGGTCGGCACGGGACCCCAATGGGGCGATGGGTTAATCTTGCCAGCCGAAGATCAGACCTTACGGCGGAGTAAGGACAATGAGCACCTCTGAAAATGCCTGGGAAGATTGCTGGCTGAAAACCGCGGACGGCCTCACGCTCTATGCCCGCGATTATAGATGCGGCCGCGACCATCAGAAAGACGGCGCCGGCCTCACCGTGCTCTGCCTGCCCGGGCTCACGCGCAATTCCGCGGACTTTGCAGATCTTGCCGAAAGACTGCAGGGACGCTGCCGGATCATCGCCATGGATCCGCGCGGCCGGGGCCGCTCGGATTACGACTCGGACCCGGCCAACTATCAGCTGAAGACCTATGTGGCCGACGCGTTCGCCCTGCTCGACGCCCTGTGTATCGATCGCGTCGCGCTGGTGGGCACGTCAATGGGCGGCCTGATGTCCATGCTCATGACTGCCACCACGCCCCAGCGCGTCCTCGGCCTGGTGCTGAACGACGTCGGCCCGGTGGTGGAGGCCTCCGGGCTGGCCCGCATTCAAGGATACGTTGGCAGGCAACATCCGGTGACCAGCTGGAAAGAGGCCGTGGGCGTGGCCAAAGCCAACAATGGGGCAGCTTTTCCACACCTGTCTGAAGCCCAGTGGCTCGCCTTTGCGCGCCGCATCTTTCGAGAAAACGCCGAGGGCCGGCCAGAGCTGGCCTACGATCCAGCCATCTCACAGCCCATCGAGCAGGACCAGCAGGCGGCGGTTCCCCCGGATCTCTGGGAAGTATTCGATGCGCTGAAGGCTAAGCCGCTGCTGGTCATTCGCGGCGCGCTATCGGACATCCTGTCCGCGGAGACCGTCGAGCAGATGGCCGCTCGACACGGATCCATGGGGCAGGCCGAAGTGGCTGGCGTGGGCCACGCGCCATTGCTCACAGAGCCACAGGCCGCTGGGGCTATCGAAGAATTCCTGGCCTCGCTGCCAGCTTGAACCGGGGGCAGAGGGCGCATCGACGTCCCGAATTGAAACGCAAAACAGAACGGGTAACGACGGGGGGACACCATGGAGTTTGGCGCAGTATTTCCACACAACGAGATCGGCACGGATCCCGGAGCCATTCGGGACTATGCGCAGGGCGCGGAGGCGCTGGGCGCCACTCACCTGCTGATCTACGATCACGTCATGGGCGCCGACCCGAACCGGCCTGGGGGCTGGAAGGGCGCGTACGATAAAGACGTTGCCTTCCACGAGCCGCTGACGGCTTTTGCTTTCATTGCCGCCGTCACGGAGAAGATAGACCTCATCACGACGATTCTGATCCTGCCTCAGCGCCAGACGGTGCTGGTGGCAAAACAGGCGGCGGAGGTGGCCCTGCTATCGGGCAACCGTTTTCGGCTGGGCATCGGAACCGGCTGGAACAAGATCGAGTATGAGGCCCTGGACGTGGCGTTCAGTCACCGCGGCGAGCGCCAGGAAGAGCAGGTCGACCTGCTGCGAAAGCTGTGGATGGAAGACAGCCTGAGCTACAACGGAAAATATCACACCGTCAGCGCCGCCAGCATCAACCCCCGCCCCAGCCAGCCGATACCCATCTGGTTCGGCGGATCGGCACCGGCCCTGCTCAAGCGCTGCGCCAGGCTCGGCGACGGTTGGATTCCGCTCATGGGCGCCAACGACGCGGCGCGCCAGTGCATAGAGACCATCCGCAGCCATAGGGAGGCTGCAGGCGGGTCCATGGAGGGCTTCGGCATACAGGCCCAGGCACAGTATGCCGGCGGAACACCTGAGCGGTGGGCGTCTCACGCTGCAAAATGGCGGGATCTCGGCGCCACGCACCTGGCCATCGCCACCCACAACGCCGGAAAGACCAGCGTCGAGGGTCACCTGGGACGGATTGAGGAATATCTCAGCGTGGTCCGCTGAGCGAGAGGCTCAGCCCGGCGTCAGTCCTCGTCCACCGCCTGCAGGATGTCGCCGCCTCCCGTGGGCGCGGCGATTTCAACCACCCGCTCATCCACGTCGTCGTATTCCAGACGCAGGGCCCGGCACATGGTGGCATGCATCTCGTACAGACAGGTGATGTAGGTCAGCTCCAGGATCTCGCGATCCGACAGGTGCTCTGAAAGGGCTTCGAAAAGACCGTCCGGCGTGCGGCCACCGTCCAGTACCAGGCAGTCCGTGTAAGCCAGCACCAGTCGCTCCTGCTCATCGAAACAGTCGGCGGCAGACCAGTGCGGGATGGCGGCGATCTGTTCTTCGCTGAAGCCCAGGTGGCGCATGGCCTTGCAGTGCTGGGAAAAAACGAACTGGCTGCCTCGGGCATATCCGGCCCGGGCCTGCCCGAGCTCGCGAAGCTTGGGATCAAGCTCCCGCTTCGGGCTGCGGTAGAAGCGAAACCCTGCAACCGCATGATCGAAACAATCCGGCACCAGCGCGAACACCGTCCACCAGTCGCCGGGCGTGCCCGTGTCGGTACCCGGTTCCTCAACCGGGTCTCGATCGCCAAAGAGGAACCCGTACATGTGCTGGATGTGCTCCGGCGCTTCGTCTCGACTCACCTGTCTCAATCTGGGCATGGCTCCCCCGGGGTTTGGATGAAAATGAGCCATCATTATGAACGTTCATTGCGGCGTTGGCCGCATCCCGGTCGATCCCGGCAATAAAATCCGGGAAGGGACGGCTCAGCAACACGGGAACCGATCCAGCCGGCGGGCCGCGTCAGAAATCAGCGGGGCAGCGATAAAGAGGGGGAGACGGTGGGCGAGCAGGCTTCCGACGAGCGTCGCCCCTGAGCAGATCAGCTACCGTCGGAGAAACTGGGTGTCAAAGGACGCCCCATGGCGTAGGACTCGACGACAAACTCCCGGATGAGCCCGATGGCGCTGTCTTCACCATCGCCCTCGCGAATCAGCTCCCGGAGCAGGCCGGCCTCTATTTCCGCTTCGAATTGCGACTCGTAAGGGCCAACATCGACGCCCTCTCTGGTGTGAAAAAACCACTTCCCGTCACTGAGAAAAACCCGGTCCGAACGAAACCAGGTCCGTGTGCGCTCGTTGCTTCTTGCTGCGTTCATACCTTCACATTCCGCTGCTGGAAGTAGGCGAGAAGTCTCTCCCGCTTACCCCGGTCTGTCCACATCAGTTTTGTCGGCCGAATCTCGAATATTGTGGCCAGGATGTTCTTTATCTATCTGAATATAGTCAAATTTTTGTCACGCGGCGAGTCCTGAGACCGACGCCATGGTTTCAATACGCTTCTGCAAGCGGTCCATGTTGCCGGCCATGAGCGGGACAATCAGCTGATGCACACCCGCCGCTTCGTAGGCAGCCACGGTTTCCGGGGTAACCGGCTGCTTATTCGGACCCAGGTAGATCAGCAGCGACCCAAAGTCTCTGCCGGCTTCGTCCGCCATTTCCCGAAGGCGCTGCAGACGCGCCGCCAGCGCCTCGGGGCTGAGATCGAAACCGTACCACCCCTGACCGTGCGAGATGACTCTTCGCAACGCGGCGTCGCTTTCTCCGCCGAAGAAGATGGGCGGATGCGGGCTTTGAACGGGCTTGGGGTTCATCAGGCAGTCGGGAAGCGCGTAGTTGGCGCCCGCGTAGCTGCTGACGCCGGGTGCCCAAAGCGCCTGCATCACCTCCAGGTACTCCAGACAGCGCTCCGCACGGCCCGAGAAAGACATCTGCAGCAGCTCGAATTCTTCTTTGAGCCAGCCGATGCCCACCCCGAAATCCACCCGCCCTCCGGACAGGTAGTCGAGATCAGCCACCTGTTTGGCCGTATAAACCGGCTGGCGCTGGGGCACCAGGCAGATTCCAGTACCGAGTCGAATGGACCGGGTGCCCGCCGCGATGTAGGTCAACGCCATGAACGGGTCCAGCACGCCTTCGGGATCACCGGGAATTCGTCCGTCCCCCGAGTACGGGTAGCGGGATTCGTAGTCAGGGAAAAAGACCACGTGCTCGGGCACCCAGAGAGAATGAAAGCCCGCCGCTTCCACCGCCTGCGCCGCCTCGACCATGAACGCGGCGCTGGTGTGGTGGTTGAATGCCATGGTGGTGCCGATATGCATGTCTGTTCCCCTTTCGGAAAGGTGTCAGCCTACCGGTATGATGCCCACCGGACAACGCGGAACCCAGATGTCAAATACCCCAACCACGGGCATTAAGCCGTCAGCCTACCCCTGGTACCTGACCAGCTCGAGCCTGTGGATGGCGGGCATGAGCCTGCAGGGTTTTCTGTTCACCTGGCTGCTGGTGGGCGTGCTGGAAAGGCCGGCCAATGAGGCCGGCCTGGCGCGGTCTCTGGCGGAGTTTCCGCCGCTGCTGGTTCTGTTTCTGGGCGGACTGCTGGGTGACCGCCTGAACGGCCGGTCCTACCTGGCCAGCATGCACGTGCTGATGACCCTGCCGCCCCTGCTCATCGCTGCCGTCTACCGCGCGGACCTGCTCGGCTACTGGTGGGTGGTGCTGTTCGGCGTGCTCATGGCCAGCGTGCAGGCGCTTTCGGACCCCGCCCGGCAATCGATGCTGAGCCGAGTCACCCGCCTGGACACTCAGCGGGCCGTTACCATCATGACCATATTCACCTCGCTGGTGGGGTTGGGCGGCTTCTACCTCGGCGGGCAACTGGACGAGCTGGGTCTGGAAACGGTGCTGATCCTGCAAAGCACGATGTTTTTTCTGGGCCTTTTCGCCGTGCTGCGTCTGCCGTCACTGCCCATGGCCGTGGATTCGGTTGGTCGGCCCAGGCTCTCCGCCGGCTTCCGGGCCCTCTGGCACGCGCCGCTGGTCCGCAACGTCATCAGCCTGAATTTTCTCTCCAGCCTGTTCAACGCCGGCGCCTACATTGTGGCGATCCCCTACATCGTGAAGGAAGTCTACGGGGGCGACGCGGCACTTTTTGCCAAGGTGATGATCATCTTCACCACCGGCAGCGTCGGCTCCAACCTGCTGCTGCTGACTTTCATGCCGTTGAAGTGGCCCGGTCGGCTGTTTCTGTTCATGCAGCTGACTCGCGTGGTCATACTGCTCGTGCTCTTTACCCAGCCGTCCCTCTGGCTCTTCTACGCGGCGATCTTTGCCTGGGGCCTGAACATGGGCGTAACGACGACCATGGTAAGAACCACGGTTCAGGAACTGGCCGACTCGCGCCACCGAGCGCAGATTCTGTCCATCCTGCTGGTGAGCTTCATGGTTTCCGCCCCCATCAGCTCGCTGCTGCTGGGCTTCCTCATCGAGTGGACATCTCCCCTGTCGGCGCTGCTACCCGGCATCGGCGTCTCGTTCATCATCTTTGTCGTTGGTATGGCCAGGAGCGGGTTGTGGCAGTACCAGTCGTCTCCCCCTCATCCTGCGCCCAACGCCTGACAGGCGGCCGGATGCGCTCAGAATCGGCGGCTCGAGAGCCGAAACGCGCCCAGCAGAATGAGCGCGCCCAGCGTAGCCAACGCCAGCGACCGAAAATCGAAGCCCGTGACGCCCCCCAGACCCAGCAGCGTACCGCCATAGCCACCCACAAACGCGCCCGCCATGCCGATGCAGACAGTGACCAGCAGCCCGCCGGGATCTTTCCCCGGGTGCAGCAGCTTTGCCGCAACGCCAACCACCAGACCCAGAATCAGCCAGGATAGGATGCCCATCAGCCTCTCCCGAGGGAAAAGTATCGGACCCTAGGGTAGCGCATGCTCCTCCGCAATGAAGCGCGCAGTGAGCTGCGGGTCCTGCATCGGCATGAAGTGGCTGAGCTCGGGAAGGTAGACGTCCCGACCGTTGGGAAACGCTTCAGCAAGGCTTTCCCAGGTGGGAGAGCTGGCAAAATCCATGATGTCATGAGCCTCGGCATCGCGGGCCTTGGCCCGCAGCACGACCACGGGGATGACGATTCCCCCCAGCCGCTCGTAGATGTCGCTGCGGGTGTTGCCCAGGTATATCGATGCCTCGACCACGGGCGGGCAGGCCAGCTCAAAGCCCTCGCCATCCGTGCTCGGGCGCAGGCCGAAGCGACAGTAGTCCTGCAGCGCTTCCGGCTGCCACAGCGAGAAAGGATGACGATCCCGGAACTTCTCGAACATCTCCTGCCAGGATGACCAATGGTTGCGGCGGCGCGCTACCGGGTGATCTTCGGGGCCACCAAAGCTGGCGTAGCGTTCTCTGCTGTATGCCTGTGGATCCAGAATGACCGGGTCGACCAGCACCAGTCGCTTGAAGATCCCCGGCCGGTTGGCCGCCAGCTGGCTGACGCAATGACCGCCCAGAGAGTGGCCAACCCCAATGGCATCCCGAATCTGCAGCGCATCCACCAGCAGCTCGAGGTCGCGGGTGAAGCTGCTCCAGACGTAAGGCTCCTGCCGGGCGCTGCGGCCATGGCCACGCAGGTCCGGCGCGATGATTCGATAGTCGCCGGCCAACGAGGCAATGGTTCGGTCCCAGCACCGGGCATGAAAACCGGTCGCGTGAACCAGCAGAATCACCGGCGAGCCCGGGTTTCCCCATTCGAAGTAGGCGAGCTCGACGCCGCCAGCATCGAACTGGTGCTGCGTAGGGTCAGCCTTCATGATTCCTGATCCTCATGTTTGTAACTCGTCCGTTTGCCTGTGCGGCGCCGCACGGGCGTAGCGCGGGCGACGCCCGGGCATGACGAAAAGCCGTTCATGGTAGGCAGGCCCGCAATGCGCGTCCATCGGCGACGACTGCGGACGGAGATTTAGGTAAACTCCGCCCTCCAGCACGCGGGCCTCGCTGGAGCTGCACTCAAGCCGCATCATCGCATCAAGGAGAACGGGTGAGCCGACCCCTGACCAAATCGGAAATCGTATCCAACGACCAGGAGCCGTTGATCCTGGTGGATAGCAACGACCGGGAGATCGGCTTTCTGGACAAGACCGCCTGTCACGACGGCGGCGGCGTGCTGCATCGGGCGTTTTCGCTGTTCATCTTCAACCCGGCCGGCGAGCTGCTGCTGCAGCGGCGAGCGTCCGGCAAACGGCTGTGGCCTTCCTTCTGGTCCAACAGCTGCTGCTCACATCCTCGCCAGGGCGAGACGATGGACGAAGCCGTGCAGCGCCGCATGGGCCAGGAGCTGGGCCTGCACGCCCCGGTCAGCTTCGTCTACAAGTTCGAGTATCAGGCAAAGTTCGGCACCCAGGGCACCGAGCACGAGCTATGCTGGGTATATGTGGGGCAGACGTCCCAGAACCCCACGATCAATACGACGGAGATCGACGAGTGGCGCTGGATATCCGCCGCTGATCTGGACGCGGAACTGACGGCGACCCAGGATCAATTCACGCCATGGTTCAAGCTGGAGTGGCAGCGCCTGCGAGAGGAGTTTGCCGACAGGCTCGAGCAAATGCCCGCGGCCGGGAGCACGGATTCCGTCGACGACCCCGGGCAGATGGAGTAGCGAATCAACATGGCGGTAAGCGAAATCGGTATCAGCGGCTTTGCCAGCTATCTGCCCCGCTACCGGGTCCGACTGGACGACTGGTGCGGCTGGACGGGCGACAGCTGGGACAAAGTGCGAACGGTAATCGGTACCGGATTCCGCATGCGCGGTTCCAACGAGAACGCCTATACCATGGCCGCCACCGCGGTGACCCGACTGATCGTGCAGTACGATCTTGACCCTGAGCAGGTGGGTTTTCTCGGCCTGGGCACCGAATCCAGCACCGACAATTCCGCCGGATCGGTCATCATCAAGGGCATGGTCAACCGCGCGCTGAAGCAGTTAGGCAGGCCCCCGCTATCGCGAGCCTGCGAAGTGCCGGAGTTCAAGCACGCCTGCCTGGGTGGGGTATACGCGCTGAAAGCCGCCGCCCGGTACCTGGCGCTGGATGGCAGGGGGCGTACCGCCATCGTGGTCTGCTCCGATGTTGCCGAGTACGAGCGGGCGACCTCCGGAGAGCCAACCCAGGGCGCCGGCGCCGTCGCGATGCTCGTAGAAGCCTCACCCAAGCTACTGTCGCTGGAGCTGGAGCTGTCGGGAAGCGCGTCAGACTATCGAGGTCCGGATTTCCGCAAGCCGTTCTTCCGCTTCATGCAGCAGACGCCATCCGAGTACGCGCAACCGCGCGATTTTCCCGTGTTCAACGGCAAGTACTCGACCACCTGTTACGTCGATGAGGTGCTGGCCGCCGCTCGCAGCATGTTTGCCCGTCTGGAAACCGCTGACGGCCAGGCTGCCGGCCGACCCGCCGAATTTCTGCGGGCGCTGTCGGCCACCTTTCTGCATCGGCCTTACCAGCGCATGGCAGAAACCGGTCTGATCATGAGCTATCTGCTGGCCCTGGCCGTCGGTAATGCTGAAGACCACCTGGAGCTGCAGCACTACGCCGAACCCGCCGACGTCAATCTTGACGATCTGATTGCAGAGCTGACCCGGGAGCCCGACGTCTACGCTCTGGTGGAACAGCAGAAACTTGGCGAGGAGCTGTATCCTCTCGCCACCCAGACGGCGCGCGTGTTCCGCGATGGGCCGCAATTCGGCGAGCTGATGACCGACCTCGGCAACCGTGGCATGCAGGAAGTGGGCAACCTGTACACCGCATCGCTGCCCGCCTGGATGGCCGCCGGGCTCGAGGAGGCAGCGGCGCAGGGCATGCAGCTTGCGGGCACCCGCATACTGACCATGGGCTACGGCAGCGGCGATGCCGCCGAGGCAATTCCCATGCGGGTGGTGAAGGGCTGGGAGGCCGCGGCTCGAAAGATCGGGTTCCAGCAAGCCCTGGGTACCCCGGAAGATCTGGACGAAGCCGGATACCATGCCCTGCACGACGGCACCGCTTTCCCCGAGACATCTCCGCCGCAGCCGGGCGTTTTCTACATCGACCACATCGGCCAGAGAGAAGAGCGCTTCGACGATTCGGGCATCGAGTACTACCGATATCAGAGCTGATCCGCTCAGAGCAGCAGGTAGATGCCCAGCAACAGAAGCAGCACACCGGCCAGCTCCCGACGCGCCAGTGGCTCTTTGAAGAACAGGACCGAGGTCAGCAGCGCGAAGATCAGCTCCACCTGACCCAGCGCCCTGACCAGGGCTGCCGACTGCAGCGCCATGGCGGTGAACCAGCCGACCGAGGCCGCCACGCCGCAGAGCCCAACCCAAAGCCCCCCACGCCACGCCCTGGCTACCCGCATCAGTTGGCCCGGCTCGCGCTGCCAGAGATAAAGCCCCATGACCAGCGTCTGGATGATGAGCGCGGTGGCCAGGACGAAGCCCGCACGCAGAAAGACCCCGCCCTCCGGCAACGCCAGCGCGGCACCCCGGAAACCCACAACGGCAGCTGCCAGACCCGTGCCCGCGAGCAGGCCCAGCGCGAGGCCTCGATCGGCTCGAAGGAAATCGCCCAGGCGCAGGCTGGAGGTCATGAGCAGGACGCCGAAGAGACTCAGGACGATGCCCATGACCGCCAGGGTCGGCACTAGGTCACCCAGCAACAGAAAGCCCACCGCGGCCGCCTGCACCACCTCGGTCTTCGAAAGCGCGGTGCTGACGGCGAAGTTACGAACCGTAAACGCCGCCAGCAGGCAGGCGGACGCGAAGATCTGCCCCAGGCTCCCGACCAGACAATAGATCCAGAATTCCGGGCCGGTGGGCGGCAGCGCTTCTTCTGCCGACAGCAGCCCCAGGTAGATCAGGGCAAACGGCAGAGCAAAGCAGAAGCGAACGTAGCTGGCGCCGTTGACGCTCAGCGCGCCGGTGAGGCGCTTCTGCAGAAGCGAACGCAGGTTCTGCAGAAACGCCGCGGCCAGGGTAAGCGGTATCCAGAGCTCGTCGATCACCGATGCGACAACCGCTCGATGATCTCAGGACGCCGCGAGACCCAGGCGAACCGGCCAACGAGTATGACCGCGGCCACCGCCAGACCTGCACAGAGACCGACCCAGAATCCGGCTGCCCCAAGGATGACCCCGTCGATGGCTGTGAGCAGGCCAGGTCCGCGCACAGTGTGCGCAACGTCGCCGCTCCGCAGGATCGACCCGATGACTCTGCCGGCGAACCAGCCGGCGACGGCAGCCGCGCCTGCGACGAGGGCAACGGCGGGGGAGAGGCTCTCGGCGGCGAACCCCACGACGAGCGCGCCGATGAGCACGCCGAGGGCCGCGGCGAGGTTGGGATCGAGTCCTTGCACATCCGGTAGGAAGCGCCGCACTGCCCACGAAGCAACAGCACCGAAGAGCATGATGACCAGGAATGCGGTGACGTTGACCGTCGATTCCACTCTGGCGAGGATCAGACCGCCTGCGCCGAGGCTGGCGACGAGGCCGGTCATGGCCGACGACCCGATCATCTCCAAATCGCGGTAGCGCGCATCGAACAGCGGCCAGCACAAGGCGAGCACGACACCGACGG
>CAMYJX010000071.1:0-4734 GCA_947258825.1 uncultured Pseudomonadales bacterium
AGCCCCACCAGCGCGATGCGATTGATACCTTTGTGATTGATGGGCGGTGGGTACGCGGGATCATCGTTGTAAGGCTTGATCCACTGCATCAGCCGCAGCACGTGCCGGTCACCCCGCGCCAGCGCGATGTCCGCGCCTTTGACTCGAAAAGGTTCGTCCAGCCCGTAGGCGCGCGCTTCTTCCAACGTCCCTACTTCAGGCAAGGGCTTGGTGACCGTGTAACCAAGCGCACGATAGAACGCCAGTGACTTCTCGAAGTCGCTGACGTTGATGCCGATGTAAGGCATCGCGACAAGGTGCGTGTTGGCTTCCGTATCGCCATGCGGGGGCGCGGTCTCCATGAGCTTGAACAGCACGCCGTCCGGATCGCGGAAGAACACGAACTGATCGCCGGGTATGCCGTAAGGTTCGGAAAGAAATTCCGCGCCCACGGTCTTCATGTAGGCCATGTCGCTGGCGAGATCCGTCGTCAGCAGGGCGGCATAAGCCATGCCGAGATGATTGGGCAACTCATACGGCGGGTCGTCGTTATACGGGGTCTTGAACTGCAGCAGATCGATGCTTGCCGTGTTCAGGCTGCCAGGCAGCGTGATCACCTCGCCGGCGACAAGCTCGTACTGGCAGATGTCGAACATGCCCAGGGCGCGCGCCATCTGATGAGTATTGGTGAGCGGAAAGTCGCTCACGCCTTCCGTGTAACCGAGGTTTCGATAGAACGCTCGAGATCTGTCGAAATCTCCGGTGTGGGTAGCAAAGTGCACCCGCGCGACGAGGCCGATGTCGTCCGCCGCCAGGGTATCGACCATGGCTGCCAGCGCACCGAAGGGATTTGGCGGCGGGGCTGAAGGCGCCTCCGGAGCTGGTTCGGCTGCACAAGGCAGCGCAAGGATCAAAAGCGCCAGCACGCAACTCAGCCTGATCTTGAAAGTCCCCAAGTTATTTACTCCAGAATCGGTTCACCCCCGGCGTGCAGCATGATACTCGACATTCTCCGGGCGGGCCCAGAAAGAAGTCGCCGAACCCGGCAACCATCCTCAGGCATCTTGATTTGGGGCATAATTCCCGAATGGCTGAGGCACCCCCTAAGGTTGTCAGCAGAAACCAGCGGACTGAGCGAGGATTCCACATGTATACGCGCGCAACTTTCTGCACGCTCTGGCTGCTGATTTGCGCTGTGCTGCTTGTTCCCCTCACCGGCAAGGCCGTTGCCGCGGCCCAGGCCTGGTATCCGGTTGACATAGACGTCTGGCAGCCGCCATTCAACGCCCAACGGCAGCGCTCGCCGATCACGTACATGCCATTGGAGAAAGCGTCCCGGAGCTGGCAGATCTGCGCGTCGATTCCCCACCTGAAGGACGCCTACTGGCTGGCTGTCAATTATGCGCTGATCACGGAGGCGCGCCGCCTCGGGGTCGAGCTGTCTCTGTTCGAAGCGGGAGGCTACGAGTATCCGGATATGCAGCGCGAGCACGTCAAACAATGTCTCGCCGACGGCGCCGATGGTTTAATCGTCAGCGCCGTCTCCCAGGACGGATTGGAAGACCTGCTGCAGAAAGCGGAAAGTCAGGGCGTCCCGGTGGTGGATCTGATCAACGGCATGCAATCGACAAATATCAGCGCCCGGATTGCCGCCGATTTCTGGGACGCCGGATCGCTGATCGGGACCTATCTGCTCGAGAAGCTGGAAGATGGCGAGGCAGCGTTGAAAGTCGCCTGGTTCCCTGGCCCAAGCGGCGCTTCCTGGGTCTCGGCCGGTGATGCCGGCTTCACGGAGGCCATTCGCGACAGCAACATCGAGGTCGTGGCAACGCGATATGGCGATACCGGCCACGCGGCTCAAAGCCAGCTGGTAGAAGAGGTACTCGACCAGCATGGCGACGGGCTCGACTACATCGTGGGCACCGCGGTCACTGCCAGCGCCGCCGTGGAAGTGCTCCGCAAGCGCGGCATGGCCAATGACGTCGGCGTACTGGCTTACTACTACAGTCCGGGCGTCCATCGAGGTATCCGCCGAGGCACCATCCTTGCGGCGCCCAGTGATCAGCAGGCGCTGCAGGCTAGGATCGCCGTTGACGTGATGGTTCGCGTGCTGGAAAAGAAGGAATTTGTTCAGCACGCGGCCCCTCGTCCCTTGCTCATCGATCGCACAAAGCTGAAGGACTGGGATACGTCAACCACACTCGCGCCGCGAGGATTTCGCCCCGTCTACAGCACGAGCAACTGAGCAAAGCACCGGTTGCCCAGCCCTCTCAACAGGTCTGTCTCGCTCTGGCTCGTGCCGCTGCTGATTCTGGTTATCGGCACGGGCAGCAGTTGGAGCCTGCGGTCCGCATTCCGACAGGATGCGCAACGAGCGTGGGAAACCGAGGCAGACCAGATCGCCGAAAGGCTTTCGTTCATCCTGCTGACCTGGCTGGAGGAAAGCCTCGCTCCACTGTCCAGCCTCGGGATGCTTGCTGAGAATTCCGAAAACCTAACGGATGTCGAATTTCTGAACGGAATGAACGGGCTGGAAAACAGAGCAACCGCCTTCTTCCTGGATTCCGCCGGGTACTTCCGCGTCGTTCCTGCAAGCGGACCAGAGCTCATGTTTTCCACCGACACCACCGGACCCCTGGCCCCAGATGCGGCGCCGGGCGATTCGAAGGAGCTGAGGCTGGCTATCGATGCCGCGTTGAGGGAACCCGACAGGATATTCATGGCTCCCCCGATCAGAAACGGCGCCGACGCGTTGATCACACCTGTCGCGCTGAGCGTGTTTCAACAGGACGGCGAGCCTGGCATCGTCGCCGGCCTGGTGAATGTCGAAGCCATGATCTCAGGTCTGTACCAGCAGTTCGTACCGGCAGGTATGGCGCTGGAACTTGAAGGCAGGTTTCTGGGCGGCGATCCGCTGCGGATTTACAACGGCGTCGACGAAAAATCAGCGCACGCGGCTACCACCCGAACCATGTCAGCGGGTGCCGACGTGGCTATTACCTGGCATTTCACCAACGAGTTCCAGGGAGGTCCGCGCGCGAGGCTCGCTGGCTTCGCTCTGCTGGCGGGAAGCACCGTATCCGCTCTGGCAGCGCTGTTCATCGGGGTGCTGCTCAGACGTAATCGGGTGATCTCTTTGCGCATCGAGGAGGCGACAGAGGAACTGGCGAGAAGTCGGGATGCTGCCAACGAAGCCAACAAAGCGAAGAGCGCTTTCCTCGCCAACATGAGCCACGAGCTTCGCACGCCCATGAACGCCATCATCGGTTACAGCGAGATGCTCATGGAAGAAGCAGAGGAGCAGGAAGATACCGCGACTACCGGCGACCTGAAGAAAATCCACGAGGCGGGAACGCATCTGCTCGCATTGATCAACGACGTGCTGGACATCTCGAAAATTGAAGCCGGCAAGATGGAGATCTATACGGAAACCTTCGACGTTGCCTCCATGATCGACAGCGTGAAGGCAACAGCCGAGACGCTGGCGCGGAACAATAACAATCGACTGCACGTGCACGTGGACAATGCCGTCGGTGAGATGCACTCTGATAGCCTGAAGGTTCGTCAGGCGCTCTTCAACCTGCTGAGCAACGCCGCAAAGTTCACTCACGATGGTGAAATTCATCTTGAGGTCGAGTTAGAACGGACCAGCGGCATCGACTGGGTACGGATGTCCGTAGCAGATACGGGGATCGGCATTCCCGGAGAAAAGATGGACCTCATCTTCGGGGAGTTTTCGCAGGCCGACGAGACCACCACCCGCGACTACGGTGGAACCGGGCTCGGCCTATCGATCAGCCGTCGGTTCTGCCAGATGCTTGGCGGTGATATCACCGTAGTGAGCAGGGTCGGCGAGGGATCAACCTTCACGATCCGGCTTCCAGCCCGTCTGGAGCAGCCCCTGCAGGACCCCACAGAGACGCCGCAGCCGATGGTTGATTCCGTCGAGCACAAGGCAACGGAACCGACCATCCTGGTGATCGACGATGACCCCACCGCGGTTGATCTGCTCGGCCGTACGCTGCGCAGCGCCGGCATGCGCGTCGTCAGCGCCAATCGTGGACCTCAAGCGCTCGAGCTAGCGCAGACGCTGCGCCCCGACGCCATTACGCTGGATGTGCTGATGCCGGGCATGGATGGCTGGGAGGTGTTGCGCGATTTGAAAGCAGACCCGGCCACCCAGGAGATCCCCGTGATCATGGTCACCATGACGAACGATCGGGAGCTGGGATATTCCCTCGGCGCCACGGAATACCTGACCAAGCCGGTCAAGCGAGAGCAGCTCATCCAGTTGCTCGAACGATATGCACCCATGGGTTCCAACAACTACGCGCTGGTGGTCGATGACCAGCCGGAGAACCGCCGGGTTCTGCGCCGAATACTGGAAAAGGAAGGCTGGCGCGTTGGCGAAACAGAGAACGGCAAGCTGGCCCTGGAGCACCTGGCCACAGAGGTGCCAGCCCTCATTCTGCTGGATCTCATGATGCCGGTGATGGACGGTTTCGAATTCGTTTTCCAGATCCGCAAGGAGGAACGCTGGCGCGCCATCCCCATCGTCGTGGGGACGGCCAAAGATCTGACAGACGCAGACCGCCGACGCTTGAAAGGCGACGTAAGCGGACTGATCGAGCGCAGCGGCCTCGACCAGGAGGCTTTCCTTGCACAGCTGGCCGCGCAGCTGGCGGCAGCGCGGGTCCGTACTTAAGCTTCCAACATGATCGCACACCGTTTCAATTTGATTCGGACTTGCGGTGA